>NZ_JAXJXF010000001.1:0-9691 GCF_036307625.1 Methanobrevibacter sp.
ATACAAATTACTATGCCAAAACTGACGGTAATGGTGTTGCGTCATATTCAAGCAGCTTGAATGTCGGTACTTATACTGTAACTGCGGTCAATCCTTCAAGCGGTGAGACAAAATCATTTAAATTGACTATTAATAAGGTATCTCCTTCAATATCTCTCGGTTATGCCAAAAGCGGAACATTGGTTACATTGACAGCTACTCTCACTCCTTCTGTTACCTCAGGAGATGTTATTTTCACTATTGGAGGAAATCATGCCAATTTCACCAAATCAATTAGTTCCGGTAAGGCCACCTTGAAAGTGAATTTAACAGGTGAGGGCACATATAAGGCTTATGCAACATTGGTTGGAAATTCCAACTTCAATTCTGCCAGGTCATCTGAAATTTCCATTGTTGTTTCAAGCGGACACAATATCGTCATTTCAGCTCCTGATTTGACCAAGTACTACGGCGCTCCGGATAAGCTTGTAATTCGCGTTACCGACAATGGTGAGCCTGTAAATGGTGCAGACATTATGTACAGTCGTGGTTCCGTTTCAATGACTATGACAACCAACAGCCAAGGATATGCTTATATGGGCATTGAGCTGGATCCGGGCACATATTCCGTTAGTGCTGCATACGGCGGCAAGTCCGTCACATCCAAGGTTACAGTCAAATCCACAATAATGGTGTCTGATTTGAGTTATGATTATGGAAATTCATATCTTAAGGCGACTTTCATGGATGTTTACGGCAATGCGCTTGCAGATAGTGATGTTCAGTTTAAAATTGGAAGCGGCACTTTCACCGCCAAAACTAACAATAATGGTGTTGCATCCTCTTTAATCAAATTGGATGCAGGCGAACATGTTGTAACTGCTGTTAATCCTGTAAGTGAGGAAATGAAATCATTTAAATTAACAGTCAAAGCATTAGAAGATGAAATTTATGTGGAAGATGGTTTTAAAAAGGTCTATGGGGATTCCAAAAAGTTAAAAATTGTTGTAAAGGACTATAAAGGCAGTCTCCTTTCGAATTATCCTTTATCCATTGAAATTTTTGATATATGGGGGGATGGTTACAGCAAAACTCTTCGTGTGAATACCAACTCCAAGGGCCAGGTAAATCTTGCCTGCAATATCGTGCCTGGAGATTATGTTGTTGTTATAAAAGGCAAAAAGGATGCCTATGGTTCCGCAGATATCTCCGTTAAAAAGGCAACTTCTAAATTGACGGCTGCCAAAAAAACATTCAAGCGTTCTTTAAAAATCAAAAAATACTCAATTGCATTGAAGGACAATAACAACAAGGTTATGAAAAGCAAAAAGGTCACTCTAAAGGTCAACGGTAAAACTTATGCTGCCAAAACAAACAGCAAGGGCAAGGCAACATTCAAGATTACCAAACTGACCAAAAAGGGATCTTTTGTTGCATCCGTAAGCTTTGCGGGAGATGCATACTACAAGAAGGTTAGCAAAAAAGTTAGGATGTACGTTAAATAGGAGCTTTTCACTCCTTTTTTCTTTTTTGGTAATTGCTGTTCAAGGTCTATGATGCCTTGCGGGGGTTCAGAAATAAGGCATTAATTCCTTGATTTTCCGTCTTATTATTTTAATTGATTTTAATTTTTAAAGCATTTAATGGTATTTCTTTTTAAATTCAGCAATTCAATTGTCTGAATCATTCATATGTTCGGCAATGGTATAGATGTAGTAAAAAGAAAAAGGAGTAGATACGATATTTGGTATCTACTTTAAATTATTCCAAGTTTTTTGGCTGTTTTTTCATCCACTTTTCCGGTCACTTTAAGTTTTTTGGCTTTTTGGAATTGTTTTACTGCCTTTTCAGTGTGGTCTCCATAGATTCCATCGACCTTGTAAGCTTTGCCGGAAGATGATTTGTAGTATCCATTCTTTATAAGTGCCTTTTGGATTTTTTTAACCATTGCGTGGTCTTTGCTTCCTTTGGATATTGTCTTGAAGACTTTTTTCACTGTCAGTTTCACTTTTTTGCTTACTACATTGTAGTTTCTGCTTCCAGGGTATTTTACAGTTGCCTTTGTGGTTTTTGTCAGTTTTGTCAGTTTGAATGTTGCAATTCCTTTGGCGTTTGTTGTTGTTTTGTATGTTGTTTTTCCGATTGTTAATCTGACCTTAGCATTTTTCATCGGTTTTTTCTGGTTGTTTTTAAGTGAAACGCTGTATTTCTTGGTTTTGTCTGTGGATTTGAAGGTCTTGTTTTTAGCAGTCAGTTTAGGTGTTGCCTTTATTGAAAGGATATATGCTGTAGCCTGTGATTTGCTGTGTGTTGCATTTCCGGCAAAGGTTATTTCGGCGCTGTAGACTTTTGGAGTCCAGGTCTTGGTGTTTATTTTGACCTGGCCGTTTTTGTTTGTTGTGTATTTTTTGGCACCGTTTATGTTGACGGTTATGCTTGCACCTGCAATTGTGCTGTTTTTGTTGTCTTTCAGTGTGATTGTCAGATACTTGTTGACATTGTATGCAGTTACCAAGCCCGGTGCGGTTATTTCTGTAGTGGCCTTGTTTACTTTGACCTTGATGCTTTTGCTGACTGCATTGTGATTGCTGTCAGGTATTGTTGTTATGTTTAGGTTATAGTTTCCCGGATTTAAACCGGAAACGATAATTTCATTGCCTTCGATTTGCACAGTTCCTTTTTCGATTGTTGCATTAAATCCACTGGCTCCTGTGTATGATACTGTTGTTGTACCGGTTAATCCGTACTCAAATGTGATGTTTCCGGCAGTTACTGTAGAATCAACCTTGTTGACAGTTACTGTTGCTGTTTTTTCTGTTGAGTTGTGGTTATCGTCAGGTATTGTTGTTACGGTTAGTGTGTATGTTCCTGCTGGCAGGTTGGATACTGTAATTGACCTTCCGTTTATTTCAACATGTGCTCCTGTGTCGTTTACGCTTGCCCTGACTCCGGTTGCTCCTGTGTATGTTGTGGTTGCGGTTCCGGTTTCGCCGTAGTTGAATGTGATGTCTGGGACTGTCAATGTTGAATTAACCTTGTTGACTGTTACTGTTGCTGTTTTTGTTGTCGGGTTGTGGTTGATGTCTGTTGTGGTTGTTACGGTCAGATTGTATGTTCCCGCATCCAAATCGTCTGGAATTGTGATTGTGTTGTCTTTGACGGTCAGGTTTTTGCCGTTTAGTTCTGCTGTGAATCCTGTTGCGTTTTCATATGTGATGTTGACATCAACAGATTCGCCGTAGTCGGTTTCAACATCATCAACGTCAATAGTTGAGTTGGCAGGATTTACAAAGATTTCAAAATATTCTGTTATTTCATTGTGGTTTTCGTCAGGCACTGTTGTTACGGTTAAGAAGTATGGACCTTCATCCAAGTCATCCGGAATGATTATTGCGTCGTCTTTGACGGTCAGGTTTTTATCAGCGAGTATTGCAGTAATTCCCGTTGCACCCTCATATGTTGCATTGACGTTTGCAGAGCTTCCGTAGTATATGTCCGGAACATCGACACTGACTTTGGAGTCGGCCTTGTTGACAGTGATATCTGCGGTTTTTGTTGTTTTCTTGTGATTTGCATCAGGCACTGTTGTTACAGTCAATGTATATGTTCCAACTGTCAGATTGGATACTGTAATTACGCTTCCATCAATTTCTACAACAGCATTGGTGTCGTTTACGGTTGCATTGATTCCTGTAGCTCCGGTAAATGTTGTGTTTGATGTGCCCTTTTTGCCGTAGTCGAATGTGACATCCGGAACTGTCAATGTTGATTTTGCCTTTTCGACAGTAACTGATACTGTTGCATTGGATGCAGTGTAGTTTTCGTTTCCATCAAATTTGATGATTATTTTTGCCTTTCCTGCACCCACTGCCTTTATGGCTCCTTTGGATGTGACTGTCACTACGCTTTCGTTGGTGCTTTCAAATTTGATTGCCTCAAGGCCTTCAGGATCTGTTGTGTAGTTGACTTTTGACTTGTCATCGAAAATCATCTCGATTGTCTTGTTTTCGGGAGTTATTTTGCTTTCAATGATTAGAATCTTTGATGTTGCCTGATCGGTTGAGTTTTTGTATATGTCATCTCCAAGGTAGGTGAATGTCCATTCGTATTCTCCGACAGGATATTCATCGTTTTTGATTTCAACTATGAGCTTTCCCTTTTTCACTTTGCCATTTTTAGCCACGTCGACTGTTTTGCCGTTGCTTATTGTCATGTTTCCGGTTGCGTTTTCAGGCAATGTTACTGTAAACATTATGCCGTCTGTGTCTGTGACATTAATGTCATGTGCTTTCACCCTGATATCCGAATCGATTTTAAGCACTGTGAGCTTTCCGGATGCTGCAGCATCTGTGAATGAATCGTCACCGGAATATGCAACACTTACATCATATTCATCTGGAAGGACGCTTCCAAGATCCATTGTTGAGTTTAAAGTCAAGTCTGTCAATGTCTTTTTGTGATTTTTGCCTTTAAGGGTAATGTTTACCTTTCCGGTTGCCAGGGAATTGTAGTTGAGTGTGAGTGTAGTATTTTCTGAGTACGGAACCTCTCCGTTGACAAGTGAAAGGTTTGGGTCACCGTTATTGACATTTATATAAATGGTGTATGAGACATTTTCCATTGACGCTGTCACGCTTGAATTTCCTCCACTATTTGGAGTATATATGATTGTTTCCCCAAATTTGGCAGTGTTGCTGCTGAGATTTCCTTTTTCTGCAGTGATTTTCAAATCGACAGGTTTCAGGAGATTCTTGTCATATGGGGTTGTAGTGTTGGTGCTTGAATCATATGCCCATATTGTGAATGTTACATTGGATGTGTCTGACATGTTCATTGTGTCTGGAGTTGCTGTTGCATTTAAAAAGAGCCATTTGTTGCATTTGCCTATTCCAGAATCGTCTTTATAGTTGCTTTCATTGTGTCCAAACCAATTGTAGTCTGTATTGGATTCATAATAAAAGTCGACAGGGGTTCCAATGTTGTTTAAGAAAATATTATTGTTGATTGTGCTACCTGTATCTCCATCAATGTATACGATACCATTAGCACGGTTGTTTGTAAAAACACTGGTAGTGATTTGCCCATTACTTTCCAATATGTAGATTATATAATCATCCTCTGCAGTATTGTTTGTGAAAATGCAGCCTTCGGCTGTCATAGTACCAATCATACAGGCTATTGCTCCACCCATAATTGCTTTGTTGTTTGTGAATGTGGAGTTGATGACTTTTACATCAGATAATGAGGACAATATTGCTCCCCCTCCTGTTTTATTTAATACAGTATTGTTTGTGAACGTACAGTCGATGATTTCCATAAAACCACGTTCCGCAAATATTGCTCCACCACCATCACTGTTACCATTTGCGAATGTAATATTCTGTATTTTTATGTTTCCTGAGTTTGAAATGAAAAACATGCTTGTCTGTCCCTGTCCATCCAGTATTGTGGAATTTCCAATGATAGTGACACCATTTCCATTATCCATAATACCAATTGGATTTGTTCCATTGTATATACCCGGTTCGAGATAGATGGTATCATAACCCTCATTGATTGCACTTTTAATAGCATCAAAAGTGTGGTTTGTAACCGTTGTAGGACTTTTAAGTATTTCATTGCCTACAGATGAAGCAAGGATTTTGGAATCATCTGGTGCAGGATTATTTAATTGTAATTCGTTAATTTCATCTGTTGTCTGTTCGTCTGCTACTGCCATTGCCGTAGTGTTGGCATCGCTTGCGCATGCGCCTGCAATGGAGAAGAGAAAAATAGCTATAAATAATATAATCATGCTCTTTTTGTACTTCATAATTTTTTTGCCTCAATTTTTTTTAGATATTATATGATATGTTAAAATTTTACATATAATATTTTGGATATGGTGAATATTATCCACTTTATCGTTATTGTGCAGGAATTTTCAGGTTTCTACAAGCCGTAGATGTTCAAAATGAAAGCAAGTACTTGCTTTCGAAAAGATTTAAATAGTCTTCTTTCCATATACAGTTACTGAAATTAAAAAATAAGTAGGTGATAATATGGATATAATGTTTATTGCCATATTGTTTGTTTCAGCTGCCATGGTTGGGGTAACTTCTCTAGCAGCATCACTTGATGATGGTCACTGAACTCGTGCAGATTAAAAATAGAATGTTTTTTCTGCAGATTTGTTGAAAAAAATAAATAAAAGATAGAAAAATCTATCTTTTAATAATTATTGCTGATTTTCCATTGATTGACACATTCGAATCACCGGATGTGATTTTTACCGCATATTTTCCGACTTTAAGGGATTTTGTATTGAATTTGATAACTCCTTTGGAGTCTGTCTTGAGATTGTATGTTTTCTTGCCTATTTTGACTTTTACCTTAACTTTTGGGTTAAGCGGTTCTTTAGTCAATTGTTTGACGGTTATCTTGAAGTATTTTGTTTTTTTGTATTTTGCAGTAATCTTTGGAGCGGCAACTTTTGTTTTCACCTTTTCTACTTTAAATGTTTTGGTGATTGATGTTGAAGAAAATGCTTCATTTGAAGCGGTGATTACCATTTTATATGTGCCTGCATTGAAATTATGTCCATATAATGAGATATCTGAGTCGGTTCCGCTTTTTTTGAATACTACCTTATCTCCTTTATATAATTTTATGGTATACTTTGCGTTAAACATGTATGCCTTATTGTTCAAATCCTTGAAAAGAACAAGCACATTCTCACTTGTTCGGGCGGTTATGGACAACTTGGTTGGCACAATATTCATGTGAGGCTTTTTAATTGTCTTATTTCCGAAGTAGAAATCGCTGCTGAATTCGCCGTCAGTGAAAGTAAAATATGAATTAAATTTGGATGTGACAATTTTATAATCAACACCCATATCACTTTTATAAACATCTTTAACTTTGAATATTAGACTTCCGTCACTGGCTTTGGCTGGGGAAAATTCATTGCCGATACTCCAGTAAAATCCCTCCTCATCGAACTCTAGAATTTGATACAGGCTAAATTTGACATTTTTCAAACATTCAAATGGAACCAGTTTATTTGTATAGGCATCAATAACTTTCACATTAAAGCTTGTTTCTCCATCATAGCTTCCTGTCTGTTTCACGCTTACCTTATAATATCCTACAATGTCTTTATTATGTGAGGCGACATTGTCTTTAAAGCTGCATTTTTCAAATTTAATATTTTCGTAAGGAATTTTCCAAAATAAGATTGGATTATGATTTTTGATGAATGAACAGTTTTCAATAGTGATGTTTTTTACATCATATGCAAATATTGCTCCTCCTCTTGAGGCACTGTTGTTTATGAATTCGCAATTCTTAACAATCATCCTTTTGTGGCCGAATTCATCTATCGCACCTCCATAGTTGCTGTTGCTGTTGTTGATAAATTTGGAATTTCCTATCTCAAGATAATTATACCCTTCACTTACACTTATCGCAGCTTTGGTGTTATTTATGAAACAACAGTCATTGATGTATGTATTATTGGTGTGGAGATATAATGGGGTGGCTATGAATGTTGTGGCCATAAATGTTGAAATGTTTCCACTTGCTTCAACACTTCCTCCTTTAAATGTTGAATTCATGATTTTCAGGTTGGATTTAAGATAATATTTCTTGAAATTTTCAAATGTTGAACCTGTGATATTTAGGTTAATTGTTTTTTCGTAGTCGGAAAACGCTGTTGTGACTATTAGATTTTCTGAAATATTTTCAAAAGACGAGTTGGTGATATTAAAATTGATTTGTCCATTGCCTGATATTACTATATCGATTGCCTGTTTGCTGTTTTTAAAAGAACAGTTGATGATTTTATTTTCCTTTCCGTTAACTGACAGGCAAACTTTATTGAAAAATGAGTTCACTGCTGTACAATTTCCAGAGCTGGCTAATGAATTGATATCATTGAATCTGGAATTGTTTATAAATAAATTGCCGGAAAGGAGTAATCTTCTTTGATATTCGGAATAAAAATGATTGTTCTCAAAAGTACAGTTGTCAATACAACAATCTCCCACATTCATTAAGTCATTATAATAGTCATTATTTGAAAATATTGATTTGGTCAGGTTAACCGAGGAGCGGCTGAAAATCAGACGGCTTAAAAAGTTTTGGGTGATGTGATTATTGGTCATTGAACAGTTTTCAAGAACCAATTCCTGCTCTGCATGAATTACTGAGCGATATAATTCTAAATTACCAACAGTATTTCCGTTGATGAAATTGATGTTTTTAAATGTAACCCTTGGTGCGTTTGAATAGATTATCTCGGATAAATTTCTTGCATCAAGTGTTGCTCCTCCATTTTTACCGACAAATGTCAATTCGTGAAAGGGAATGCGTATCTTGCTTCCGTTTCCGGTATAAACTCCTTCCAGTTCAATAGTGTCATTTGGCTTTGAGGCATCTATTGCATTTTGAATATCTTTAAAAGTTTTGTTTTCCACTTGAATTTCACTTAGCATTGCATTTTCATCGGGCTTTGATATTTCAGCTTCAGCAGGGATTTCAATTACTGCTTCATCAATGTCTGAAGTTAATGTTTCATTGAAATCATCTGACGCCTGAACTGCTCCGATCAGAATAAATATCAATAAAATAAGTAAAAATTCCGCTTATTTTCTTTGTCATGTTAAAAATATATTTAGTTTAAAATATTTATAATGTCTGATTTATTTGATATCGACTGGCCGTTTTCGGAGTATGGATTAAAAAATGTAAGATGTTTTGTTATTTTATTCCTGCTGAATTTCTAATTTCGATTGAATTGAACATCATGGCAGAGTGTTTGGTCTTCGCCAATAAATCATATTTCCCAATTTTTTTCATGGTGTGGTGCAGGTAGGTTTTATCATGGTATGCTGTGAGTCTCCATTTTCTTTCTAATTCTTTGATGATGCTGGTGGACACATCAAACTGGGACACTTTTTTTGAATAGAATCACAGTTTTCACAATATTTAGCTATAATATTGGTTGGATTTAGGAATGATTTATATCTTTTTAAGCACAATATTTTAATAATGGTGATAAAATGGAGAAGAAAAACAAAATAATTATTGCTGTGCTTGTCATCATTATCGTCGCATTGGTTGCGGCAGTAGGATTCATGTTTTTCGGAGGTATGAGTCCTGCAAAATCAAGCAGTGCCAATGCTACAGTTTATAATTTTGACAGCGCATTTACGATGGAAGTTCCGAAGGGAACAGTGTTTAAGAAATCTTGGAATAATAGTGGGGATGGATTTGGAGTTATGAAAACCTATGATGATAAAAACAAGAAATTTTCCGTTGGATATATGGAGTCTTTTATGATAACTGATGATTTCATTAACCTTTTCATTGAATATGGTAATGAGACAAATAATACAAAGGTAACTCATCAGGGGGATTTGGTTATCTTGGAGAATACAGGTAATGTGTCTCAAAAAAATCCTGGAGGTAATAACTACAAATATGGAGTTTTAGCAAGGGATGGCCATCAGTTGGTAGTTCTCAGTGGGAATAATGTTGACAATTTAGTTGAAATGGCTAAAACAATCGAGTTTAAGGGGTAATGAAGTATGAATAAAAAAATTATTTTAATTGGAGTCATTGTATTTATATTATGTCTGGGGGCCGTGTCTGCAGCAAAATTGGATTCAAAGAAGTTCGGTGATGACTTTTCCATAAAAGTTCCAAAAGGTTCTCATTTTGTAGCTCAAAA
>NZ_JAXJXF010000002.1:0-4431 GCF_036307625.1 Methanobrevibacter sp.
AATTAAATCAAATAGTTAATAAGGTAACAGTTACAAATACTATAATGAATAATTTAGGTGCTAAAAAAAATTTAGCACAAATTATTATGGATAGTATTCTTTAATTAAAAGAGGCGAATATTAAATGATACAAATGACATTAATACAAATTGACAATTATGGGCCATGGACTGTAACTCCAAGACCACGTACTGAATCTGATTTACAAATGCTTCAAGCTAGTTTATTTGCTGATTTAAATAATCATTTCGGCAATAAGAAAGGTTTGGTTTTCTTTACTAGATTTGATAATTTACTTGCAATTTCCAATGGTCTTGATGAAGAAGATCACTTAAGAATTCAAAGGTCTATTAGAAATAGATATCCTATTACTGTAAGTATGGGTGTTGGAGCTGCTGAAACTCCTCATGAAGCTCAAAAATTAGCAACTATTGCTCTTCAAAAAGCGGGCAGTGCTCAATCCGGTGAAAGAAAAGAAATTTTAGCTATCGATAGTTTGGTTAGTGAAGAAGATAGTTATGTTCAAGCAGCTCACATTGATATTAATAGTGTAACTGAAACATTAACTGACATTGAATCTGCTTTTGACACTAGTTTCATGGTTAACAAAGCTCAACATTATTTAATGACTAAATTGATTAAAAAAGGAGCATTATTGTTCTTCATTGGTGGAGATAATTTCATGTCTCCATGTAATGGTTTATCTGAAAAGGAAATTGAAGAAATAATGGTTGAAATTGATGAAGAAATAGGCATTAAACTCAAAGCAGGTATAGGCAGAGGTAAAAATGCTGAAGATGCAGCATACATGGCTGATATAGGACTTGAGGAAATTCGTGCTAATAATAATGAAATGTGGACTTGGGTTATTGAAAAAGAGTATTAAGTGATTTTATGATGAAAGTAGTTGCACCTATGGCCGGAATTTCAAATTCCGAATTTTTAAATCGTGTTATTCCATTGGGTTTTGATGTAGCTACTTTGGGTGGTTATAGTTTAGATGCATCTACTATTGAAGCAAGTAAAGAAATTGTTAAAAGAGGGAGAAAAGAGTTCGATTTCCCTTTAAATGAAATATTTTCGCATATTGAATCGGAAGTTGCTTCAGTAAAGAAAGTTCATCCTAATGTAAAAGTGTCTGCAAATGTAAGGGCAACAACTCCACAGCCAATAATCGATGTTGGTAATATTAAAGAATTGGATATTGTTGAAATTAATTGTCATTGTCGCCAAGAGGAGATTACATCTATTGGTTGTGGGCAAGAAATGTTAAAAAGGCCTGATTTGAAAGAATTCATATCTCAAATTGTTAATAATGTTGATTGTGAAGTTTCTGTTAAAATCAGGGCTAATGTTGATGGGATTGATACGTTAAAAGTTGCCCAATTGATTGGGGATGCAGGTGCAGATTATTTGCATATTGATGCGATGAAAAAAGGTGTTTTTGATGCAGACTATTCTCTTGTAAAAGAGATTTCTGATAATACTGATGTTAAGGTAATTGGAAACAATTCTTTAAATTGTGAAGAGAATATTGAAAAAATGATAGCTGCTGGCGTTTATGGTTTTTCAATTGCTAGAGCAGTTATTTCTGGCAATTTGGATTTTAATATTTCTCAATATTAATATTTTTTTTTAAAACAATTGTTATTAGAAAGTATTATTAATAGTTTTGAATAAAAATTATTTTAATAGGTGATTTCATGGATTTTATTACACTTAAGAATATTACAAAAACATTTGATGGTGTTGATGTTCTTAAAGATATTAATTTGAAGATTAATGAAGGTGAAACTTTAGGTATTTTGGGACGTAGTGGAAGTGGAAAATCTGTTTTAATTAACATGCTTAGGGGTACATTAGATTACAAGCCTGATGCAGGTAATATTATAATGAACCTTGCTGTTTGCCCAGAATGTTTAGCAGTAGACTCTCCATCACATGTCGGTGAAAAATGTAGTTGTGGTGCAACATTAGAATCAAAAGAAGTTGATTTCTTCAATGCTGAAAGAAAATTATTCGCAAGTATCAAAAGAAGAATTTCCATCATGTTGCAACGTAATTTCGCATTGTATGATGAGGAAACAGTAATTGAAAATGTAATGAGGGCAATGCCTGATAATGTCGATTATGAAGAAGGACTGTACTTTGCTCTTGAATTATTAGAAATGGTTCAGATGAATCATAGGATCACTCATATTGCTCGTGATTTGAGTGGGGGAGAAAAGCAAAGGGTTGTTCTTGCAAGACAATTGGCTAAAGGCCCTATGATGTTTTTAGCTGACGAACCAACCGGTACATTAGATCCTCAAACTGCTGTAAAACTTCACAATACTTTGAAAGAGGGCGTAAAAGATGAAGGAATCACCATGTTAATTACTTCTCACTGGCCAGAAGTTATGACTGAACTTGCTGACAATGTTATTTGGTTGGAAGATGGTCAAATTAAAGAAGAAGGAGAACCACAAACTATTGTAGACAAGTTTATGGAAACTGTACCAATTCCAGAAAAACCAGAAATCCCTGAATTCGGTGAAAAACAAGTAATTCTTGAAGATGTTAAAAAACATTACTATTCTATTGAAAGAGGAGTAGTAAAAGCTGTTGATGGAATTAGCTTAGACATTAATAAAGAAGAAATATTCGGTATTGTAGGTTTAAGCGGTTCTGGAAAAACAACTACAACTAGAATGTTGATGGGATTAACTGAACCAAGTAGCGGTAACATTGAAATTAAACTTGGTGATGAATGGATTGACATGACTAAAGTGGGTCCTCTTAATCGTGGCCGTATTATGCCTTATATTGGTTTATTACATCAAGAGTATTCATTATATCCTCATAGAACTATTTTGGGTAACTTAACTGATGCAATCAGTTTGAATTTGCCTGCTGAGTTTGGTAAAATTAAAGCTATTCATGCATTAACTACAGTTGGATTTTCAGATGCAACTGCTGTAGCTATTCTTGACAAATATCCTGACCAATTAAGTGTTGGGGAAAAACATAGGATTGCTCTTGCGCAAGTTTTAATTAAAGAACCTAATCTTATTGTTTTAGATGAACCGACAGGTACAATGGACCCTGTCACTCGTGTTGTTGTAACAGATTCTATCTTAAAAGCACGTACTGAATTAGAACAAACATTCATTATCATTTCTCACGATATGGACTTTGTTTTGGATGTTTGTGATAGGGCTGCTTTAATGAGGGGAGGTAAAATCCTTGATATAGGTACTCCTGAAGATATTGTTGAACAATTAACTCCAGATGAAAAAGAAGACATGCTTAAAGAAAACAGATAATCTTCTTATTCATTTAATATTTTTTTTATTTTTTTCCAATTTGGACAAAATTTGTCCATCAATTTTTTAAAGTTTTTTCCATGATTGAATTCTATCAGATGACATAATTCATGTATCATTACATATTCAAGGCAAATTGGATCTTTTTTTGCTAATTTCAAATTTAATGTAATTCTTTTGTCCTGATATCTACAGTTTCCCCAATTTTTCATGTTTCTTACTTTTACTTCTGAGGGGGTTTTGCCAACCATTGCACTGCATTTTTTCAAAACTGGAGGTATAGCCTTTTTAAGTTCAGACCGATACAGTTCATTTAAAAGTTTTTCTCGGGTTTCCTTTTTGCTTCTTTTGGGAACCGGAAGATATATTATGTTTTCATTATAATCAACATGAATTTTTTTTAATTCATCTTTGGAAACCAATTGTAATTCGTATTCTGCTCCCCAGAGGTAATGTTTTTCACCGGTTTTGTATTTTAATGGGCCTTGTATATTGTTGTTTAAAATTAGTTCCTGCTTTTTTAAAATCCATTCTTTTCTATACTTTACAAAATTGATTATTTCTTCATAGGGTAAAAGGTATGGTGCGGAGATTACAACTTCTCCTTGTGGTGGTAAAACTCGAAGATACATATTTTTGATATTTTTTCGGTGTAGTTGTATTGTTATTCCTTCGATTTCAATTTCTTTCTTTCTCATGTTATCTATTAAAAAATAGTGTTAATGTTTTATTTAAACCTTAATTCTTGTTTGCCATAGTGTCAAATCCAAAGACTATTTTCGCTAGTCTGAATATTATTGGTTAAGATAATAGTAAATATGCAGTTGGTCATATTAAGGGCTCCAGATATAAGAAATTCCTTAGGGCTCATCGCGAGACAATGCATTTAGAACATTTGTTCTAATATGTTGCTATTATCATTATTATCATCGGACTATGGGGAAATGATTCTAGTTTTGTTTCAAATCCTAAATTATTTTTTTACAGTATTAAGTTTAAATATTTTGACTCTTTCAAAAACTTTGTTGATTTAAAATTTTTTGATGAAAATTAGTTGTGAATTTTTAATTTTATCTAAAAATAGTTAAATTTAATAAATAGGTGGAGTAAAAGTTTTTATCATGCC
>NZ_JAXJXF010000003.1:0-1610 GCF_036307625.1 Methanobrevibacter sp.
ATCAATTTGACTTCATCATGATGTTTCCCTGAGGGGTTACATAAACTTCAACTTTAACGCCATTGCCAGTTGTAATTGAAGCTGTGCTTATTTTCATGTATGTGTCTTTAACTTTGATACGCTTTTTTAATTTCCCTGCATCATCATATACAGTCATGAAAAATTCATATGATGTATTTTTATCCAAGAAAAATTTCCAGTTTAGTTTATATTGGGTTTTTGCTTCATCAAAGGACATTAGGAATTTTTCATTGTTTGAATTCTCTTTTAAGGTCAGCTTAATATCTTTTTTAATTTTGTCGCTGCTGACAATTAGTTCATCTTCACTCAATTCCAAATCAAGTGCATTGTCCAAACGTTGACATGTGATGAATAAATTGTTTTTCTCATTGTTGAAGATATGTATGTCTCTGTTGTTGTTTTTAAGTTCCTTTACAATGTTTCCTGTTATTCTGACAGAATATGTAGCACCATCCTTATTTGTAACCCTGAGTGATACTGTATACAATTCCAAATTGTTCAATTCATCAAGCGGCAGTTTCGCATTGAATGAGTTTTCCTCATTTTCAATCTTTTCAAGTTCAAAATATGATGTGCATTCGCTTAAAACATCATTTTCGGTAGCCAAGCCCTTTAAATAGATTCCTGCACTGTCGAATTCAAAGTATTTCGGAAGTTTTAAATTGGTGAATGTGATATGGTCATCATGAGATGCAATCTCATCAATGCTGATGAAAATCTTTTTCAGGTAGCGTATTTCAAATAATTCATCTGGAATATTGAAATTTGGATTTCTGAACAGCGGCAATTTCCAATAGCATTTGCCGTTTTCATAAAATATTTCGGTTTCTCTACCAAAATTGGTTTTCAATAACTTTTTAAGTTCATCCCTATATCCGTTCAAAATCAGATATGTACGGATATTGTCAAGTTCGGTGAACTGGTTGTCATAGAAGTTATCTATTTTTTCACTTCCCTTTTCAAAAAGTTCTAATATCCTTTCGAAAAACAAATCTTCAAATTCTTTATCATACAGAATTCCTTTAATCGGAATCAATGCTCTTCTGAATAATGTATTGAAATATACCGGACAGCATTCTGTAAAATGGTCAAGGTCATAAAAATATGCGTTCATTCTGTCGTTGAAATTATCCAAATCCCTATGGCTCCGGCTTAATGCATTGCTTCTTTTTCTCCACAGATATACGCAATCGGGAATTATGGATATTTTCTTGGCATATGTATATGCCTTATGGGTAAAACAACGTTCACCATAAATTTTTATCTCTTCTGGAATCACCACATTATTGTCAATCAGCAGATCCCTTTTTATTATGTTGTTCCAGTAGAAAACATCGTAAAAGATTTCCGGATAATCGTTGACATCTGTGATTATCCTTTCCTTTGTCCAGGGAGTGTTATCTAGAAAATTCATTTCCTGCTGATATCTGCCCAGCAAATGAGCTTTGCCTATGGAAATGTCTGCATCAACTTCTTTTGCTCGATTGTACAATTTTTCATATGCATCTAAAGGAATAATGTCATCATTGTCTACAAGAATAACATATTCACCCTTAGCGCGTTGAATTCCCATATTTGCACTTGAAGAC
>NZ_JAXJXF010000004.1:0-3028 GCF_036307625.1 Methanobrevibacter sp.
ATATATAATCCAATAATTATTAAAAAGAGGCCAAAAATGTCAAATTCAATTGGAGAAAAATTTCAAGTAACAAGTTTTGGGTCAAGTCATGGAAAAGCGCTCGGAGCAATAATTGACGGATGCCCTGCAAACTTAGAATTAACTGTAGAAGACATTCAAAAGGAACTTGATAAAAGAAAACCAGGAACAAGCAGCGTTACAACACCCAGAAAAGAAGCGGATCAAGTCCAAATTTTATCCGGAATCTTTGAAGGAAAAACTGACGGAACACCAATTACTGGAGTGATATTCAATAAAAACCAACACTCAAAAGATTATTCCATGTTTAAAAATACACCACGTCCGTCACATGGCGATTTCGGATGGATGACCAAATACGGAAACTATGACTATAACGGAGGAGGTCGTGGAAGTGGTAGAGTGACAATTGGCCATGTTATTGGCGGTGCAATAGCCAAAAAACTTTTAAAAGCACATGACATTGAAATCATTTCACACGTTACTCAAATCGGAAACATTAAAGCAGACCCTAAAGATTTCAATGAAATTAAAGAAAACGTTGAAAAAAATCCTGTTCGCTGTGGCGATTTAAATGCCGCAAAAGAAATGGAAGAATTAATAATTACAAAAAAGCAAGAAGGAGACTCAGTTGGAGGAATTGTTGAAACAATAGCTACCGGAGTTCCGGCAGGATTAGGTGAACCTGTTTTTGAAAGATTAGATGGAGATCTGGCAAGAATTTTGATGAATATTGGTGCGGTCAAAGGAGTTGAAATCGGACTTGGATTTGAGGTTGCAAATCATACTGGCTCCGAGATAAATGACGAATATCAAATTGCAGGCAATAAAATTACAACAAAAACAAATAACTCCGGAGGAATCATTGGAGGAATGAGCAATGGCATGCCTATAGTTTCAAAAATAGCCGTAAAGCCAACACCATCCATTTCCAAATGCCAGAATTCAATCAATTTGGAAAAAATGGAAAATAAAAAAATAGAAATTAAAGGAAGACATGACCCATGCATATGTCCTAGAGTGACAGTAGTTGCTGAATCAAGCACTGCAATTGTTTTAGCAGACCATATGATTCGCTCAGGATTTATTCATCCAAGCAATTTAAGCATTTAATTCTGTTTTCTTCTCAATATTGAAAGTTCATCAAACTCATTGTTTTTAAATGATGTTTGATATGAATTTTTTCTTTCACTATTATACAAATCATGGCTTGTGCTGTGATTTTGAGATTCAACATCCTTAAGTGATATCAATCTGAATCTTTTAGGATTATTATAGTTAACATTGAATGACAATCCATCAAAAGCAGCAATTACTTTTATGCCAGTCGCTTTGGAAATCTTTTTAGCTTCAGTAACTGGATTTGAAGAAATCATCTTAAGACCCAAATGAGTCATTACAGCCACTTTCGGTTGAACCTTGTTGATTAAGTCAATGAAATTACGGGAACACATATGGCCATGAATAGATTTATTGCCCGGACGCAAAACACTTGCTATTAAAATATCTGCGCCTTCATGATATTCCGGCAATTCATCAAAGTAACCAGTATCTGAAGTATAGGACAATTTAAAACCATTATAATCAATTTGAAAACCGACACCTGCTGGATCTCCATGGACTGTTTTGGTCCCCTTAACTTTAATGCCGTCAACTTCACTTATTACATCCGGTTTTAAAACTATTTTATCAGATTTTGACTGATGGTATGATGAAATACATGGGCCCCATTTTTCAAAGCCTTCCAAAACACTGGTACTTCCAAAAATAGTACCATATTGTCTGGTCATCCCCTTGGTCATTGATTCAATAAGAATCTCTGCATCATTGTAATGGTCAGTGTGGGCATGGGAAACAAATACACCACTTAAATTGCGAGGATCAAAACCGAACTGGTAAGTTCTTATAAGCGCACCAGGTCCCGGGTCAACATGATAATTTTTTCCGTTGAGATTATCAATTCTAAACCCTCCAGTCATTCTTCTTTGAGAGATAGCAGAAAACCTTCCGCCACCACTACCTAAAAACGATAACTTCATTTAAATCCCCAATCATAATGAACATAAAATTACATCACATTTAAGGGGAGATTTGTCCTTTTTAAGACATAAATCCTCATCTTCAATTGTGACTTTATCCCCTATTTCAATATTTTCACTTTCTGTAAACATTATGACGTTTTGACCAGGCTTGGCCAGCTGTTTCCAATTTCCATCCATTGCCTGTGTTTTATTATTTAACTGAACAAAAACCATATTTCCATCAATAGAAACAACTTTGCCCACATCACCTTTATTAATAATCTTACTGGCCATTTCAATTTCAAGGTTTTGCTGAACAATCTGTTCTGTCAGGTTTTGTCTAAATTTAACCAATACTTTAACATCATTATCAATAGTTACATTCAAATGCCTTTGTGATTTAGATGCATCAAATTGAGGTTCTTGTTTTAATACGTCACAATTCCTGCCGACAGTAGGAGTTTTTAAAGCAACTTCCTTTATGATTTCTTCAAAAATCTCACCTTTGGATTTCAAACTTGAAGAGGGTTTGAATCTTTTTGAAATTAAATTTTCAGCCATTTTTTTAGCAAAATTGTTACCGAAAATAATAATTCCGCTTTCACCGGATTTACGTGAAGTGACTTCAGAACCCAATAGTTCAACTAACTGATAACCGTTTGTGGTTCCATAAATTCTCCTACGTTTTGTTTCAAAGGTTCCTTTAGTACTTACTTCACCCCTAACACAGTTACCAACTATTTTCAACTTAGTGGCATCATCAGTAATTTTTACAGAAATACCCAATTCATCAGCTCTTCTTTTAAATTCATCATCAGAGCCAATCATACCATTATACAATTCAGTTTCCAATATTTCTAAATTTTCTTTATCACCAAAATAACCAATTTTCCTTTTATCAGCTGCCATTACACATCCTTTTTTTCCAATGTAAGCAATAATTAAGCTCATATAATTCCCCTTAATCTCATATATTATAACTATCTAGA
>NZ_JAXJXF010000005.1:0-2010 GCF_036307625.1 Methanobrevibacter sp.
CAATTAAATAGTTAATATAAATTTATCTAAATTTTTAACTATCTGACTTCCTTTCTCAGTATGGCGATATAATCTTCCTTTTCTAACTTCAGGATTAATACATTCAACTAACTCATGTGCTTTTAGCTCTGCTAGGACTTTTGAAATATGATTTGTTCTAATTCCTGAATCTTTAGCTATAATACTAGGTATTTTAACTTCATTCTCTAAAGCTTTCATTACTTTTGTTCTGTATGTTGAAATATTTACATAGCTAATCTCTGCTAGCATTTCATCGGATAATTCCATATTAACACTCCACTAATAATATATTAACTTCTTACAAAATAAATTGTATCTTCATCATAGCTACTTAGTGCATCATATGCTGCCTGTGTCATAAAGCGGAATTTACCAAAGACTCCATAATCTACGCCCATGTATACTGGACCTGTTGATTTTGCTAAATACATTTGTATTCCTCCAGAATGTTTTAATGGTATTACTGAATATGGATCAAGTGATTCTGTATCCCAGGAACTTCCATTATACTCTTTAATGGCTATAATTGAGCTTGTGACAATAGCTACACGATAACCTGCACTAACGCCTGTTGGTAATGTATTAGTTGTTCTTATTTCATCTACCGGTAATTTCCATCCAGCTTCCTCATCACTACCAACACCCGTATCACCTTTAGGTCCTGTATCTCCAGTATCCCCCTTAGCACCAGTATTTCCAGTATCACCTTTAACTCCTTGTGAACCGGTATCACCAGTATCTCCTTTATTTCCAGTTGCTCCTGTGTCACCTTTTTCTCCTTTTATATTTCCTACATTATCCCAAGCATTATCAAGCCAAACATAAAGGGAGCCGTTCACTAAATAGCTGTCTCCATCATTGCCTGTTGGATGTGCAGCTATTAGTTCCTGGTAAGTATTATACGAACCTTTAATAGTAGTAGCAATACCAGTAGCTCCAGTGTCACCAGTTGCCCCGGCCGGTCCAGTATCTCCAGCAGGTCCTGTGTCTCCAGTATCTCCTTTAGGTCCTTGTTCTCCTTTTTCTCCAGTTGCTCCAGTCTCACCTTTGTCTCCTTTACTACCTTTCTCACCAGTATCTCCTTTATCACCTGTATCACCTTTAGGTCCTACCGGTCCGGTTGCTCCAGTTTCTCCTTTTAAACTTCCTGCATTTTCCCACTGATTACCATTCCAGAAATAAAAGTTACCGTCAACAATGTATGCATCATTAACATTACCGGTCGGATGTTCAGCTATCAATTCTTCAAGTGAACTGTAGCTTCCTTTTATTGTTGTTCCAACTCCAGTGTCTCCTTTTTCTCCGGTATCTCCTACCACTCTTCCTAAACTTATCCATTCTGTTTCAGCCATTTTATTCCTCCTTTGTCCATGGTTCAACACTTATGCTTTCATATTGGATGTGTCCTCCAGCATCATAAATCATTATCGCAGGATAAAAAGTATCGAATGTTATTTTATCGCTTATGTCTCCTTCATATGTGAAATCAACTGTACTTCCATGCCTTATTGTTGCTTTAACATATCCGTTATCAAAATACAAATCGAAATAGTACTGTTGTGAATCCAATGTTAACTGTCCTGATGAAACATTAACATCACGTACTATGTGGTCTGTGTTTGAATATTTCAATCCCTTTTTACCGGGATATGCTCCCAATTCCAAAATCTTTGTGTCCCTGTAATGGCTTAATGATTTTGAATTGACTAAAGCTATGCAGTCTCCCCATCCTTGATTGCTGTCCTTTTTTTGATATAATGCTACATTAATGTGAATTCCATTAGTGCCATCAATACCGTTTGAATATACTTTTGGTATTGCCATTAGTGCTGAAGATGAAGTTACATCTTTGGTCAGGTCATATACTTCTGAGTAATCTACTTCAGTTACGTCAAATGTATGTGAAATGCCTGAAGGGTATTTTACAATGTCATAAGCTCCAGTATTATAATTCCAGGCATAGTCATTAAAGCTTTCAAATGGAGTGCA
>NZ_JAXJXF010000006.1:0-32953 GCF_036307625.1 Methanobrevibacter sp.
AGTGCAGACATTGCCCCTGAAGATGACGATTACATATTCATTTTCAATGATTCCAGAGAATTATATTTGGATGAAAACAAACAACTTCCAAAAAAATCAGATGAAATTGACTTTAATTTTTGCTTATATATCGGAAAATACAATTCTAAAAGATGTTTTGTCATTAACGCTGATTTTGAAAACGGCTACGACTTACGTGAAGTTTATGAATTTGACAAGGATCTCTATCTTATGGGCGCAAAAGCCGTGCTTGTCAATGATTGGTATATATCACATAAGTTCTGTGGAAGATGTGGAACTGAAACCCAACTAGATGAAAAGGACATGATGTTAAAATGCCCTTCCTGTGGTCAAGTGCATTATCCCCGTATCGCTCCTGCCATTATTGTGGCCATCAGAAAGGATGATGAATTGCTCATGGCAAAGCACAGCTACCATGACAATATAAGATATGCATTGATAGCAGGTTTTGTAGAGCCAGGTGAAAGCATTGAAGAGGCCGTGCACAGGGAGGTCTTGGAAGAAGTTGGAATCAGAATCAAAAACCTGAAATATCAGCGAAGCCAGTCATGGCCATTTCCAAATTCACTTATGCTGGCATTTACTGCAGAATATGAATCCGGAAACATAAAGGTGGACGGAGATGAAATTCTTAAGGCAAAATGGTTTAAAAAGGATGAAATAATACGATACAATTCTGACATCAGCATTTCAGATTGGCTGATTCAGAATTTCATAGATTCAACAGATAGTTAAATTCATATAATCCTAATTTGAATGGGAAAATATGAAAAATATATTACAATTAAATACTTCGAAAACTAAAAGTAAAAGTATGATAAATAAAAAACTCATAATTGTTCTATTATTTTTATCAATTGCATTCATTAGCTTATCGGCAGTCAGTGCAGTCGAATTAAATGATACTAGTTCTGACAATAGTCCAATTGCCAGGGTAAATGAAGCAGATGATGTTATTTCAGTGAATAATGCTGATGAAAAATTAAGTGATGCAAACAGTAACTATCAAATCAATGATATGAAATATGAATTTAAAGAAACCGGATATTTTTATGGAGATGCAAAGCTACAGTTAAAATTAACCAATGTAACTTCAAATAAATGCATTGAAGGAAAAGCTGTCAATATTTTTGTAGACAAAATCCAATTGAAAGAATATAAAACAAATTCAAACGGTTTAATCAATTTGAATTTCAATAAAATGCCTGGAACATACAATGTCGTAGCCAAGCTAAAAGATTCAGGCAAAACAATAGGAGACATAACATTTACCATTGCCGGGATTCCTTCCAATTTTGAATTGGACCAAACAAGCGCATATTATAAAGATGCAAAATTAGTCTTTAAGCTTGTTAACCTCAACAACAATAAAGGAATTGCAAATGCAAAAATTGCAGTCAAATTTTCAAACGGAAAGAAAATTACACTTACAACCAATTCAAAAGGAATGGCAGGTTATAACATTCCATTCAAACCTGGAACATATAGCGTTACTGCAGTTACCGCTTCAAAATTTTTAAATAAGAATAAGGTAACATTAAATAAATTCCCTATAGGAAAAACATACCTGACAATTTCATCCAAATCATTAACCGTAAAACAAAATTCCAAAAAAACATTAAACATCAAAGCTACCAATTACTTTACAAAACATGCCATGAAAAATGTTAAACTTGCATTGAAAGTATATACAGGAAAAAAATATAAAACCGTCGTTGTTAAAACCGATGAAAACGGCATTGCAAAATATGATGCTTCAAAATTAAGCATCGGAGCTCACAAAATAATCATCATGCATGGTGAAAATTATTTAAACTCCGATTACAAAAAAGTTACCGTTAAAGTAACAAGATAAGTAATTTACTTATCATTCTCTTTTTTTACTTTTTTTGATTCAAAAACTAATCTGTTAATTATAATCCCTTATTAATGATTGACAGTGCAATTATGCCTGCTTTCAGCCTGCCCAATCCGTCTTTTAAAAGTTCCTGAGGACATGCTATATTCATCCTTAAGAAATTGTCACCACATTGTCCAAAATCAATCCCTGCAGATAAGAACAGCCCCTGATTTTGCCTTAAAAATCCGGAAAGTACTTTTGATGGAACATTCAGCTGAGAACAGTCAAGCCACAACAGATATGTTGCATCACACTCGACCAATTTGATTACAGGCAATTCATTTTTCAGATATTCCCTAACAATCTGTTTATTTTCATATAAAACTTCCTTAAGTTCACATAACCACTCTTCTGATTCATCATAAGCAGCAATTACAGCAGCTGCTGCAAATACATTGGCAGAATCTGAATTGTCAATGTGCATCTGATTTTTGATTTTTTTCAACAAATCAGAGTTGACCGTTTGAATTATTGAGCTTTGAAAACCTGCAATATTGAATGATTTTGAAGGAGACAGACATCTGACAACATTGTCACATGACTTAAACGGATTGTAATAAACATCAGGATCAGTCAAATCGCAATGAATTTCATCAGAAATCAGAATTACGTCATGTTTGATGCAGAGTTCCTCGATTTTATCCAATTCCTCACGGGACCAAATCTTTCCTACAGGATTATGAGGATTGCACAGTATCATCAGTTTAACCTGGGACAGTTTTTCATCCAAATCGTCAAAGTCAATTTCATACTTTCCGTTTTCGTATGTCAACTCATTTTCCAGTACTTTACGATCATTATCTTCTATGACATAGTAAAATACATGGTAAACCGGTGATTGAATCAATATTTCATCATCCACATCTGTTAAACATCGAATCATGGAAGATATTGAGGGCATAACCCCTATTGAATAGGCCATGTCATCTTTTGACATTTTCAAATCATATCTTCTGTCCCACCAGTTAATATAAGCATCAAATAACTCGTCCGGAACTATATTATACCCATATACAGGATGATTTGCCCTTTTTTGAATAGCCTCACGAATAGCCGAAGCCACCATAAAGTCCATATCAGCTACCCACATAGGCAGGTCGTCATCAAAAAGATCCCACTTCAGGGAATTTGTCCCATGCCTGTCTATAACAGTGTTGAAGTCATACTTAATATTTTTCATAATGGATTCTCTCTTCATCGAATTTATCCATGAATTTGTTTTCCCATCCATCGGCAGGATATCCTAAAGTAATTATACAGTACGGTTTGGTTTCAGTTATATCATCAATGCCGATAATTTCGCCTATTGCTTTCATTCTCTCTTCTTCAGGTGCAACACCATTCCATAGTCCACCTAAACCTAGATTGACAGCTTCAAGCAACATGTTTTCAGCAGCTGCACCCATATCCTGTTGCCATACAGTTTTATAAAATGCTCTTTCAATGTTTGCAACTAGAACAATTGCAACGGGTGCATTGGTTACACGAGGTTTAATTTCTCCCAATTTGGCCAATGTTTCCTTATCTTTAATTACTACGAATTCCCATGGTTCGGCACCCAACCTTGATCCCGGTGCCTGCATTCCTGCTTTTAAGATTTTTAATATGTCTTCATCACTTACAGGCATATCCGCATATTCACGAATGCTTCTTCTTGTGTTAATAATTTCTTCAAAATCAGCCATGTTATCACTATAAAATATTTAATTCATCAACATATTAAAAAATTACTATAGTAAGAGAGTAATTTCACCAGCACATTAAAATTACTCCCAAGACCAGGTTAAAATTAACCATCACCACAAATTAAAAAAAAGTACAAGAAAGAAACCTTATTTAACCAGGCCAGATTTTCAAAAATCCAATTAATAGTTTGTCGCAAAAGAAAAATAAAATTAATTGAAGTGCGATTATATGATTTATCACACTCCCAAAAAACTTAAATTAGTCATCGAAAAGGGAAATTTCCTTTAAATCAAATGTAATATCATGTTCGCCGCAATATTCCTCGACATGATTTAATGTTTCCTCAATATCATCTTCAGCATACTCATTTTTGAAATAATATACAACAGGTTGAGCATTTGTGAATACTCCAATGGATAAAACCTCATTATTATAAACACGAATAATCAATGTATTGTAAATTTGAATATCTTTAATGATATCGTTTTTAGCCTTTCCAACTGAGATTTCGTTTCCAATGACTTTTATTTCACTGTTCATATATTTGTTATGTAACTTAACAAGCTTATCGTCATCGGTTAAAACTTCACTTTCCGGTTCCATTTCACTTAATTTATCCTTAAAAAGCTTTGCATTGTGCAGTTTTTCTTGAACTTCCATTAATTCTTTTTCAAGCTGCTTTTCATCCTCAATAAGAGAATTTATGAATGCTTCACTACCATTATTGAAGTTTTCATAGATTTCAAGAACATTTCTTGGAGATAATCTTGAATTGTTTTTAAAGAATTCCTTTGTATGAGGCTTGACACGAATGCTTAATGTTTTCAGTTTTTCTTTTTTGGATTTGGAAGAACTGTCAAAGAATTCCTCTGCAAATTCGTTGCCTATATTTTGAAATGATCTGATTTTGGAAGCGAATATTTTTTCAAAATCCTCACGAGACATGTCTTCAGGGAAATTGAATTCAAATTCGCCAGGAGTATAAGATCCGCCGAATCTTCCGTTTCCAAATACAAATTTTCTTGGGTTTTCTTTTTTTTCGTTGTTCATAATACCACCACAAACACGTATACAAATTAAATTTTTGTACACAATATAATATTGTAAATAGGTAGTATATAAATGTATGCATTTTTTAAAAATGTATACTTAAATTAAATCCAAGCAATCAACAACTTCACGGCCAATAGGAGTGAGTTGATATATTCTATTGCGTTTATCATCCTCATTAAGACAAACAACTATACCCAATTCCTTTAATTTTTTAAGAACCGTTGATATATGATTAATGCGAATTCCAGTATCTTTCGCTATTTGTGAGGGAGTTTTGTCGGATTCTTTCAGTGACAATACCGTTTTTAACCTATATGAAGAAATTTTAACATGTGCAACTAATCCCAACATTTCATTATCCATATTCCTAACACCACCCTAGTGTAACTTAAATCATTTATGATATAAACATTTAGTCACAACTATAAAAATCAATGAAAAAATATGAATAAAAAAATAAAATTTAATTAAAAAAATTAAAAAAAGTAAAAAAAATTATTTGCATAATTTAACAGCAATCTCAAAAGCATTATCCAAATCTTCAGCAAATTCATTTTCTTTCTTTTTGATTTTGCTTTCCAATTCCGGATTATCTAAAGATTTATTTCGTTCATTTTTGGTAATTATACGTGAAGTATAAATATTAACTTCACCATTGAACATCTCAAGCAAGCTTTCAGACTGTTTAAGGTGAGGTCGGACATTTTTTTCAAACATGCCTTTAGGATATTCAATCGTATAAAACAGAGCAACATTGATTTTGTCCTTAAAGACATTTCCTCTTTCAAATGAAACTATGCAATATATCAATCTTTCAATCAAGGCACGGTAATGACTTGTCGGTTCGGTGAAAAATATCGGAGAAGCGATTATCAATACATCGGAAGCCAAAATCTCTTCAATCAAAGGAGAGGTTTCATCCTTCCAGTAACATTTGCCTACCTTGTCATCGTTTTTACAGACCCCACAATTCATGCACCCATGCAAATCCAACTTATACAAATCGACATATTTCACACTTGCCCCTACAGATTCAGCACCTTTTGCAGCCTCTTTCACAAGCTGTGCATTACCATCCCTTCTTTTCGGGCCAGCATTAATAACTATAGCTTTCAATAAAAACACCTATTTACTCAATTTAGCACCAATTTCAAAAGCCTTTTCTATATCATGAGGATATTGAAGAACAAGTTGTTTTTCTTTCAATTCCTGTGAAAATCCAGCCATATTATATTTAGAATAGTCATGAACCTGCAAAGTATCGCAAACAGGATGGGAAACCACTTCACCATTCAAAAATGAAAATAAAAACTCTGTACTGGACAAACTATCCTTCATAGAGCTTTCATAAAACTCCAAAGGAGCATTCATAGTATAAAATATTCCAACATTGACCTTTCCAGTATAATAGCTGGATCCGTCATCATATGACATTATACAGAATATCAATCTTTCAACCAATGCCCTGAATTCACTAGTAGGCTGGCCAAAGTAGATTGGTGAGCCTATCAAAAGACAATCGGCATTGAATATCCTTTCAATCAAAGGAGTCAAATCGTCATTCCAGTAACATTTGCCCTTGGTTTTATCTTTTTGCTTGCATATAAGACAACTCCTGCAGCCTTTAAAAACCAAATCATATAAATTAACATATTCCGTTTCAGCACCAACAGATTCAGCTCCTTTTTGAGCGGCCTGCATCACCTCAGCAGTATTCCATTTTTTCCTCGGGCTTGCATTGATGACAATCGTCTTCATTTGGACAGCTCCGCACCTATCTTAAAGGCATTTTCCAAATCAGCAGGGAAGTGTTCTTTTCGGTATGCCTTTTTGGCATCCCCATCAAAGGCAGACATGCTGTATTTGGAATAGTCTTTAACCTGGACTGTGTTTAATACAGGATAAATCCTTACTTCACCATTCAGCATGTTGAATATATTTGCTGAAGATTCAAGGCCCTGACGCATCATGTTTTCATAATAATCCTTAGGGGCATTCATGGTATAGAACAAACCCACGTTTAATTTCCCTTCATAATATGAACCGAATCCCTCATATGAAAGAATGCAGAAAATTAACCTTTCGACCAAAGCCCTGTAATGGCTTGTAGGCTCACCAAAGTAAATTGGAGACCCTATTAAAAGACAATCGGCATCCAAAATTCGTTCAATCAGAGGAGACAGTTCATCTCTCCAATAACACTTGCAGCGTTCCTTATCTACCTTTTTACAAATCAGACAGCTCATGCATCCGTGCAAATCTAACTTGTACAAATCTATGTATTCAACTTCAGCTCCGACAGATTCCGCACCTTTTGCAGCCTCTTTCATGATTTGTGCTGTGCAGAATTTTCTTCTTGGACTTGCATTAATAACAATAGTTTTCATTTAAATCCCCAATATGGCTAACTAATAATTATATTGGATTTAATGTTTAAAAAAAGTATTTGTTAAAATTTTGTATATATTTGCCTACATTAATAGTTGGATTTGCAGCTGTTTAAAAAATTGAGCAGAGATGTAAGAAAACAAAATAACAAATTCATTCCAGATGAGGAATGTAAAAAAAATAAGGGCAGATGCAAATTGCACCCCCGATTCTAATCTCCAATTACCTGCTTCCCAACATATTCTGAATTTCAATAGTCATATCTTGAGCATTTGGAACACAACATGTTGCGACCATTTTTATAGATTACCCGACATTATTTACTATCAATAGTAGCTGCATTTATAACTGGACGTTCACCACATAATATAAAATCATCCAATCCCTGATATGAGCCATAAATGACTGCATTTAACCCTGCATATTTTCTATATTTAGCATTATCCTGATCAGGAGGCAGTTTAACTATTACTTCTTGGTCACGAAAACCATCAGCATGGAATATTAGTGTATCGTGTGCCACTATGTCTACCATTCCCTTTAATTTTATAGGATGATATTTCAAGTCCTCATTTGGTTTAATATCCCCATAAGTAACTTCTTCACATTTTTTTTTAAATGTCTTCTCATCCATTCCATTTAATGGATCTTGATACAATACAGTTGCCGATACAATCCCAATAGACAGGATTAAGATACCAAACAATAATATCGCCAATATTTTTTTGTTCACTAACATACACACCCATTGAACTACCTCAACTTTATAGAAGTTGAGGATTCTTACTTCACGGGCTGTATACTCTACTGAGTATAGATTACCGTGCTATCCCCCTCGTCCCGAAGGTTCAGACAGATTCAATTAATATTTCTTTTTAAACTTGGTTATTGTTGAAAAAGTTTAATTTATTGTATCATTGTCATTTATTATTTTTTGTTATCTTGTTATTTAAATTTCATCAAAGAGCAATTGAAAAACTAATGCAGCCTTTGTGCAATTCATCCATGACTTGTAGAAGTCATGGAATTCTTGCATTAATTTAGTTAAAGCTAAAAGGATAAATTGACTTTATCCAAAGCTTTAATATATTTGTCTGCATAAGTCTGTTTAACAGTTATTGAGTAATTACTTTCTGTTTCATAGATATAAGAAACTAAACCCTTATTTGCAATAGGTACAGTAATATAGGCAGGACTTGAACCCAACTGCGGATCATATCTTTTAATGTGTGGTGTCAATTTTAGCAGCCTTTTTAAATAAAGAGAAGATTTCTTATGGAGCTTTTTACTTATTTTGACAGTCTTAATGTTTTTATTAGAAATCATATGGATGAATCTAGGATATTTGTATCCGCTAAGCTTATAGCTTGTTTCATGGACATCTGTTGTTATTTTAGGTTTTTCTTTAACTATATCCTTTATTATGTATTTGTTTCCTAATACTTGGCCATTCATTCTGCTTTTTGAATAACTGTACTGGTCTTTAGTCACATGAATGTAATATAACACATACTTTCTTTTTAATTTATTGTTTTTCTTAATCAGACTTTTATATATTGCCTTGTGCATTTCACATTCTTCAACATGAACTCCAACAATTAGGGCAATGGTTTTTGTTGAAGACATATTGCCGAAGTAGAGCTTTTCAACATATCCTTTTGAAGTTCTACCTAAAATTCTTTTATATGTATGAACTTTTGATTTGCTTCCATCTTTTGAAACAGCAAAAAACTTTAAAACTTTATTCGATGCTAAAGTTATAGGGCCAGTATATTTTTTGCTGTGAACAGTTGGATTTTTACCATTTGTGGAATAATAGATTGTTCCTTTCTTATCTGATTTAAGTTTTATAACTAATTTCTTGTCAGATTTAACAATCATCTTATTAATCCATACCTTAGGAGCTTTTTTAATGACTGCACTTGAGTTTTTGGATTTTTCAACAGTATTTTGATTACTGGCTAAAACATTATCATTTATATCCGAAGAATCATTAACATTTTGATTAATACCCTCTTCAAAAGAAAGAGGAAGCTGTAAACTGGACTCATTTGTAATGCTGTTATTCGAATTGTCAGTTAAAACACTATTTGCAGCACTGATTGATGCAATTGAAAAAAATAAAGACAATAATATTAAAATTAATATGAAATATTTTTTATTAAACAAGATTTAACCCCCACTCTAATTATTATAATAATTGTTTTATTGCAATTTGTATAAATAGATATAGATTATTTAAAGTTTGTGTCAAAACTGATATTGAATCAGTGATTGAATACTAAAATTCAACAGATAATATTTTTGAAATCTTAATATGTAAATTAGCAGAATATTTTACTAATGATATTTTTAAACAATCCCGTGAATCAGTCAATGGAGGTTATTAATTCTTTGCATTTTTTCTGTCTTGTTGTTCTAATTTAATGCAGTTACAGTTATTGAAACTGACAATATATTCTATTTATATTAATAGTAAAAGAATACCATTCTTAAAGATTGGAGATGAATTTCACAAAATGGCATCTAAAGATGTCAGGTAGGATTGGAAATTGTGACTTCATGTCACATCCCCACCATTAAAAAAAAAGAGTGAAGCTATTTTTTAGCTTCAATGACTGTTTTTCCATTCATGTAAGGGACTAACACTTCAGGAACTTTTACACTACCGTCAGGCAGCTGATAGTTTTCCAGGATACAGCACATTGTCCTTTCAGTTGCAATGGCTGTACTGTTTAAGGTGTGCAATGTTTGAGCATCTCCAGAACCTGCTCTTCCAACACGGGTTTTTGTCTTACGTGCCTGATAATCTTTACAGTTGGTACATGAAACCAATTCCCTGAATGCACCGGAACCTGGGAACCATGCTTCCAAATCATATTTGATGGCAGCATTATCATTCAATGCTGATGATACAATAGCTATTACCTGATATGGAAGTCCTAGCTTTTGATAGATTCTTTCAGTTACTTCCATCAGATGGTCATGCTGATTTCTAGAATCTTCAGGCGCTGAATAGATGAACTGTTCGATTTTTTCGAATTGATGAACCCTGAAAATTCCCAGAGTATCCTTTCCATGAGAACCTGCCTCTTTTCTAAAGCAGGTTGAAAGTGCACAGTATCTTAAAGGTAAATCATCAGGGGAGATGATTTCATCCCGGTGAAGGGCTGCCAAAGTCTGTTCTGCAGTTGCAATCAGATACATGTCTTCATTTTCAACTTTGTACAATGTTTCTTCAAACTCGCCAAGTTCAGAGGTTTCTGCTGCAACTTCACCTTTTACAAAGAATGGTGTTTGCATTGGAATATATCCTTCACCTTCAAGCTCGGATAGGGCAAATTGAATTAATGCAAGGTTTAAGTGCAATATGTCTCTTTTCAAATAGTAGAAGCGTGCTCCTGCAATGCTTGCTGCAGTTTCAAGGTCAGCTCCGTCAATTTTATTAATCAAATCAACATGATTCAAAAGTTCAAAATCAGGTTCTGGGATTTCACCGTAGGTTCTGACAACTACATTATCATCTTCAGTGTCTGAAATTGGCACATCGTCATCAATAATGTTTCCAACCTTGTATCTGTAATCATCCCTGAGTTTGAGGCATTCTGCATTCTTTGCAGTCAATTGCTTGATTTCGGCTGCAACTTCCTTGGATCTTTTGACAACCTCTTCAAAGTTGCCTTCCTCTTTGGCTTTTTTGAATGATTTGGATAATTTATTTTTTTCTGATCTTAATGAGTTAAGTTTTCTTTCACCTTCTCTCCATAAGGTGTCGTATTCTATTACCTTTTCAACGTTTTCAGTATCTCTAAATCTTTTCTTCTCAGAGTCTATTATTAATTCTGGATTTTCTCTGAATAATTTTATATCTAGCAATATTTTGTCCCCTAAAATATTTTAATCAGTTATACTTATGATTTTTTTATTTTTTAAAGTTAATGTTTAATCTATTTAAAAATTGTACCCTTAAAAGAAATTTGGAAAAAAAGAGTTATTAATATGGCACCGCACACCATATTTAATTTCAGTTTTTTAGAGCAATGTTTCTCTAAATGTATTTTTCACACTGTTTTTGATGCTGTCGGAGTAGGTTTCCCCATCAACACCTATCATGGCAATTTCATATAAAACCTTGTTCAATGATTTGCCTTTTTCAGTCAGTATGTATTTTACATTCTTTTTATCGCATTTGTCCACAATTTTGTGAATCAATCCGTTTTTCTCCATATCTTTCAGGCAGTTGCTTAAAACCTTATTTGAAAGATCTGGTTTATCTTCTTTAAATTCATGAAAACGGGATTTACCAAAGAATAAATCACGTATGATCTGAATTACCCATTTTTTATTTATTAATTTAACAACTAATTCTATAGGACATGATTTAATGTGCTTCAAAGTTTCCATGAGCATTACCTCCTAAAAATAGATAGGTTATTATGACTTGTTATTCATCATATATAAACCTTTCGGTAATGAGGTGACCAAAAGGTTACAAAAAGCATTTATATGGCATCACCCCAAGTTTGTATTGAAAGTTGCACGCATGTGACTTTCAACTTCAAGGAGATAGCAAATAAGCATAAGAGAAGCGAATGGAATGAAAATGAAAAATTTATCCTCGATAAAATAGCTCAAGATGTATTCTGCATGAGCGAAAAGCAAAAATATTTTAATCATGACCACATCTTGACTAGGCAATATTAAAACAAGTTGACTACAAACAGTGAAAGAATTAGATTATTAAATCTAACTTCAAAGCTGTTAAACACTATATTAAAAATTTTACATCATTGCGATTGAAAAACAGACCAGATTTTATTCCCCCTAAATTTCATAGGATTTCCAAAAGTAGAATTTTTTGAGGTAAAATTGGTTTACCCCTTTTTCCGAATCTCTAATCCCTAAAGGGAGTCCCACTTCCCAAAAGCAAAAGGTAAAATCAAAAAATTCTAGCTGTCTTCTTTTAAAAGTCTTTCTGAAAACGTTTTTCAGACAATCTATTTTTTCAATAATGAAAATGAAAGAGTTACACAAGATTAAAAAAAAAAATTTTAAAAAATAGTAAGGAAAATTATAATAGTTTTTCTTCCCATTCTTTAATCTTAAAACCAACCAATACAAAATCGTCGCCAACAAGAACCGGACGTTTGACAAGCATTCCATCTGTGGACAATATTTCAAACTGTTCCTCTTCAGACATGTCCGGAAGTTTATCTTTTAATCCCAATTTTCTGTAGACCTGTCCGCTAGTGTTAAAAAATCTTTTTAACGGTAAATCTGATTTTTTCCACCATTCTTCAATTTCCTGTGCTGTTGGGTTGTCTTCTACAATGTGTCTTGACTCAAATTCAATATCATGTTCCTCTAACCAGTTTTTGGCTTTTCTGCAAGTTGAACATTTTGGATAATTAACGAATAACATGATTAAATATTATTTCTTAAATATAAAATAAATTTTCGCATTTTTCTAAAAATACTTTAAAATATCATCAAACTCATCGACAGCCTCGAGAATGTAGTCATTTTCATAATCCTTCTGATTGCCGTAACCCCATTTGACAACAATGCAGTCCATTCCTGCATTTTGAGCTGTTTCAATATCAGTTTTGGAATCTCCAATATAAACTGCATCCTTCAAATCCACATTTGCTTTTTTAAGGATATTTTCAACGCCGAAAGGATTTGGCTTGGACGGATAATCTTCATCATGACCTTCAACCAGCACAAAATCTATATCAGTAAAAAATTTTTCTACAAAGTATTTGAGGGAATAATTGAGCCTGTTAGAATTGATGGCAAGCAAAACACCCTTTTCCTGCAGTTTATTTAAACATTCATGAGCTTCGGGAAATGGCAAGGTGTGTTCTTTAGGTGACGGATTATACAATTCCAAATAAGTTTTTTTAACCTTTTCAATATTTTCAAAGGAATTGTTTTCCCCCAACACCAAAGAGACAATTTCATCAATATTTCCACCCAAACATTCAAAATACTCTTCTTTGGTCAATGTCGGAAAATTATAGATTTCCAAAGTTTGGTTAAAACAGATTACAACATCATCGACCGAATTGAATAAAGTTCCATCAAAATCAAAAATTGCAAGTTTTTTCATGATTAAGAATATGTAACTTCATTAATTTAAATTTAGACTCCTAAAGCTATAATAATTAAAAAACCTATAATACTAACCATGTCAGATTTATCAGAATTAATTAAAATTGCCAAAAATATTGAAAATCAGAACACTGAGATTATTCGTCTTTTAAAAAAGATAGCTGGTGAAGATGAAGAGGACGAAAGATTACGCAAATATAAGGAATTATTGAGTTACGCTCCAGACCATGGAGAATTATACACCTCAGACGATGCCATTGAAAAGATTAAGGCAAAGGAAGTCGAAAGGGAGGAAGTGGAAAACACATTCAAAATCGGTTCTGCATTAAACAATTCACATGAACCAGGAGAGGTTTACTTTTTAGAGGGAACTGACATATTCAAATTATCCGTTGAAAATAATGAAACAGTCGTTGATAATTTGACAGGAGATGCTGAAGCTAGTGATTTTGAACTGCAGGAACTGATAGCTAATGAAAGCATTAAAAATGACGTAAGCTTGGATGACGGTACTGTAATACTAAACAGCCAACAATCACAGAATCTGCCGGAAACCTTGAAGATTTGCGTGGAACAGGATGCAAAAAAAGTATTCATGCCCATATTTTCATCAACCCAACTGGTCGGTGCACCAAACAATCTGATGACCATCCTAAAACTCGACTTCTACAAGTCACAAGATCAACTTCTTGAAAAATTATTTAAGGGTTAACTCAAGTTTAACCTGAATTCTCTTTTTTTGATTCGGATTTGATTAACCTCACCAATGAAACAACACCAATTAATGCAGTGATGCTTTCTATAGCCGCTGATGAAAAATCAAGTATCGCCAGGAAATAAACTATATAAATTGCACTGTTTACAATGAAACCTGTCTTGATTGGCTTGATTGTCTTCAGGTAGTAGTTGCATAAAGTAATCTGAACTATTGCAATAATAGGCAATAATCCTACAAATCCCATAGAATTTACCAAAAGGCCCAAAACAATTGAAATAACGATGAAAAATATTGTCCAATTGAATGTCAGCCTCTCATAATAAACCATTGCGTTTCTTGTTGCTGCAATGGCCATGGTCGTTACTCCAGTCCATGACAAAAAGAATACTGAAGATATAGCTAAAATGAAGGCATTTAAAAACTGATATTTATAGGCCTGCTTTTCATCATTTACCCACATGCTTAAAATGATGAAAACACCGGCAATCAATGAGATTATATTGCCTATGATTATGTTAAATGCCAAATCCATATTATCCTATTAATCTTAATTGTTAATATTATTTTCTCAAGGAAAATATACAGACAGGCAATGCCAAAAGGGTTATCAATGAAGATATATAATACACAGGGGCGTAACCGGCAATTGCAAAGCTTCCAAGCAATGCAGGTCCAAAACCCATTGTTGCATCACAGAAAATGAAAAAGGTTGAAATTGCATAAGGTCTTCTATTGGCTTTAGCGTTTCGGGTGACAATGGTTGTGCAGGCCGAATTCAATGTTCCAAAACCCAATGCCGCACAGACTGCACATATAAATACTGTTAAATCAGATGGAGAATAGCAATTAAGAATAATCCGATTGCCTGAGCAATTATTCCAGTTACACATATTATCATGTCACCATTCCTATCCTGGATTTTGCCGGCAATAGGTCTTGAAATTACAAGAACTATCGAATAGATTATGAAAAACCATGAAAACGCCGCTGTTAGATTAACCTCAACGGCATACAATCTGTAAAATGATAATATTGAAACATAACCCAAACTTGTCAATGCAGTGAAAAATGAAACCGGAATGGCCCCATATTCAAAGATTTTTTCAAGACCAGAGAAACTTTGATTATCCCCTACAACATCTTCAGGTTGGGAAACCTTAATGAAAATCATTGAAATCAATGCCAAGGCTGAAAAAACGCTTGCTGCAGTAAAGCATCCAAAAGATCCTAAAGAGTCATATAATGCGCCGCCAATGTAGGGACCAATTCCAACTGCGATTGTTGTACCCAACATGAAATATCCAAATGCCTCTCCAAAACGATTTTTAGGAAGTATTTCTGATGCAATAGTAACAATTGCATTGGCTGATGCTCCAAAACCTATCCCATGGATAAATCTTACAATTGAACTACCTCAACTTTATAGAAGGTGAGGTAGTTCAAGAAAATTAAAATTAAAAGTACTGAAACACCAAAAACCAAACGTGCATTAATATGCAACATCATCACCGTTTTCAATTTTCAGCAGCTCAATTTTTTTATCCAGACCTGCCGCATAACCTGTCAGTTTATTTCCCTTGCCCATTACCCTATGACATGGAATAACAATGGCTATCGGATTTGCACCAACAGCACCACCAACTGCCTGAGCAGACATTGTAGGTGATATCCTAGAAGCAATTTCGCCATAGGTTACTGTTTCTCCATAAGGAATCTCAGATAACAATTCCCATACCTTCAATCTAAAATCAGTTCCTGAAACTTTCAAATCAAAGTCAATTTTTGGATTTTGACCATCAAAATAATCATCCAGCCAGCCAATGACTTTTTTAAAGATTTCCAAATCATCATTTTCAATGGAATCAACATCCTTTTTCTGACTGTCGAATGAAAGCCCACAAAGATTATCTCCATCGCTTAAAAGTAAAATTTCACCGATTGGTGATGAATATTTGGTCGAATACATACTAATCCCTATCGAGTAACTGCCATATTTTCCATACTGCCTTTTTATTCATTTTTGATATTGCTCTTTGGGTTTGTATCTTCATAGGACATACATCCTCACATGCTATCGATTTAACGCAATGAGGATAAAATTTTTCATTGTATTTCTTTTTTAATGTCTTCAAATGATTGGAGTCAGTTTCCTGAGAAATTAATTTTGATGCAGATACTGCAATTGGAGTTCCCACAAAATCATTTCCGTCATAATTCGGACATGCTTCAACGCAGCATCCGCACATAAGACATAATGACATTTCATATTCAAAATCAATATCATCGCAATTTATTTTGGAATCACTTTCCAGCCATTGCTCACATTCCATTAAATCATCATATAGCTTTGATTTGTCCACTTTCAAATCATTGATTACCGGAAACTTGGACAATGGTTCAATTGTAATCAATTCATATTCATGACTCATTATTTCATCAGATAAAAAGGTCTGGCAGGCCAATTTCGGTTGCGAGTTGATTACCATTGCACAGGATCCGCATAATCCCTGAAGACAGCTGCATGAATATTCAATTCCACCCAATTTCTCAAGCAAGGTGGTCACTGAAATATTCAAATCACCATCGTAGCCAAATTCCTTAAATTCACCACCAATTTTGATTTTAACAGTTATTTCAGTCATCTAACCCCTCAAATGAAATTTTTATTTCACCGTCATAATTTATACAGGTTGTTTTTTGATAGTTTTCATCAGTTTCAGGATAATCACTTCGCTGATGTGCTCCTCTGCTTTCCTTTCTCTCGATAGCCGCTTCAATAGATGCGCTGGCCAATACAAACAATGCATTAATTTTAACATGATCGTAATAATTTCCTGCAGAATCAATTTTCATATTTTTCAAGTCATTTAACTTTTGCAGTGCGTTATTCAAATCATTGGAATTTCTATACATTCCCATTGAACCGTTCACAATGTCTGAAAGCTCCTCTTCAGCCTCACCAATATTTTTTTCGTTTCCATTTTCCCATGAATCAAATAATTTCCGTTCATTTTCCAGAGATTGTCGAATGAAACTTTCATTTGTATCTATATTTGTTGCAAAAGCGTTTTGAGCCGCAATACAACCTCCATGAACAGCACCCAAAAGGGAATTTCCGCCCAGTCTGTTTGCCCCATGATATTGACATGAGCACTCACCGGCAGCAAACAATCCTTCAACATTGGTTTTATGATTTTCATCAGTTTTTATTCCACCCATAAAATAGTGAACACCTGGAAAAATAGGAATTGGTTCATGGATTGGATTTAAATTAAGATATTTCATGCAGACATCATAAACCTCATCCAGTTTTACCTTTATCGTATTCTCATCCAAATGAGTTATGTCCAGATAAACCTCATCAGCTCCTGCATTTGAAGCCTTATAGATTCCACGTGATACAACATCTCTCGGCATCAGCTCTCCAAATTCAGGATACCATTCCTTCATAAAGTACCATGGCTTTCCATCACGGTTGACAAATAGTTTTCCACCTTCGCCCCGTGCGGCTTCTGTTATCAGCATTCTTTTGTTAGTTGTTTTGATGGTTGTCGGGTGAAACTGAATCATTTCAAGGTTTGCCAAGGTTACACCCTGCATGAAAGCTTTTGATGTTGCATACCCATCATTTAAAACAGATCCGGATGTCTTTCCAAACAATTTATTCAGACCTCCGCTTGCAAGAATTACATTACCTTCAAATGCTCTGATTTCGGAAGTATTCTCATTAATGGCTATTAAGCCCAAACATTGATTATCCTTTATTATCAGAGATAAAAATCTCCAGCCAACATATCTTTTTACCTTGCCCTGTGCTTCCTTTTTTCTGCAATGAGATGTTAATGTGGTCACCAACTGTTTACCTGTTCTTGCACCAGCATAGGCAGTTCTAGCATATTTTTGACCTCCAAAATATCTCAAATCCACCTTGCCTTCATCGTCTCGGGTAAAGCTGACTCCCAGTTTTTCCAGCCATCTGATGATTTCTGGAGCGTCACTAGTCAAGCGAAAAACCGCTTTCGGATTGTTGATTTCGCATCCTCCATTGATTGTGTCATCGTAATGGTGCTCTATCGAATCGTTTTCCCCTTTTGTATTCAATGCGGCATTGATTCCGCCCATTGCCATAACAGATTGGCTTGTTTCTGAATAATTCGGTGAAATCAATGATACTGAAGCGCCCAACTCACTGGCCTTAATTGCCGCTGATAAACCGGCAAGCCCACATCCAACAATATTAATATTCACATTATCACCCAGTAATGAATTATTTCAGCTAAAACCAACAGGATTAAAATTACAGCTACACATACATCCCATTTGTTTTGAAAATTGGAATATGAATCTTTTGATTCCAAAAATCCAAATGATACCATAAGTCTTGGAACACTTACCCTCAAATGAAGAATGATTGAGCTAAACAGTCCAATATCTATAAAAAAGTGAATTAATCTAATTTCAAATGTCAGGCTGACATTGATTGGACTCATCATATATGAAAATATATGCAATGCTACAAAGACAACTATCAAAATTCCGGTTACTATCTGTTGGGTTGTCTGAGAAATCAGTTTAGGATAAGTCTTAACATTTCTTCGTTTATCCTTTATGTAAAGATATAAGCTAATAACCATATGTGCTACCAAAGGGTAGAATAATCTTCTTCCAGTTACCTGAAAGCTTGGAGAGTAGCTGATAAAGCCATACATATATAAAACAGAAAGAACAGCATGATTCAATAGAATTATAATCATGATTATGACTAAAATGGAATTAATTTTTCTAAGCGATATCATTATATCACATATATGATTTAAAAAATTCCTCGAATTCCTCGTCATCCATAGGCTCAGGTGTTGATATGTTTTCATTAGTCATTATGCTTGAAGCAAGGTTACGGTATTCTTGTGCTTCATCACTTTCAGGGTATTTTTCTATAACGGTTTTTGCATCTAATTCAGCATCCTGTATCAAATTACTTCTATGAATTGTGCCAATAACATGTGTGCCTATTTTTTTAGCAAAGTCTGCCACAATTTCTTCTTCATGTTCGACATTTCTACAGTTGCACACTATACCGCTCAGATTGCCCTTAAGCTTTTTAACACCGCGAACAATATTATTTGCAGCATATAATGCCATATATTCACCGGAAGTAACAATCAACACTTCATCAGCATATTTTTCACGAAGAGGTACTGAAAAACCGCCACAAACAACATCCCCTAAAACATCATAAACAACAACATCCAAATCCTCATCAAAGATGCCCAAATTTTCAAGGCGTTTCATTGCTACAATAACACCCCTGCCTGCACAGCCTACACCCGGCTCAGGACCTCCACTTTCAACACATTGAATATCATTAAATCCTTTGAAAACCAGATCATCTTTGGTTGGAGACCTGTTATCCTTTAAAGTGTTGACAACTGTCGGTATTCTGGAACCGTATAATGTACGTGTAGTGTCCGCTTTTGGATCACAGCCGATTACAAGACAGTTAAGACTCTCGCTTCCCCAAACGGCAGATAAATTCGCTACAGTAGTACTTTTTCCTATTCCACCTTTTCCATAAATAGCTATTTTTTTAATCATTTAATTCTCTCATATCTTTAATTCTTAAAAATGAAGATGTTATTGCACATACAGTTATAATTATGGACAATGTTAATATTATAATTTTAGAATTTATCATTATTGCTACAATTGGAAATGCATAAAACATGTATGCCACATAAGTACCGAACTTGTCATATTTCAAAGCTCCTTTGCCTGATGTCATGAAAAATTCTATTAGCTTTAAAACAATAACTATCAAAAACCATACTGGAGCCAAATCAATCAACACGATTGCCAAAGTTGAAAAAATTATAAATAAAAAATCGCAGATTACATCAATTTTGGAACCTGCATCAATAATCAGATCATACTTTCGAGCCCAATAGCCATCCAGAACATCACTGAGAATCGTTAAAGAAAATATTATTATCAAATTGATTAGATTATAATCAAAAACCACACAATATAAAAACAACAACCCAAAGATTATTCGGGAAAAAGATAAAGCATTAATAAAATGTCTGTTCATGATTCCACACATATTAACTGATTAAATCACTTAAGAATTATCCCTTTCGATTAATTTATAGACAAAATCATTTTTTCTAACTTTTGTAGGAATCAATACTGCGACATTTGAATCCTTGCCAACATTATCGACAGATTTTCCTTCAATCTGCATGGAATCGATTGTATGTGTTATTGAACCTGTAGTTTGGCCCTGAATGATTATCTTATCACCTATCTTTAAATCATCCCAAATCCTCAACTCTGCTGCTCCAACCTTATTGTAATAATTTACAACCTGACCTATATCCTTTTTAATGTATTTTGACTGATTATCCTCACTTGTCTCAAATGGAGTGTTAAAATAAAAGTTAGTATCAAACCCACGATTGAATACGCTTGTCAGCTCTTCCATCCATTCATCCTTAATCCGATAATTTATCGGATCTTTCTGATAACTATCAATGGCTTCACGATAAATTCCAGTTACCATTGCACCATAATCCGGACTTCGAGCCCTTCCTTCTATTTTGAATGATGCAACACCACTTTTCATAAGTTCAGGAATGTATTCAATCATGCACATGTCTTTCGGTGAAAAGAAGTTGGTTCTATAGCTTCCGTCATCACTTCCAGCTATAATGAATGTTTCATCATCAACATCAGAGAAGTTTACAACATTGTCATCACCTTCCTCATATGTCAATGTCCAGTTTTTGCGACAAGGCTGCAGGCAGTCCCCACAGTTGGCGCTTCTTCCGTATAGTCCATAGCTTAAAAAGCATCGACCGGAAATAGCCATGCAGATTGCACCATGAACAAAAATTTCAGTTTCAATAGGGGATTTGCGAGCAATTTCTGAAATTTCGGCCAAAGACAGTTCACGGGACAAAATAGCCCTTTTGGCACCTAACTTTTTAAGGGTTTTTAAGGTATATGAATTGGTTACATTTTCCTGAACGCTTACGTGTGCTTCAAGACCATGGGATACAGTATCCTCTATCAAACCAATATCAGATAAAATAAGACCATCAATATTTGATGATGAAATAGTTTCCAATTTTGATTCCAGCTCACAGGCCAGTTTCTCATTTAAAATAATATTTGTACATAAATAGGTTTTAGCTCCATATTCATCAGCAATATTGGACACATTGCTCAAATCATCCAAAGAAAAATTTTTAGCATTGGCTCTCATGTTATAATCATCAAGACCAAAGTAAACAGCATCGGCACCATTTTCCAAAACGGCCCGCAATGAAATAAAATTTCCAGCCGGAGCTAATAACTCAACCATATAAATCTAAGGTTTATAATAGGTTTCAGCTTCAAGACCTTCTGGAAGCTCTGTAGGATATTCCTCATTTAGACAGCCCAAACATAAATTCTCTTTAGGCATGCCAATAGCTTCAACCAAAGCAGGCAATGTAATGTATCCTAAGGTATCGATGTCCAATTGTTCCTGAATTTCATCAATGCTGTAGTTTGCAGCTATCAATTCTTTTTTGGTTGCCATAGCTACCCCATAGAAACATGGAGCAACAACCGGAGGACAGCCTACCAAGAAATGAATTTCTGCAGGCTCTGATTCTTTAACCAAATCAAGCAGTTTTTTGGAAGTTGTTCCCCTTACGATACTGTCATCAATCAGAATAATCTTTTTGCCTTTTATAGCCTCCTTGATTGGATTCAACTTAAGTCTAACAGCCAATTCCCTTTCTTCCTGGGTCGGCATAATAAATGTTCTTCCAACATACCTGTTCTTAATTAAACCTTCACCATATGGAATTCCAGAAGCTCTGGAATATCCAATAGCAGCCGGAATAGATGAATCAGGTACTGGAATGACAACATCAGCATCAATAGGATATAATTCATATAACTGACGGCCAATATTCATTCTTGTCTGATAAACATTAATGCCATCAATTGTACTGTCAGGCCTTGCAAAGTAGACATATTCAAACATACAGTGTGAAAGACCACATTCTCCTGCGATTTCTAACATGTGAGAGTTAATTTCATCATTTTCAAAGTAAACGACTTCTCCAGGTTTGATATCGCGGACATATTTGGCATTGATTACATCAAAAGCAACGGTTTCGGAAGCCAAAATAAAATCATCGTTTCTTTTAGCAACGGCAAGAGGTTTGATTCCCATAGGGTCTCTTACACCATACAATTCACCGTTAACCAAAATAGTTAATGCATAAGATCCCACAAGTTTTTGGGAAACTGATTCAATTGAATCAAGAATACTTTTATTATTATCATAATGCTCCTTTTTAAGCATGTAACAAATCACTTCAGAATCAGTATCGGATTTGAACTCATATCCTTCTTTAATAAGTTCGTTTCTTAACTCATCTGAATTAACGATATCTCCATTATGAGCCATAGCTATAAATCCATCATCAAAATCAGTGACAAAAGGCTGTGAGTTTTCAAGTCTGGATTGACCAGTTGTTGAATATCTAACATGACCTATAGCCATATTTCCAGCCAAATTTTGGATTTCATAATCTTTAAACACATCGGTTATTAAACCCATCCCACAATAATAATTCAAACCTTTATCAGGATTAAAAGTAGCAATTCCTGCAGATTCCTGACCTCTATGCTGTAAAGCATATAAACAATAATAAACAAAGGATGCAACATTCTTGGAGTCATCTTTTGAATGAATTCCAACAATACCACACTTATCTTCTATCTCACCTTGCATAAGCGAACTCCCATAAATAGTATAATAATAATTTTCTTTTAACTAGTATAAAATAATATTTATTTTCTGTCAGTCAGTCCCAAAAATTTTCAAAAGTTTCGGGAATTTCATAATCATCCTTTACCTCAGGAGGCTTTGATTCAACATCATCGTTTAATTCCTGATTTAAATCATCTTTATTTTCTTCAACAAATATTAATGCAGTTCTGATTATTTTCAACCAGTCAATGGCGCTTTGTCTTGATTGGGCTGCAATAAAACCTTGCCCCACAATGATATTGTCCGGCCTGAATTTATTTGTGGCTATTACAATTTGTTTTTCATTGGTTAAATCCTGCCTGAAAGTTTCCTGCCACAATTCATTCAATTCGAATATCTCAAGAATTTCACGTGAATAAATATCCTCATAACGTGATTTGAATGCTGAGAATTCAGATTTGATTTCTTCGACATCTTCAAGCAACTCCTTATTTTCACGGGAAAATACTTCATTTTCCTTTAATACCTGATTGTAATCATCCAGCAAATTATTGTAATTATGAGTTACCTTCATTAGTTTGTTTTCCAATGTATGAATGTTAATTAAATTTAAAGAATAAGATAATGTAGACCTAATTATTGAATTTAAAATTTCCTTATGAGCCAAATTAAAATCAATGGACTCATCTTCAATAATTATATTGTTATAATCAAATAATCCAATATTGTTAAAATCAGTTTTTAATTCATTAAATAGAATATTATAAGTTTCATCCTGACCGTAACTTCCTATAAGTATAATATCTGCACCTTTGGCTACTTTTTTTACTACACTTAATTCTGTTGTTGGAATAATAGATGAAACAATGATATTATAATCATTTTCAAGTTGAATATTGCTGACAGCCTTTGAAACCATTTGAGCAACATCCAAACCTTGAACGACTATACGAACATCAATTTTTGACTCGTGAGTTTCTTTTTCCATTGAAATTACCTAAACATCCTTAATTTTTTTATGCCATTCCCATGCAGAAGAAACAATTTCTTCCAAGTCATATTTAGGTTCCCAACCCAATTTTTCATTGATTTTAGATGAATCTGCAATCAATATTGCAGGATCGCCTTCACGACGTTCATCAACCTTGACTTCAAAATCACATTTAGTGACTTTTTTACACATATCAATAACTTCACGAACGGAGTATCCTTCTCCATTTCCCAAGTTAAAGATATTTGATTCGTTTTCACTGCATAAATATTCATATGCCTTAATATGTGCATCAGCCAAGTCATTTACATGAATATAATCACGAATACATGTTCCATCAGGAGTATCGTAATCATCTCCAAATATATAAATGCAATCCCTTTTGCCGATTGCAGCATCCAATACCAAAGGGATCAAGTGAGTTTCAGGGTCATGCAATTCCCCAATCTCACAGTCAAAATCACAACCTGCCGCATTGAAATATCTTAAAGATACATAATTGAAATCACCTTTTTCAGCTTCCCTTTGCAAAGCTTTTTCGGTGATGAATTTGGAGTGTCCATAAGGATTGATTGGTTTTAAGTCAGTATCTTCAGTTATTGGAATCTTTTCAGGATTTCCATATACCGCAGCAGTTGATGAAAGTATAAATTTATCGACACCAAATTCCCGCATAATCTTTAAAAGATTAATAGTGTTTTTATAATTATTTTTAAAGTATTTTTGTGGCATTTCAACAGATTCAGCTACTGATGAGAAAGCTGCGAAGTGGATAACACCGTCAATATCATATTTTTCAAAAACTTCTCTTAAATCATCACTACCGAAGTCGCAATTTTCAAAGTTTCCCCATTTCACAAAGTTTTCATAACCTTTGCAAAGATTGTCAACCACAACAGTTTCATAACCAGCATTATGAAGTGCCTTGTTAGTGTGTGCTCCTATATAACCTGCTCCACCAGTAATTAAAATCACTTTTAACACCTAGATAAATTTACCCAATTTAAGTAATGCTTTTGGAGATACTTTAATTAATTTTTTAACAATTTCAGTTGTTGAAATCTTTTCAAAGCTTTCACCTTGGAAAGCGTGAGCAATACTGTCAAGTTCTTCATCAGATAAAGTGAGCAAGTACTCTTGTACTTTTTTGTATCTTTTTATTTCATGATCAAGTTCATTGTGTGCCATTTCATCATATAACTTTAAGAATTTTTTGGAGCAATCCTCTTTAATAGCTTGAGCAGCCACTTGACCTGCACACATTCCTCCAGTCATACCGGAAATAATTCCTCCACCGGTTAATGGATTTACTTGGCCTGCTGCATCACCAACAACCAAAATGTTATCATCATATAACTTTTTGGTCATTCCACCGACAGGGTCTCCACCAACATTCATTTCAACGGCCTGAGCATTTTGGGTGTATGGACATTTTGCAATGAAGTCATCCAGGTATTCCTTAGCTGTCTTTTCAGCTTTGTGAGGTAAAATTGCTAAACCGACATTTGCAATGTCATCACCTTTAGGGAAAATCCATACATATCCACCAGGTGCACATGAACCTAAGTAAAACTCAATGACTCCAGGTTTTTCAAATTCAACATTGCACATTTCGTATTGTACACCGGATTCCATTTCTTTTGCTTTTGCAGCCGGTCTTAAACCTGCCCATCTTGCAATGTGACCTTCCGGACCATCAGCTGCGATTAAAATTTTACATTTGTAATCAATTTTTTCGCCCATGCATTCAGTTTCAACAATATAACCGTTATTTATTTTTTCAACACCGGTGACTAAAGTTTTGATTCTGATTTCTGCACCAGCTCTTGCGGCATCCATTGCCATGTGCTTATCGAACACTTTTCTTTCCAATATGTAACCAGCTTCAGGCAATGATACTTCATCTTTAGTTAACCATACGTCAGTCCCATCAGGGGTTTGTATTCTTACGCCTTCAATTTCCTTAGTTACCCAACGAGGTGAAGGTTCTATGCCTAATTTTTCCAATCCTTGAATTGAAACACCTTCAGCACATCTTTTTGGTGAACCAATTTCAGATTTTTTATCCATTAAAATAACTTTTGCTCCACCTAATGCGGCGTGTTTTGCTGCACTGGAACCTGCAGGTCCAGAACCTACTACTATTACATCAGTTTCTATCATATAATCAATCCTCTTTTGCTAATGCGTCAATTGGACATGCTTTAATGCAAGTGTCACAATCTTTACAGTCATCATCATTAAATACTAATGCGTATTCCCTTACTTGAATTAAATTTCTTGGACAAACTCCAGCACATTCTCCGCAGAATGAACACCAATCTTTAACTATCATAAAATATCTCCTTACATAAATTGTCTATGTTATGTTTACTAAGTTTTTTATACTATTTAAATTTTAGTTAAAAAATAGCTATAAAATAGAATAATAAAAGAAAAAAAGAATAAAAATAATTATTTAACAAGCAATACCGGAACATTTGAAGTTCTCAAAAGCCTTTCTGAGACTGAACCAATTTGAGTGTCTGAAACTTCATTTTCCTCAAATGATACGAATCTGTTGTTGTTAGCTCCATGAGCATGAATGACAACCAAATCTGCATGTGTTTGATTAACAATGAAATTCATGTCCCTTAACGGATCTGCAGTGAGCAGATGCTCAACAACTTCCACTCCAGCATCATTTGCCTTTTTTGTAACATTGGCTAAAAGTGCATCACCTGAATCCTCTTCAGAATCATAGCTATTAAATGAAAATTCTTCCAGAACATGCACTGCAGCAATTTTGGATGAAAATTTTTGAGCCATTTCAACAGCAACATCAACTGCCTTGAAACTATATTCTGACCCATCAACAGGAACCATGATAACATCAAACATTTAATTGTCCCCTTTCAGATAATCAGCATGACAGAAGTCAATGAAATTGTCTACAATTTGGTCAATGTCTTCACTATCATCAATAATATGACCGTCATCCATGAAAATAGCCCTATTGCTCAATTCCTTAATGAAATCTGTATTGTGTGAAACCATAACTATTGTAATTCCATAAGTCTTTGAAATCTTTTTAAGAGCATTGGTAACAGTTCTCAATGTTACAGGATCCAAATCTCCAAATGGTTCATCCAAAAGCAGGAATTGCGGCCTTGAAATTAAAATCAATGCAAGCATTACACGTACCTTTTGACCGCCTGACAATTCATAAGACTTTCTATACAATATATCCAAATCCAAATCAAGACTTTCGAAAATATCCTTGACCGCTTCTTTTGTTGCAGTTTCGGGAAATTTAGGGAACAAGTCATTTAAAATTTCAGCATCCAAACCCACCTGTCTTAAACGCTCTTTTGCTTCAGTTTCAGGAAGGTCAGTAAGTAAATAAAATGAATCAAGTAATTCTTCGCTGAGACCTATATTTTTAGCCCTTTGTTGAGCTTCTTTAACAATATTCTGATTTTTATATCCTAAACGAGTAGCCAATTGGTCTAAAACTGTAGCATAATGAGTAAGAGCAAATTCCTGATGCATAAAACCTAATTTTGACCTTATTTTCATACGACCCATGCCAGGAATGTCAATGTCATTCCATTCATCTTCAACATTATACAACACTTCACCTTCATCAGGGTCATCCAAACCACCGAGCATTCTTAAAAGTACAGTTTTACCGGCACCACTTGGACCAATTAAACTCAATATATTCTCTTTTTGAACTTTGAAATTAATATCTTCTATTTGCAATACTTCTCCACCGGTCAGCAAATAGAATCTTTTGAAAACATCATTTACCTTTATTTTATCTTCATCTGTTGAAATGTTTTCAATATCTACAATCGGCTCCATATCCTGCATAAACTTATCACAAATTTCCTCAGGAGCACCTTCATCAATTATTTCACCGCCTTCAAGTAAAATTACCCTATCCGCCAAATATTTTTGAACATCAGGCAAATGTGAAACGACAATAACTGTAATGTTCAATTCCTCATTAATTTTTTTAACAGCATCCAATATTTCCTGTTTTGTTTTAGGGCATGCCATGGTGGCAGGTTCATCAAGAAGTAAAGCTTTAGGTTGTTTTGCAAGTTGCCTTGCCATAATAAGTCTTTGTTTTTCACCACCACTTAAAACAGCTGCATAATGGCCGGATTTATGAGTTAATGAAACGAGTTCCAATATCTCATCCGCTTCCTGACCGAATTCACTTTCAGCAATTTCAAAATTTGTGTCTCCTTCATCAAAGTATCTGCGAGCATATAATTTTCTTAAGACATTTTCACGCACGGTTTCCGGCCATAAACCAAATGACCTTTGAAGATGGATTGCTGTTACTTTTTTAAGATTATTATAATAAAATTGAGAGGCACCAGCTTCCACACTAGTATCATCTACTGTAATACTTCCAGCATCAATATGTTCAACACCTCTTAAAGCTCTTAAAAGAGTAGTTTTTCCGGAACCACTTTTACCCATGATTCCTAATATTTCACCTTCTTTAACTTCAAAACTAACATCATTTAATGCTTTAATTTTTGTACCGTCATCAAGTTCATAATCTTTACTTACATTTTCGACTTTTATCATTCTTAATGCCCCTTTTATAATATACAAATTTATATTTCTATAACTATTTATATTTTAATCATTAAAGATTTAAAATAAGTGATTAAAATGGCTAGTGAAAATAAAATTCAAGAATATCTCGATAGTTTAGAAGAAGAAAAAATAATGATTGAAACTCATTTTGCAAATATTGAAAGAATATTAAAAGACAATCCAAAATTAGATCAAGAAAAAGCATTTGGACTATTATCTAACTTCAACACATTGAATATCCAATATGACCAATTATGCAATGACCTTATAAAATTCATCAAAATATTCAAAGGTAAAGAAGAACAAGAAATTCGTCTTTACAAAACTGATGAACTGGTGGAATTATTGGAAACAAAAATTAATGAATTATAATTTTTTTAATTATTATAATGTATTTCAATACTTCCAGTAGTATTTGTTGTTGAATTTTGAGCTACAACATTACCATTTTTTAAAAGTTGAATTGTAAGATTACCTTCACCATTATCTTCCTTTTGAGCCATAATATATATGTGTTCCCAAGATGCACAATCCAAAATTTCTCTTTTTTGGCCATTTCCAGATGCATCGACTAAGTAGTTAGGATCACCCATTTTAGCAAACCAACTACCTTCATATTTTATAACAGCAGTATATGGATAAGAAGCAGAATGATTCAAACTTCCATTATCAGTAATAACATTTAAAGAATCTTCATGAGAAGGTTGACTGACATTATAAATAAATGAAAACAATAACATTGCAATAACAACAATGCCTAAAACAATAACAATTTTTTTAGCAATGCCTATATTCCAACTGCTTGTCCTTTTATTTTGAACAATCCTATTTCCCTTATAATCAGTCAAAAGATAGGCACAATTTTCACAATATGTTGATGAGGCAGAATTTTCATAGCCACATCGAGGACACTTAACCATATTTATAAAACCTTTTTCTATTTATTATAAAAACATTATTATAATTCTTATATTTAAAGTTAATTGAAAATTAGCCATATTGCAAAAAAAATAGATTAAAATTTAGTGATAATAATTATAGACATTTTCAGCCGTTTTTTGATTCATGCCTTTTATTTTAGCTAAATCTTCCACTGATGCTTTTTTAATATTTTCAATTGTTCCCAATTCTTTTAAAAGAGCAACCTTACGTTTTTTTCCAATTCCAGCAATATCGTCAAGAGAAGATGCTTGAATATCATCACTACGCAATTTTCTATGATAAGTTATTGCAAATCTGTGAGATTCATCACGCACTTGCTGAAGCAAATGCAATGCCTTATTATTTTTAGGAATAATGATTGGACGTTTTGAATTTGGAACAAACACTTCTTCAAACTCCTTAGCCAATCCAATAATAGGAATATGAGTGAGATTTAATTTCTCCAAAACTCCGCAGGCCATGCCCAACTGTCCTTTACCTCCATCAATCACAATCAGGTCTGGTTCAGGGTCTCTGTCAACCATTTTCAATCTGCGTGTCAATAATTCTTCCATCATTGCAAAATCGTTAGGTCCAGGAGTTTCCATTCTAAAATGCTTATACATTTTTTTGTTAGGTTTTCCATCTTTAAAGGACACCTTTGAACCAACTGCAAACTTGCCGGAAATGTTACTGATGTCGTATCCTTCAATCACACGAGGCAGCTTTTCAAGTTTAAGGTATTTTTTAAGCTCTATCAATGAATTTTCCATCTTTTTCTTTTGATGTTTAATAATTTCGGCATTTTTACGTGCCATTTTTACCAAACGTAATTTTACGCCTTTTTGAGGAACTTTTATATGGACTTTATTTCCTCTCAAATCACTTAACCAATCTTCAAGCAATTCCTTATCATCAATATCCTCATCTAAAAGAATTTGCTTTGGAATATGTCTATTATATCCATAATACTGTTGAATAAATGCGAATAAAACCTCTGATGATGAATCATACTGAGAACCACTCATTAAAAAGTCATCCCTACCCACAATCTTACCGTTTCGAATAGGCATTATGATGACAACGACTTCATTTTTGCCCGGAGCGATAGCTATTACATCCTGGTCCAAATCATCATCAACCAAATCAACAAATTGTTTTTCCATAATCTCTTCAATTGAGGCAATCTGATCCCTTATTACAGCTGCCTTTTCATACTCCTCATTCATCGCAGCTTCAGCCATTTCACGTTTAAGATTTTTAACTATAGTTGAGTATTTGCCTTGGAAAAATAAGTCAATCTTGTTGATAATCTCAGAGTATTCCTCCTTAGATATCTTTCCATCACAAGGAGCGTAACATAAATCTATCTGAGCATTAAGACAAGGTCCATCCATATTGCGACATGTCCTAATCTTAAACAATGATTTCAAGAATTTAACAGTCTGTTTAACAGAACCAACATCGGTGAATGGTCCATAATAAATTCCTTCTTTAGTTACATTTCTTGTAATGACCAGCCTTGGAAACTGCTCTGAAGTGATTTTTACATAAGGATATCTTTTATCATCCTTTAGTTGAACATTATATCTGGGACGATGCTTTTTAATTAAAGTTGCTTCTAAAATCAGAGCCTCTTTTTCAGAATTGGTTACAATATATTCCAAACTGTCGAAATGACTCATTAGAATTTGAGTTTTTGGCCTGTCTAGCTTTTCACGAAAATAAGATTTAACCCTCTTAACGAGATTTTTCGCCTTACCGATATAAATAATGGTGTCTGTTTCATCACGCATTATATATACACCAGGCTTATTCGGCAAATTATCAGGAGATTTAACCTTTGTAGACATTCAAAGCCTCCTTAATTAAGTTCAACAATATCATTGGTTATCTTAACTTTATTATTTGCAATCATCAAATCCAAAACACCATTAATTCTGTCTGCTGTCTTCTTAGATGTGGATTTAAAACCGAAGTTTCGTGAAGTTTCCTTTGCAATCTCCTTAGTGGTCATATCGGATTTATGAAGCAGTACCAGTTCAATATTTTTAGAAATTTCCTCATCAGAAATCAATTCGATATTAGGCTTATTCCTTTTCCTAATAACAACATTATTATTTGATGCATCATACAAAAAGTCACCAATCTTAATAATATCACCAGAGCTTTCTGCCTCATTTATTGCAGAATTTACAGTCTTTTTCAAATTAGAACCTGCCCGTTTAATATGACAGCTGTCCTTAACTCTCTTTACAACTTCCTTAACATGAATAGGCCCTTCAACATCTACAATTGCACATATTGATTTAGCCACTTCGCTTGATGGTTTTTTATATAAATCATCGGAAGAAGTTAAGCCAATGTCAGTAACTTCAACATAGTCAACAATACTGTCTTCAAGCTTTCTTTTACCTGGCAACTTTTTATCATCAAATGATTTCAGAGTATTGTTATTCTGATATCTTTCCTTTTCAATTTCCTTGTAATCCTCATCAGCTGATTGAATAATATCCTCTAAAGCCTGATCTTTAATTTGCTCTCTTGTCTGATGATTTTGAGTTGGAGTAATGACATCATTACCCAATACATTATCAGCAGAATCATCCATTAATTCCCTCTCAATTCTTTTTTCTTCTTTTTCAGCGAAAGTCAATTCTTCCTCTCTTTCAATAATCAATTGGGAATCATCATCACTAGGCATATTCAGATAATCCTCTGGATTGTACTCTTCAGTCCTATCCACTACAGAAACATAATCGACTTGAGTTGGATTTTCAATCTCTTTGAGAGATCTGTTGATATACTGCATATCCCTTTTAAATCCTCTAAGGGAATCCATAACCGAATGAGGTTTTTCCTCATCATAATATAGGTTGTTTTTTCTAAGTTTACTGTTGACATCATTTGAACCTTTGTAGAAAGTTACACCATCTTCCATAGATTCAGCATTGGTTTCAGCTTTTTCAACAGTGATTTCATCATTTGAACCTTTGTAGAAAGTTACACCATCTTCCATAGATTCAACGTTGGTTTCAGTTTTTTCAACATTGATTTCATCATTTAAAACTGTTGAATCATTCTCTGGAATATCTTCAAATTTATTTTCATCGTGTCTGTCATTAATGTTAAATACATCATCTATGAATTCATCCATTGCATTGCCCACAACCTGTTCTGCCTGAGCGTGAACATCATTTTTCATGTCAGGCAAGTCATCATTGAAGATATTGAGCTCTTCATTTTCAAAGTCAAATTTAGGAGTCGGTCTTTCCAAATCGGAATAATCTTCAATAATTTCCTCTTCATCTTCAATGGAAATATCATTATTCAAATCAGGAAGCTCATCGTTGAAAATATTTAAGTCTTCACCATCACTAACTATTTCAGCTTCAACTACAAACTCATCTTTAGGAGCTGGCTTGTGTAACGATTCTGCATCATCTTCTATGACTTCTCCTCGAACTATTTCAATTTCTTCAGGTTCTAATTGTGATTCTGCATTATTCAATACATCAGAAATAAATGAATCAAATTTACGTTTAACTCTTGATTTATTATTTTTTGTTTCTTCAACAGACATTGCACTATCAGGAATAGGTTCTTCATCGCTAGATTCCACTGAAGGCTCTGCATCATAATCTACATGACCATAATCATCATCAGACCCTAAATCAACAACCTCTTCACTATCATGAGGTTCAAAAGCAGACTCATCACCACTATGGTCAACATAAACATAATCATCATCAGACCCTAAATCAACAACCTCTTCACTATCATGAGGTTCAA
>NZ_JAXJXF010000007.1:0-14779 GCF_036307625.1 Methanobrevibacter sp.
ATTATTATTCCAATGATGGCCATAAATGAATTTGGTCCAAATAATCCGTAGAAAATCCCATCCATATCAGAAATAACAAAAATAAGACCTACAATCAAAAATTTTGTTAAATCAGAAAACGGGTAAGATATTGACTTTGATAAAATATCACCTAAGCCCATTTTTTCACCTTATTGTAATTTATTTTAAACGAAAAACACCATATTTTAGTGTTAATAGTAATTTTGTTTTATACAATATTTAAATATAATGTGAAATTTTTAAAAAAAAAGAAAGAAAGAATAGATAAAATCTATTCATCAACACCGAAGGATTTTTTAAGTAATTCTGCGTTAACAAATCCTTCTTTGTAAATTTTACCAGTAGTTAAATCATTGATTACTACTTCTGCAGGAGCGAACATTCCTTTATCAATTTGATAGAAATCAAATCCTGCTTCTTTGAATACATCGAAGAACGGTTTACCATATCCATCAGCAGCGGAAGATGGTAATTGAGCTGCTACATTAGCAATATCATCGCCTTCTTCAGATTCCACATAGTAGTAGGTTCTTCCACCGAACAATACTGCATCGTTGGTTTTACCCATAGCTTTAAGTCCGTCTGGGTCAACAGGTGCAATCGGTGCAATACCTGCAGCATGTTTTACTTTGGTTACATCGAATTTAATGAATTCCAACATTTTGTAAGTTCCGTTTTCAACAACTCTTCCGGAAATTTGAATAGATCCGACTAAAGAAGAAGTAGGAGCTACAAGCAAGTAGACATTTTTAACATCAACATCACATTCGTCAGCAATGTATTGAGCCACATCATCACCAGGCAATACATCAGCTTCTAAAGTTAAGATTGCTAAATCAGCACCTTTATCATCATATCCAATTTCTTCATAGGTTTCTGCCGGTTTTAATGCAATAGCTCTAGCAGGACCAGAACCTAATGCGAAAAAGTCTCCTACAGATACAGACCAACCTGCTTTTTGTGAACCTAAGGTTGAAATAGAAGGTGAGTCAGTTTTAATTTTTACTGAAGGAAGTGCGAATTTTTCAGATAAATCTCCAGGAATTGAAATTCCAACATCTGCAAGTCCACCAAGACAAACTTTAGTATAAAGTTCTCCAGCTTTGAAACTTCCATCTACATTTACACCACAGTCAATGACAGTAGCACCATTGTCTAAAGTTTCTACAGCAATGTTTAATTCATCTGCTTTTTCAATCATTACATCTACGGTTTTTTTAGCTTCTACGTTTACACTTACCATAGTTTAACCTCATATAAATATTAACTTAAAACATTAAGTTATTGAATAAGATTTTATTGTTATTATTATTTATATTTGCCTAAATGAACTTGTTCAATACCTGTCAAAATGAACCTTGGATTCATCATATCTGAGCTTAACTTCACCATCCTGTGCCGGATAGCCAACGCATATTACCGAAAAAGGAATGCAGTAATCAGGAATATCCAAATATTCCTTTAACTTTAAAACTCTATCTTCAATCGGATGAAAACCCAACCAAACTGCACCAAGACCTTCATGAGTTGCCTGAAGCAGTATATTTTCATTGCAGGCCCCTAAATCCTGTTCAATCATGCCGTGAACTTTTGATTCATTGAGATTTCCAAGAGTTATTATCAAATGAGAAGCATTGGCTGCGGGTTTTGCAAACTGGTGCATTTCAGAAATGGCCTGTTTATCTTCGGCTTTTGATACAACAATGAATTCCCATGGCTGTGCATTGCATGCTGAAGGTGCTTGCATACCTGCCTTAAGCAAATTTTCAATTTTTTCATCACTTACCTTTTCATCACGGAATCTTCGAACAGAATGTCTTTTGAATATTAAACTCATCTAACCACCAAATAACTTTTCAATTTCCTGCCTTACATATGGATAATCATTTACGTCCGTTAGGACATGTATCTGATCAGAATATTTTATGTTAAAATCTTCATCGGGAATAACGTATTTACCGTTTCTGATTACAGATACGACAATTGCATTTTTTGGAAATGGAATATCCTTAATTTTGAAATTAACATAGTTACAGTCTAAAGGAACAATGTATTCTGATAAAACATGTTTTGAAGGCTTTTTAACAAATTCACGATTTTTCTTTAAAAGCAACCTATCATACAATGACTCATAAATCGGTTCGTTTCCAAGCAATGTAGGAACCACATAAGCTATCAGGGACACGATTACCATTGCCACCAATGACTCGGTGGAACCTGACATTTCAGCTAGAAGAACGATACCAGTGATAGGTGACCTGACGGTGGATGCAAAAAAGCCTGCCATGGAAATAATGATAAACTTATAAATCAACTCATGCTGCCATCCGAAAGCCGGAACCACAATTGATCCAAATATTGCTCCAATATAAGCTCCCAAAACAAGGATTGGTAAAAATATACCCCCCGGAGCACCTGATGAAAAAGAAAACATTGAAAACAGGTATTTCAATACCAAAAGCAACACCAAAACACCCAATGACGGAATGGCCACACCTAACATGTCCATCATAAAGTGACCGCCGTCACTAATTTCAGGTATTAAAAGAGCAACTACACCAGACACCACAAATACCAATACAAATTTAAGCCATGACGGAATTTTAAGCTTTCCGACAAAATCACTTGACTTAATCATGCCGATATTGTAGACATATCCCAAAATACCAATTATGATACCTAAAACAACCAACATCCAATATGATTCAAGAGGAATGTTTAAAACAGGGAAATTCAGGATTGTATGCTGGCCGAAAATGATTTTTGAAATAAAATCAGATACTATAGCAGATACCAAAGCGATGAATACTAATGTCTTATCAAATCCATGATTTATCTCTTCAAAAACGAAAATGACCCCTGCCAAAGGAGCGTTGAATGCTGCCGTAATACCTACTGCCGAACCGACTAAAATCAATCTCAGCTCATCGGTTTTGGAGCCCTTGAAAAGCTTTGCAATTCCTTTACCGGCCATACCACCAATCTGAACTGACGGACCCTCAGGACCTAAAGATAGACCCCCCAAGGCAGTCAAAACACCTGAAACAATTTTAGAAATTAATACCTTAGCCCAATTGGCTTCCATATGTCCTTTTACCTCTGCGTAAATTTGAGGTATCCCGCTTCCTGCAGAATCGACTTCCCATTTTGTCAGAAAGTCAACAAGAAGACCCATGATAGCCAAAGCTATGAAAAACAAAACAATGTAAATTATATTCCCATTAATTATACTTAAATAATCTCGAAGCACATGTTCTGAACCTGCAAGCAAAAATCGATATAAGCAGACCATCAATCCTGCAAATATACCTACCATTACACCCTGAATGGTTAAACGGAAAATATATTTTGGATTTTCACTTACAGATTTCAATGTTTTTTCAAGAGACTTCATCAGTTAATAATTTATCTTAAATCATATAAGTTATTTTCATTGAAGCTTTAAGAGCCACATCTAAATACTAAAATATAATTTTTTTCACTATTTCAGTTGCTGATTCAACCATTTTAGGACAAAATTCCTTAAATAGATTTTTATCTAAAGCTTCTTTAACGCCATCCGGTGTGCTGATGTCACATCCAAGCAAATCATTGCATATATACGATCCGTTCACTCGCTTAAATTCATCTAAAAATTTTTCGCATGCTTCATTGCTTCTTGCCTTATCATCACCATATTTCAATCCCAGAGCCATCAGTGCACCGGTGCATGCTCCACAGACTTCTCCTTTACGCATGCCGCTTCCAAAACAAGCCCCAATTTTAAGTGCATATTCCTTATCTAGTCCCAAATCATTTGAAAATGTTGCAAAAACAGCTTGAGAGCACACGAACCCATCTTCAAATAACTGAACCGCATAATCTTCATAAGTCATAATTAACTATTATTCCCAAACATTTATTAAACTATCTATATCCATAGTAATGCTCCAATTTTAAGCTTTTGTCAAGACAAGAATTATAATCTCCATCTGACTTGTATTGCTAAAAATCTTCCACATGAACCAGTGAGTTCAGCAACCGCACCATAATACAAATAGTATGCCCTTTTAAATCCAATTGTCAATATAGCCCGTATAAACAAACGTAGTCGTGATATAAATCTGAAATATTAATTTCATCAATATAATCCCTCAACTTCTAAAAAAGCAGATATATTTCAAACAACCTCTTCTATGCAGAAAATTTCTCCATTAACATACCTGCCGTTTATATAAACAGTTTTTGTTTCTGCCTTATCATTAACAAAATAACCTTTAACGGTAACTGTTTTCCCTTCCAATCCATGGAGTTTGGATGTGCTAACAATAGCATATGAACCACCAACATCAATAACTCCCGAATTATTATTGAAATTATATATACCCTCATAAGGTCCTAGATATGTTCCCGTGAACTTCACCTTTTCATTTGGAAGGGGGGCAAAAACATAATTGGAATCAACTTCCTTATATGATGTCAATAATGTAAATGAAATCATACCTATTAAAATTATAATAACAACAAGAAGAATTAAAATGACATTTTTGTTGTCCATTTATGCACCTTCATAATTAAATTATTTAATAATTTTATATCTCATAAAATAAATTATTATCTAAACAGCCATTACAGAAAAAATATAAAACAAACAAATCAAAAAAAATATCCTAATTAGAGCTTCTCCAAGTGTTTCCACAGTTTGCACATCGGATAAAGTTTGTAGGAGCTTCATCAGCAGACCTTGTTTGCACGGTCCACCAGTATCCCTTTGTGCCTCCGCATTTATAACATGTAATTGTGGTTGTCGGAAGAGCAACATTGTTTTTATCCGTTACTATTACCTTATTTTCAGGATTTTTCTCCCCTTCCATCATATACTGCTCTTCAATATCTTCCTTTTTAAGGGATTTCTCATATCCACATCTACATTTAACTTTTCCATTATTTGGCATTAACATTGCACCGCAATCAGGACAGAATTCCATATAATAAAACACCATTAAAATTCGTAAGTATAACTTTAATCAAACTCATTTATAAAATAATCGGTTCTAACGAGTTTCAATTCTATAGAACAGGTAATTGAAAACCAGCATCAATATCGCAAAGACTACCATATAAAAATAAACACTCAATACAAGATTATATTGAAAACCACCGAAAACTATGAAAATATTATCAGCAGGGTCAAAGATATGAGCTCCAAACAATAAAGGCATCACTATCAAAAACAATATGTCAAAAACTATGATATTTACAATAACAAACTTAAATCTCTGAATGTTGTTCTGTAGTTTACCTGATTCAATCAGAATTTCAGTTCCAAATACCACCAAAAAATACAGTCCAAATAGGTTTCCAATGTATATCACTTCAGTGAGCCCATATGTTAAAAGAAAATAACAGGCAACAGCAGAAATAATGAATGCTGATAAGAAATTTGCTATTACTGCTCGTACAAAACTGCCATTTTCCATAAAATCACCTAATCTTAAAACTTAATATTGTATTTATATTTTAAAACATATAAGATTTAAGAATTAAATGGAAAAAAATTAAAAAAAAAAGTTTTGTGTGAAAGGATTATCCTTCCACCATTATCAGCTTACCCGTCGCAGGGTCTTTGTAAACTTTACCCATTTCGGTATAACCTTGACCGGAACTGTTTGAAGTGTCCGGAGTATCGTTCAGCTGTTGGCCTTGGTCAACCTGTGTAGTCTTTTGCTGCTGCATTTGCTCCTGGATATTTTGATTTGGATCAACCATTGCCTGCATGTTCCAGCTTATGATAACAAAAACTAAAAAACCAACAGCAATAACAAGCATTGCATCCACAAGGTTGGATGTACCTGCCATAGGGTCTTCTTCAACCCTTCTTGATCTTCTTCTACTTTGTTTTCTTACCATAAAATCACTATTTATTCATATAATCAAGAACTGCATCAATTAAAGCATCCAAATCTGATAAGTACCTATCATACCAGCCGGACCTTATTTTTCCTAATACATAACATAATGCTCCGGAACCAATACCTACAATTGTTGTGTTGAAAGCAACAGTTAAAGAACTTGCAAGGGTATTGATATCTCCAGCACCCAAAGCCGCAAGACCAGGACCCATAGGTATTAAAGTACCCATCAAACCTAAAGTAGGTCCGATACGGGTAATAATATCAGTTTTTTGCAGAGTATCCATAGTTTTTTCTTCTTCAAATTCAAACAATTTACGTGCCAAAGCTTCCCTTGAAGAATCGCCCAACTGTTCGGAAGAAGCAATTTCAGTTAAAACCTTTTTCTGAGATTTTGGTATTTTTGCAGCAGAAATTATATTTTTAAGCTCTTCAACAGAACCTGCCGCATTAATGTCATATATCAAATCTCTGATAGTACCTACAGGAACCTTACGCCTGGAAGTATATTCTGCAATTACTCCACCTAAAGAAATAATGGTTATAATTACAATTACAAGCAAAATAACCAATACCGGAATTGTTAAACTTTGTGATATAACATCAAGAGAACCTGTCAAGAATTCTCCACCTGGAATATTTAAAGCCATATTTTTTTCACCTGAATTTTATTCTAAAATATTTCTGCCTCTTTTAGTTAAAACCATACCCCCAACGATTAAAATGGCAAATACCAGAATAATCATGAGAATATCTTGAGGAGAACCAATAGTAATAGGACTTATAGTTTTTGTTAAAGCTCCTGCAATGTTTGGAATCACAATTGCTGAAAGTAAGAAATATGCACCTAAAAGCAACATGAAGTTACCCAATACAATTGGATACGGTTTGCGGATAAACCGGATAATTGTATTTGATGCAAGATAGGTCACAACCATTACAGCCACCAAAGCGGCAGCCGCATACCAGCTTAAATTAAGTGAACTGACACCGATAGTAGGTGCAACAATTAAAACACTTGCAATAATAGAACCAAAACAACATGGACAAGGAGCAATGATAGCTAGAGAAGTCGCAGTAGACGTATTTTTATCATGAATTTTCCACTCTCTTATAGTAAATAAACCTGCAATAATCATGATTGAAGCCATTATAATGTAAAAGATTGTATTATAACCATAAATTGCCTGAATCAACTGGTCTGCATATAATGAAGCAATAGCTGAAATAAGCACTACTCCCCCACCGTATGCAATACAGATTATCGCAAATAATTTTTTAGACAAATTAGCCAAACCTGATGCCAACCCTATTTTTACACCAAAAACAAGGACAGATGCAAAAATACCAACTTGCCACAAAACACTCATCATATCCATATTAATTTCCTCTTAATCAAATAAATTTTATTAATTTACAATTAGTTATTACTCTAACAAAGTATATAAATTTTTTAAAAAGACGATGTGAAAATTAACACTCATCATTTAATATATTAATAATCCCAACTAAAAAAAAGTTTTGATATAATCTTAAAATTTAAAAAAAAAATAAAAAAATATTTCACTTTCGTGAAATATCTACCAATTAACGTTTTGAATAACTAACGCCAAAGAAAGCACATACCATGAAAATAGATGCCATGGTATAAAGGATATTGTATGGATTAACCTTAGTTTCAGGCAATTTAGGTTCAAACAAGGATTCGTTAGTATTATTTTTCTCAGGTACACCAGATGACTTGGTTTTATGAGTAGTGTTGTCCTTGGAACTCAAATTTTCAAGGCTAATAGGAATATCATTCAAACTGACTGTATCGATATAAGGATTATAATGATAATGACCACCATGATGTGATTTTTTACTTATCAAATCCAGTTTATAGGCAATTTTATCACCTTGTTTTTGTGATTTGCCATCAACAACCAATTTATCTTCACCAGGAACATATTTCAAACTGTAAGATATATACTCCTCATTATTTGCGCTATTTACCCATATGAAATAGAATATTAAATCCTTCCATAATGAAGTATGAACCAGATATATATTTTCAATTATTTTAGGACCGAAAACCTGAATAATGCCATCAATAGCTTCATCAGTATTTAAACCCCTAATTTTAGCGTATCCCGCTGAAGTGAAAATATAAAAGTTTTCATAATCTTTTTTAACATTAATACCCCTTGATTTGAAGTAAGCTATCGCCAGTTTGCTTGCATCAACACCAATCTGTTTAATGTCCTCTGGTGTTAAAGCATTTGAAGATTTAACCAGTGTTTTGCCAACTTCAGGATTTAAATTATCTACTTTCAACATTTCATTAGAATTTGATTGATCATAACTCATTGCAGCAATCATTTCATTATCGGAATTGTTATTCTCCATAATTAATCCAATTACGGATTCGTTTTCAATTGAATTACTAATGAGCGCAGTTTCATCTGATACATTTTCAAAAGACCAGACAATAGCATCATCACCAGTATCTTGTAAAGCACCCAATAATTCCCCACAATTATTAATAGGTGTTTCGAATCCATTATTACATCCTAATAATGTTTGAACCAAATATTGTTCAAATACATGTTCAGATAAAAAATGTCCCTGATTTTCACCAAAACTGACACCTTTTACATCACCATCAGCCCAGGAATAGATCATATCCAATAATCCGTCCCAAAGACAAACAGAAAACTCCGAATTCACATCACCAGAACCTATTGAAGTAATAACTCCATTTTTATAGAATGCCATAGTGAGAGATTCACATTTTCTAATAAAGAATGCAATATCTAAATCTGATTTTAATGAAGATAATGTTATAAGATTACCATTTCCATAAGTTACATATCCATTAGAAGCATCAACTATCCCATTTAAAACATTTTCGACAGTTACATCATCAATTTCAATCGAATCCACAGTTGCAATTACTAAGATATCCTCTGCAGATTCAAAATCCACCATTTTACCCACAATAGTTGTTACATCATAACCAAGCTTATAATTTCCATCACCAATCACTCCGGATTCAACATCCAGAGGAATTGAAACAATTTTTCCAATGCCATCATCAAAATCTGATGAATAATCCACATAATCATTTTCATATGTTAAAATTTCATCATCCCATTGCAAATCATCTGAAGAAACTGAAACACTTCCAACATCTTCATTTGACTGACAAATACCATCCGCAATTTCAATCGAACCATCATCTTGACTTATCGCAGTATCCAGTTCCATATCGGAAGAAAGCAAATCATCAGCACTTTCATCATATGCAGAACCAACTTCTGCAATTTCAATTTGGCTGTCATCCTGATTGACCGATTGCAGATTAACATCGGACGAAGTTACATCACCTGCTGAAACAACCCCAAGTAAACACAGTGTTAAAATTAACAAAGTAACCATAACAACACCATGTTTTATCATGAGTTACTCCTAATTTTTTGTATAATCAATTGCGCAATTATACATAATACATCAAATTAGTAATACCCAAACCATTATTAAAATAACGGCATTCAAGCATTACTAATTAATATTATGATTTTATTTTAAAAAAAACTTACTGTAAACATGAGAATATAACTGGAAAAAGTTTATAGTTAAAAAAAATATATATTATTATATTAAAAAATAATGAGGAAAAACATGTTTTGGAATGAAGAAATTGAAACAATGCCAAGAGCAGATCTTGAAGAATTGCAATTGAAAAAGCTTCAGGAGATTGTAAAAAGAGCATTTGATAAAATACCTTACTACAATAAAAAATACAGTGAAGCTGAAGTGTATCCCGAAGACATCGAAACTTTAAAAGACATCGAAAAATTACCATTTATTACAAAAGATGACTTGAGAGAAAGTTATCCTTTCGGATTATTCGCTGTAGACATTAAAAACATCAAAGAATTGCATTCCTCATCAGGTACTACAGGCAAACCAGTTGTGTCAGGCTATACTGAAAAAGACTTGGACACCTGGGCAGAAACCATAGCCCGTGGATTGACAATGATGGGACTTGATGAAGGAGACATTCTTCAAAATACACATGGATACGGAATGTTTACAGGAGGTTTTGGAGTTCACTACGGATGTCATAAAATAGGGGCTGCAATTATCCCAATTTCTACCGGCCAAACACGCAGACAAATTGAAATCATGGAAGATTTTGGAACAACCGGTCTGATTTTCACCCCATCATACGGAATCCACTTAGGAGAAGTAGCCCTTGAAGACGGAATTGACCCAAAGGATTTAGGCATAAAGGCCATCGGTTTTGGAGCTGAAATGTGGACAGAAGAAATCAGACAGAAAGTAGAGGACATTTTTGGCACCAAAGCATATAACATTTATGGATTAACAGAACTTATGGGTCCAGGAATAGGTGTGGAATGTGAAGCGCAAAAAGGATTGCACATTGCAGAAGACATCTATTATCCTGAAATCATTGATTCAAATACCGAAAAAGTTATCGGCGGTGAAAAACCTGGAGAACTCGTATTGACCAACCTTGAAAGAGAAGGAATGCCAGTCATAAGATTTAGAACAAAAGACCTTACCAAAATCACTTACGAAAAATGTGAATGCGGAAGGACACATGCAAGAATGAGCAGAATTACAGGCAGATCCGACGACATGATTAAAGTTAAAGGAGTAGCTATTTTCCCATCACAAATTGAAAAAGCATTGCTTAAAGCAGGTGATGTAGAGCCTCATTATTTAATTATAGTTACAAGACCTGGAACTTTAGATGAAATCGAAGTTAAGGTAGAAGCATCACAGGACATTTTCTTTGATGGTGTAAAAGAAATGATGTCAGTCCAAAATAAAATTGGAAAATCAATTGAAAACGAAACCGGAATTAGAGTTAAAGTTACACTCGTAGAACCAAAAACCCTACCAAGATTTGAAGGAAAAGCAAAAAGAGTAATCGATAAAAGAAATCTCCACTAAAAGGTGAAAACATGAAAATCAAACAATTATCAATATTTTTACAGAACAGAATGGGAAGCCTATCAAAACCTTTGGAAGTGCTTAGCGATGCAGACGTTAACATAAAAGCATTGTGCATGGCCGATACTTCTGAATTCGGTATCTTGAGACTTGTTGTTGACAATCCCGAAAAAGGTAAAGAGGCACTTGAAAAAAATAACTTTTTAGTTAAAATAACCGACATAATAGGTGTTGAAATGAATGATACTCCCGGGGGTTTGACAACCATTTTAAAAACCATAAAAGACAATGATATTGATTTGGAATATCTTTATGCATTTACACATGAAAAAGTCGGAAAAGCAATCTTATTATTGCATTCAGAAAATATAGACCAATTAATTTCCATTTTAAATGAGAATAATATTAAAATTACACCATCCAATGAAGTTTATAGCTTATAAACTTCACATCCTATTTTTTTTAAAAATTTTTTAAAATAAACAAAATTTAGTCTATAATATTCAGTCTAAATATAAAACATTCTTCTTTTTTTTAGATAAAACTTAAATATGTAAAAAATATATACTATTATTATAATTATCATGATATCATGAAATGCTTAAAAAGGTGATAAAATGGGAAAACTAGATGGTAAAGTAGCAATAATTACCGGAGCAACATCCGGAATGGGTAGAGAATCAGCAAAATTATTTGCAGCAGAAGGAGCTAAAGTTGTAGTAACCGGTAGAAATGAAGAAAGAGCAAAAGCAGTGGTAGATGATATCAAAGCTGCTGGAAACGAAGCAATCTATGTAATTGCAGATATGGCAAACTTGGACGATGTTCAAAAAATATTTGATACAACAATGGATGAATATGGAACCGTTGATGTCTTGTTCAACAATGCAGGAATGCTTTCAATGTCCCCATTAATGGAACTAAGCATTGAAGAGTGGAACAACGTATTTACTGTAAATGTAACTTCAGCATTACGTTTAACCCAATTGGTAGCGCCTGTAATGAAAGAAAAAGGAAAAGGAACCATCATCAATACATGTTCCGTAGCATCATTTGGAGCACACCACGGATTTGCAGCATACGTTGACAGTAAACATGCAATGATGGGATTAACCAGGTCAATTGCATGGGAATTAGGTCCTGAAATAAGATGCAATGGTATTGCACCAGGATTAATTCACACAGCAATGGTAGACAGTATCGGAGGCCCATCAGCATTGCAGCAAATGATTGACCAATGCCCAGTAAAAAGATGTGGTGAAGGTCAAGACATTGCAACAACAGCACTATTCCTTGCCACTGACGATTCCGCATTTATTGATGGACAAATCATCAAAGTAGACGGCGGATTTGAAATCTAACATGATTTAAAACATATGTATCAATAAGGAAGCCACATCATTCTGGCTTCCTTTAATCTCTTTTTAAAAAAAATAATTAACAGCTAGCTAAAACTATATAAAAACAAAAAAAAGTATAAAAATATTAGATTCTGCTATTCTACAGAGAGAATAACAGCAAACAATCTATTTTTCAATAACGAATCCATGATTTTGAGCTTTGGTAACAAAAACAGTACCTTCTTCACCAATAATCTCTTTAGTTTTTTCTACAATATCAGCATTGGATTCGTCAAATATTGTATATAGAACTGGTCCGAATGAGGAAATACCTACACCATAAGCACCTGCATCTTCAATAGCCTGCATTGTAGGTAAAAATGAAGCATCAAGAGAATGTTCCAATTTGTTGAACCCCACTTTTTGAAGTTCACTAATAGCCCATCCGAAGTTTTCAATATCCTTTTCAAGCATGAACGGAACCAAATTCATTAAAATCAAATGAGATACCTTTTCCACTTCTTCTCTTGGAATAGGACAACAATCCTGGAAAACATCAACCTCATCCTGACCATTCATATGCTTTTCAACTTTAGGAATGGCTATCAATATATTCCACTCTTCGGGAAAATCATATCTTGCAATCAATGTGGCCGGTTTTGCCTTTGAAGCACCGGAAGGTAAAAATCCTGGTTTTTCTTCAAGACTATGTCCACCGTCCAGAATAAAACCACCCAAATCATGAGTATATGTTCCAATACCTGAAGTTCCCCCTCTTCCAACAATGCTACTTAAAAGTCTACTTTCAATTTCAATGCCCATTGTTTCAGTAATTAAATGAGCTGTTGAAATAGCAATTTGAGTCCCACTTCCAAATCCAGAGTGAGGAGGATAAGTTTGATGAACAATAAAGTGGAAACCCTCGTCAATTTTAAAATGGTCTATTGTTTTTTGAGCTGCTACAGGAATTTTTTCTGAGCATTCAAGAATAGCTTCTGGATCATCAACATCATCAGAAAATTCTAAAGTGACCATTTTATCATCTCTTTTTTGAATTTCCAAAATAAATTGAGGTTCAGATAATGCTAAACCAATTCCACCATCGATTCTTCTATATGACCCGTTTAAATCAATAAGAGACATATGTATTCTTGAAGGTGCCTTGATAATCATTTTTTTTCACATCCATAAATAAATATTAATTTCTTATATATATTTGTTACTAAAGTATAATAAAGCTTTTGAAAAAAATCGGGAAAATATTAATTAAAACTTTAAGTTTTCAATAGAATTAATCAATTTATAAGCCAAATCACATGTAACTTCCATAGGTTCATATGAATAGCACTCATAAACCAATGTTGGAATTCCGGCTTTTGCTGTAGGTTCTGTGATAAACGGAGGGCTAGTTCTATGCTCAGGAGCATAATACTGAACTCCATCAATGTTTTCAATCAATTTATCCATATACCCCAAAGACTTTTCATCAAAACCCGGTGCAAAAATAAAATTAGTAATCTGATAATCGCCAGGTCCGTGAGATCCTCTATTTGAATGAATATCCACAAATAGGTCATATTTGGAGTCAATTATATCCTGCATGACAAATTCTTTTGCAAGCAATTGGCCTTCCAAACGTCCTTCGGTCTCAGTGTTCAACTCTTTAACGTTAATATTGTAAATGTAATAACAATATTTCAAATCTTTTTTATTGGTTAATCTTTCAAACAATCCTCTGTGAGACTTGCTTTCAAGAGGATGCATTCCTATTAAATAAGCTATTTTAACATCTGATGAAATGTCGCCAAAAGGACCATGAATGTGCACGCTTCCCAAATCATTTTCGCCGATTAATTTGGAATCGTATTTGGTCGAATCAATTTTAGCCTCATCTGTCGGACCATCAGGATAGCTCATTATAACACCTGGAAAAAAAATAAAAAGGAGACTAGAAAATCTAGTCTTCAGAAGGTGAACGTTCACCTAATTCTTTGTTTAATTCATACATTAATCTGTTATCGCCATCAGCGAATTTAACTTTGGATAATAATTCCATTGCATTTTCTTCTTCTTCAACTTGTTCTTCGACAAACCATTGCAAGAAATTGTTGGTAGCGTGGTCTTTTTCTTCGATAGCTAAATCCACTAAATCATTGATTAATCCGGAAACCATTTTTTCATGTTCTAAAACATGTTCAAATGCAGCGAGTGGGCTGTCCCATTCAGTTTGTGGAGCATCAATTGCTGTTAAAGTTACAGAAGCTCCTCTTCTGATAATGTAGTCATAGAATTTCATTCCATGTTCTAATTCTTCTTCAGCTTGTACTCTCATCCAGTTAGCAAATCCTGCTAATTCTTCATCTTCAAAGTAAGCTGCCATAGATAAATATAAATATCCTGAGTAAACCTCAGCATTCAATTGTCCATTTAATTCTTTTTCCATTTTTTCGGATACCATTTTATCACCACTATATTTTTTGTAAGTGATTGAATATAAAACCTACTACCAATATTTAAATATTGACATATAAAAATTAAAATCATGATAGAAAAATCCATTTA
>NZ_JAXJXF010000008.1:0-6043 GCF_036307625.1 Methanobrevibacter sp.
ATATTATGATGAGAAGATGTCCACAATGCGGTACAGCAGGTGACGATGTTTACGGATTTTGTATAAAATGCGGATATGAATTTCCAAAAATCACACAGGACAAGGACACCTGTCCATTATGCGGATATAAAAATCCTGAAGAAGCGGAATTCTGCGTCAAATGCGGAACCCCATTGCTATTTAAAAAGAATCCTGAAAACAATGTGAAAGTGGTAAATCCGATTGTTATTCAAAAGGAATACACTCCTGCTCCAGCCGAAACAGGCAAAACAAGCAGACTGCTGATATTTATCGGATACTTCTTTGCAATATTGGGAAGCATCATCGGTTTAATCATTGCGATTTATCTGATTACCCGAAAAGACCCTAGCGCAAAAAAACACGGATATATCCAGATTGCAATAATATTGTTCTATGCAATATTGCTTGCGATAATGTTTGCAACAGGTGCAATACCTCCGGAAGTCATTACTGACTACAAAAATCTACTTTTAGGAAACTTTACCCCTTTCAACAGGTAGATACATTATTATGGCCGCATCCCCATCTTCATAATATCCGGGAACAACCCTATCCTTTATAAAATTAAATTTTTCATAAAACCTGACCGCACCATCATTACTTTGTCTCACTTCCAGATATATTGCGTCAATCTTAAGCATGGAAAGGATTGAAATGGCACGAACAAGCAGTTCGGTTCCAGCGCCCAACCTGCGATAATTCTTGTCGACTGCAATGGAGATTATGTGACCCTGATTTTCATACTTGATCCAAAACATTACATAACCTATTACATAATTGTCCTTTTCAGCAACCAGAAAACCTATGCCCATATCATACAGCTGCTGAAACATGTTGATTCCGTAGGATTGGTCAAATGACATGCTTTCTATTTCAAAAACCCTTTTTATATCATTTGGAACGAACTTTCTTACTTTCATACTAAAAAATACTTATACAAAACAATATATTTAATAGTTTGGATTGATTAAAATTAATTTCAAGAGGTAAAAAAATGTGGCAAGATTTTGGAGAGTACATACTGAATGAAATTGGAGAGAGAAATGTCAAAATTGCCGAGATTGCAGTGGGAAAATTTGACATGATTTGTGATATGCTGAGCGAAAGGAAAAACATCACCCTGATAAAAACAGACATTTCACCGGCAAACGAAAGCGTCATCAAAGACGATATCACAAACCCCAATCTTGACCTTTACAGGGATGTCGACATAATATATTCAATAAGGCCTCCAAGCGAACTTCAGCCACATCTGGTGAATCTTTCAAGAAAAATCAATGCCATGCTGATTATCAAGCCATTGACAGGGGAAGATTTAAATACTCCCAAAGTAAATATGCAGTTAAAAAATTATAAAAAAGCAAGCTTTTACATTTTAAGGTGATAATATGAGTGACATACTTACCCGATACGACACATCACTGGACGGACTAAGCTCAAGTGAAGTTCAAAAAAGACAGAAGGAATACGGATTGAATGAGATTGCCGAAAAACCACCTACACCATTATATATCTTATTCCTATCTCAATTCGTAGATATCCTAATTGGGCTTCTAATTGTTGCCGCAATTGCCGCATTTGCAATTGGAGACGTTATCGATGCAGGAGTGATAATCCTTGCAGTTCTTTTGAATGTGATTATGGGATTTATCCAGGAGTACAGATCACAGAAGGCTATTGAAAGCCTTAAAAATTTCATCACAAAACATGCCGTCGTCAAAAGGGACTCAAAGATTAGAGAAATTGATGCAAAAACATTGACCGTTGGAGACATCGTAGTTCTTGAGGAAGGTTCAAAAGTACCAGCCGATTTAGTTTTGATTGAAAGCAAATCCCTAAGCTGTGATGAGTCCCAGCTTACAGGAGAGTCCAAAGCAGTTGCAAAACAAATCAACGATAAGCTTTACATGGACTCAAATATCCTTTCAGGAAACGGACTTGGAGTTGTTGAAAACATTGGAATGTCAACAGAAATCGGGAAAATTGCAGACATTGTCCAGGAGGATGATGAGGAAACCCCACTTGCCAAACGTGTTGGAAAGCTTGGAAAGACTTTGTCCGCCATCGCAATAGTCGTATGTATAGCCATCTTCATCATGGAGTTTTTAAAGGGAATACCTCTTGTCGAAACATTCATGACTGCAGTTTCACTGGCAGTTGCAGCAATTCCGGAAGGCCTTCCGGCCGTCCTGACATTGACACTTGCTCTTGGAATGTCAGAAATGGCAAAATCCAATGCAATTGTAAGAAAGCTCCTGTCAGTTGAAACCTTAGGTTCCTGCACAGTCATCTGCAGTGACAAGACAGGTACACTGACCGAAAATAAAATGACTGTAGTCGAGAGCGTTTACACAAATGAAGACAAAACACACCTAATTGGAAAATTATGCAACAATGCCACATTGGACAATGATAAAATCATCGGAGATCAAACTGACGGAGCCATTCTAAAGTATTGCAATGAATGTGATGTGACCCTTGAAAGAATCGATGAAATTCCACTTGACAGTAATCGTAAAATGATGACTACCATACACATATTAGACAGTGAAAATAATATTGTTTTATCCAAAGGTGCTCCAGAAATAATTTTAGATAAATGCAAATACATAGATAGAAACGGAAGTATTGAAATTATTGATGATAAAACCAAGGAAAAGATACTTGAAAAGATTGATGAAATGAGCGGACATGCACTCAGAACAATCGGATTCGCATACAAGATAAATGATACCCAGACACCTGAAGAGAACCTTACATTTACCGGACTTCTCGGTTTAATCGACCCTCCTAAAAATGACGTGAAAAAATCCGTAAGAGACTGTATCAATGCCGGAATCGACATCATAATGATTACCGGAGACCATGAAAAGACAGCATGTGCAATTGCAAGAGACATAGGCATCCTGACCGACGGAAAGGTAATGACCGGAGCCGAACTGGATAGGTTAAGCGATGAGGAATACCTGAAAATAGCTCCTGAAATTCAAGTCTATGCAAGAGTAAAGCCAACACAAAAAATGAAAATCGTGGAAACACTTAAAAAACTGGACAACATTGTTGCAATGACCGGAGACGGTGTAAACGATGCACCGGCACTTAAAAAAGCATCAATTGGAGTTGCAATGGGTGACGGAACGGATGTTGCAAAAGAAGCATCAGACATGATTCTTCAAAACAACGACTTTACAACAATCGTGAAAGCAATTGAAGGAGGAAGGAAAATCTATGACAACATCAAAAGATTCGTCAAATATCAGGTATCCACAAATGTCGGAGCAATACTGACAATCGTCGGGACCTCACTTCTGAATCTGCCTCTGCCGTTCAATCCGGCACAGCTTCTATGGCTTAACATTGTAATGGACGGACCTCCGGCACAGATGCTTGGTATTGAAGGTGCCGAAAGGGACATTATGAAAAGACCTCCCGAAAAGGGAGATATACTGACCAAAAATACAATGCTTCAGATACTGATTTTAGGCATAGTAATGGCAATAGGAACAATATGCGTATTCATATATGAAATATCCACAGGAGCTCCAACAATAAAAGCAATGACAGTTGCATTCACATTATTTGTAGTATATCAATTGCTGAATGCGTTCAACGGAAGGGCAAACTCAGAAAAATCAAGCAAATTTCTTTACCTGGGAATCATAATTTCATTCCTGCTTCAGCTTTTGATTTTATACATTCCACAATTGCAGACAATATTCAGAACAACTTCAATCGACCCAATTGACTGGGCAATAATTCTGATTGTATCTTCAACAATAGTGATAACACAAAAAATAATGGACAGGGTGATGAAATGAGGATACTTCTGCTTGGAGGAACCAAAGACTCCATAAACATTATAGAATTTATTAAAAAAAGCTATGATGCATACATCCTAACAACCACCACCACAGAGTATGGGGCCAAACTGGCCAGGCAGGGAGGAAGTGACGACACCATAGCCCGTCCGCTTCCCAAAGAGGAAATCATCAAAATCATAATGGACAATGGCTTTGACATTCTGATTGATGCCACCCACCCATTTGCAAAGCACATTACACAGACAAGCGCAAGCATAGCAAAAGAGTTGAAAATTCCATATGTTCGCTTTGAAAGACCTACCACAGACCTGAAAAACATCGACACATCACATATCCATTACGTAGACTCATTTGACGATGCTGGAAAATTGATATCTGAAAGATTCAATGAAGGAAATGTTCTGCATTTTGCAGGAGCCAACACCATGGAGGACATCCTGAAATACGTTTCCGCCGAAAGGTTCTACCCAAGAATTCTGAAGGTGGAAAGCTCACTTGAAAAATGTGAAAAACTAAACATTGACCCAAGCCACATCATTCCAATGAAAGGAGCTGCAAGCCTTGAAGAAAATATTGATCTTATTGAAAGATATGATGCATCAGCAATGATTACAAAGGAAAGCGGAGAAATAGGTGGAGTCGTTGAAAAGATACAGGCTGCAAATGAAAAGAATATTGCAGTAATTATGATTCAAAGACCAAAAATAGACGAATTAAATAAAAATGATGTTGTATCTAATTTGGATGAATTAGATATCAAATTAAAAAACTTTTTTTAAAAATAGATATAAACGCCGAGACTGGGATTTGAACCCAGGCGAGGGAAACCTCACAGGATTTCAAGTCCTGCGCCTTACCAGACTAGACTATCTCGGCATATGAAAAGGAATATTTAGAAGGATTCTAAATATTTATCCTTTAAGTTCAATTTCAATACTTACATTATCAGGAACGTTAACTTTCATAACTTGTCTCATAGCACGTTCATCAGCTCCAATACCGATTAAACGTTTATGAATCCTGAGTTCCCATTTTTCCCAAGAAGCTTTTCCTTCTCCATCTGGAGATTTCCTTGTTGGTACAACTAATTTTTTAGTTGGTAATGGAATAGGACCAGATAAGTCAACACCAGTTCTTTCAGCAATTTTTTTAAGTTGATCACATACATATGCTAATTTTTCTGGATCTGTTCCTGTAAGCTTAATTCTTGCTTGATTCATTTATTATCCTCCAAAAAACAAAAAGAAAAGAAAGTAAAAATTACTTTCTAGTTATTGTTTACAAACTTATTTTGCTGAAGTAACTTTAAGACATAATCCTGCAGCAACAGTTTGACCCATATCTCTGATAGCGAATCTTCCCATAGGTGGGATTTTTTGAGCTTCTTCCATAACCATTGGTTTAGTAGGTTTAATTTGGACGATAGCTGCATCACCAGTTTTAAGGAAGTCAGGAGTTCCTTTTTCAGGTTGACCAGTAGCAGGGTCTAATTTGGAAGTTAATTCTAAGAAAGTACATGCAGTTTGGGAAGTGTGACAGTGGAATACAGGAGTGTATCCAACGGTGATTACACCAGGGTGTTGTAATACAACAACTTGTGCGGTAAATTCTTTAGCTACAGTTGGAGCGTCACTAGTGTGTCCAGCTACGTCTCCTCTTCTGATATCGTTTTTACCTACACCTCTTACGTTGAATCCGATGTTGTCACCAGGTTCAGCTTCGTCGAATACTTCGTGGTGCATTTCGATAGATTTAACTTCTCCGGAAGCTCCAGCAGGTTCGAAGATAACATTTTCACCTTTTTTCATGATACCGGTTTCGACTCTTCCTACAGGTACGGTTCCTACACCAGTAATGGAGTAGACGTCTTGAATAGGTACTCTTAATGGTAAGTCGACAGGTTTTTCAGGTGGGGTTAATTTGTCTAATTCAGTGATAAGTGCGTCACCTTTGTACCAAGGCATGTTTTCACTTTTCTCTTTAATGTTGTCACCTTCAAATGCGGAAATTGGGATGAATGGAACGTCAGAAGGATTTCTTCCGATGGATTTGAGTAAGACACCAACTTCTTCTTTTACTTCATTGAATCTGTCTTCACTGTAGTTTTCCATATCCATTTTGTTAACTGCAATGATTAATTGTTTAATACCTAAAGTCATGGATAAGAATAAGTGTTCTTTGGTTTGAGGCATTACACCGTC
>NZ_JAXJXF010000009.1:0-14445 GCF_036307625.1 Methanobrevibacter sp.
ATTATCAGTATACAATTTAAAAAAAGCAAATGTTTATATTAATAAATAATAAATTAGTATATAGTTATGATAATTCGTGAGACTTATTTAAAAAAAATTCGTAAATTCATTGATGAAGAAGAGATAAAAGTTATCACAGGCCTTAGAAGATCAGGTAAAACCTATTTTTTAAAGCAAATAATAAATGAACTTAAAGAAAATGGAATTAATGATAGCAATATAATATATCTCCCGTTAGAATCTGCAAATTACGATAAAATTAAAACACATGAAGACCTGAATAATTTTATTTTTAACGAAACACAAAACATTGAAGGTAAAATTTATTTATTCTTTGATGAAATCCAACTTATTAAAGACTGGCAAAAAAGCATTAATGCATATAGAATTGATTTAGATGCTGACATTTATATAACTGGCTCAAATTCAGAAATTTTATCAGGAGAGCTCGCAACACTACTTTCAGGAAGATACATTAAAATAGTGATGTTTCCTTTTTCTTTTAATGAAATTTTAGAATATCATAAAATGAAAAATGTGCAAATAACTTCAAATGATGAAATAAAAATATTTAATGAATATATGAAATATGGCGGTCTTCCAAGAACTCTAAATTTCAATGAAGAGGAAAAAATTGATTATTTAACTGATATTTTCTCAACAATTGTATTGAAAGACATTATATCAAGAAACAACATTCGTGATGTTGTATTTTTAGAAAGACTGATTAAATTTATAATAGTAAATACCGGTGAAATTTTTTCTGTTAACTCCATTCGAAATTTTTTAAAACATGAAGGGATATCTGTTTCAACAAATACAATTAGCAATTATCTAAAACAAATTGAAGACGCATATATTATAATTAAATCAAAAAGAGAAGAAATCAAAACTAAAAAAATATTAACAACAAATGAGAAGTACTATTGTATCGATCCAGGATTTTATGAAATCCAAACAGGATTTAATAAATCAAGAGGGAAAATTTTAGAAAATATTGTTTTTTTAGAACTTCTTAGACGAAATTACAAAATTACCATTGGAAATATTGATGGACTTGAAGTGGATTTTGTATGTCAAAAACCTAACAAAACAATATATGTCCAAGTATCCGAAAGTATATTGGATGAAGCTACCCGAAATCGAGAGTTTAGAAGTTTGGAAAAAATTAATGATAACTACCTTAAATATGTCGTAACACTTGATAATTGGGATTATTCAAAAAATGGAATACACCATATGAATATAATTGACTTTTTAAAAGATACAAACATCTGAAAAATGTAACTTATTCAACAATTTTCCATGAAAAAAATACTTTAGAACAACCTAGTTTGAGAATCAATATAGCTAGGTTCATCTACTTCCATTACAACATCACCGTCTTTAACCTCACCAATCAGCAATGGCGAATCAGGATTATGCAACTTCTGGTTCTTTTTAACCAGCTTCATGTTACTGTTGGCATAACAATATAGAAATTATCTACTACTTTTAGTGAAATTTGTTCTACAACATACGAACAGATAAGGGCGAAAAGTAGCGGAATTATCTACTACTTTAGCAATAGATATTAAACAAATATTACTTATCAAATGCTCTAACAAAAATTGGATATAATAATCATTAACATATATAAAACCAATTATAAAAATTTTTAAATTAAACCAAGGAGGAAGTGTATGCCCGAATTCAAACTTATTGAAAAGTTACTATACAAAAGCGAACAGAACGATATAGAAGCTGAGTTTATAATTGGAAACGAAACATTATGGTCAAGTCAAAAAGTCATAGCAGAAATATTTGGAACAACATCAGCCAATATTTCAATGCATTTCTCAAATATAATCCAAGAAGGAGAGCTAGATGAAAAAGAAGTAAGCATATCTTCTAAAGACCTTTTTAAAGACAATCCCAATTTTATTAAGAAATCCTTAAAAAAATCAAATAATCGAGGTAGGCCCCAAAAATGGTATAATCTTGACGCAATCATATCAATAGGATACAGAATAAACAGTAAAGAAGCAACACAGTTCCGCCGTTGGGCCAATAAAATATTAAAGGAATATATGATAAAAGGATTTGTCATCGATAAAGAACTTCTGAAAAAAGGTGGAAGATTTACAGAAGACTATTTCGATGAATTATTAGAAACCATACGAGAAATAAGGGCTTCAGAGAGAAGATTCAATCAAAAAATCACAGACATTTATGCAACAAGCTTTGATTATAACAAAGATGCAGACATAACAAAAGAATTCTTTGCCACAGTACAAAACAAACTGATATTTGCAATAAGCAACCATACTGCAGCAGAACTCATAGAAACACGAAGCGATATTGAAAATCCTCATATGGGCTTGACAACCTGGAAAAAAGCACCAAATGGAAAAATACTACAAAGTGACGTGGTCATATCCAAAAATTATTTGAATCAAAATGAATTATCAAGATTAAATAGTTTAGTAGAAGGTTTTTTGAATTTAGCCGAATCACGCGCAGAGGATAGAATCCCAATGGGTATGAAAGATTGGAAAGAACTGCTGGATGACTACCTTAAACTTCGAAGGCTGCCAATTCTTGTTGGCAAAGGTAAGATATCTGCTGAAGAAGCACGAGAACATGTGCTTGAAAAATATGAAAAATTCAGAGTAGTGCAAGATGAAAACTTCATTTCTGACTTTGATCAAATGATTTTAGATATTAAACGTCTAGAAGGAAAATAATATAATTTAGTTTAAAATAATTTTTGTTGTAAATCAATATAACTGAGTTCATTGACTTCTTTTACAACAACACCAATCATCAATGGCAAATCGGATTATGAAACCTCAAAGAATTATTCAAAAAAAGCATCAATTCAAATTGCAAGAATAATTGAGCTTACATCAGACATCAAGATGATTGAAATTCAATTATTTATCGTTTTTATAGTCAATGATTGCAAATATCCTTTTGATGCTTGAAAATGAAGTTTCAATAGTGGCCATCGAGGAACTTAGCTTTTTAATAGGATCTGTTAATAATTGCCCATACATAATAACTGCCAATAGAGTCCCTATCTGAATCTCATTACCTGCTAAAAAGTAAATCCCCGCAATATAAACAGTTATCTTACTTATATTTGTTAAAAGGGTTGTAACAGGCACCATAAAATTAGTAACGTTTTTGGATTTGACATAATAGTCAATTACAGTTTGATTCATTTTTTTAAACCCTTTTTCATGGAATGAATCACGATTTGACAGGCCTCTTTCAAAATAGCTCATCAATCTCCCCAACTGCATTTGATGACCATCGTAATAGTTTTTAGATTTGACATCACATACATAAAAGCAAACGGCATAAACCGGCAATATCACAAGGTATATTAAGCTCAACCTGAAGTCTGTCATCACAATCAACACTATTACAAAGACTATAAATAGAATCTGCGCATAAATTTCAGTAAATTTAGATGAAACAAACTCCCTGATGTTCATCACATCGTTGTTTAGTCTGGATAGAACAAGACCCTTTGAATTTTCCTGAATGAAATCGGAACCAACAGCATCAAGCTTATCAAATAATTTCACTCTTAAATCATATGCTACTTTTTCACCTGTGGCCCCCATGATTCTCTTTGGAGGTAATTTAAACAGATATCCTACTGAATACAATACCAGCAACAGGGCAAGACTAATGTAGATAGCAGGGTCATTAGTTGAATTCCAATTGGAAGCCAATAAATCAACTGTTTTTCCGGCAACTTTTGGGGCATAAACCATGCACAATGTGGATATCGTAAGTAAAATCATTGATATTCTTACTTTGGCCTTATCCTCTTTTAACAATGCAGTGAATTTTTCAGAGATACCCTTTCTTTCATCCCATATGCCCTTAGCCTCTTGAGCAATATCCTCCTCAACAATCTCTATTTCCTTCAGATTATCATTTGTATTGGATTTTATGATTTTATCTTCAATATTCAAGACTTCCTCCAAACGCACAGAAGTGGCATATGCACGTGGCCATCTGTCAATTAATGCAGGAATATTAGCTAGAGTAGTGATGAAGTAGGCAACATATACCAGAATAATGAATGAATCAATTACACTATCAGTTTCAAATCCAATGGTGTATCCTGAATTAACCATTGCCAATGTAACCAGGACAATAACATATAAACCCCACATTAATATTGGTCCGAGGTAACATTGACTTTTAATATAGATGACATTTTTATCATAGGAGTTCTCACATGCCTTTTCAAATTCGACTTCATACTCCTGTTTGTTAAATGGAATCCTGCCAGCTATATCATTGATTTTGGATAAGAATAATAAATTTAGTTTACCATATGTCTTTTTAGCTCTGAAAAATATTTCCACAATCTGTTTCATTCTAAAAATTATGATTGCAGAAAGAACACCAATAAATCCTAAGAAAAATAATGCATAAGTTCCATCAATCAATGCTATTTCATATACAATTGCTACGAATGTAACTGGAATAAGCATTAACTGTTCGAGTATCATCACTATAAATCCCTGTTCGGAGGACATACCTCTGGTTGACCTTGTAACTAGCCCTGAAATTTTAAATTTATCAATTTCCTCACGAGGCAAGTTCATCAGAATATGGAATATTTTCTCACGGACAGTATATGCTGATTTTGAAGCCACTCTTGTTGTGAGAAAAGAGATGACATAAACGGCAATCATTGAAATGACGGTATACATTAACATATATAATCCTGATTTGAAAAGCAAATCAACGTTCTGTTCTTTGACTCCAGTCAAAGCCGCACCGAACAAATCAATTATTTCCATTTGAACGAATGTCTGAATGATTATTAATGCGAAAATAAACACTATTGTTTTCCATTGGAATTTTAATGCAACACTCAAAAACTTTTTCATGATAATAATTTAGTTTTAAAATTATAAATATTACATTATATGCAAAACATATCTTTTAATATATTCCACATACCACCAATTAAGTAATTATACTATTCATATTTAAGTAATTATACTAATTTTATTTAAGCAATTACTAATTTATTTTAAGAAATATATCAAAAAAAATAAATAAAAAATTTAATCATATTTTTATAGATATTATTAATTATAAACTATTTAAAATTATTTATTTTAATAATAAACGATTAAAATAAAATAAAACAATATTTAAGAATGATAACAATATTATAATTTCAAAACAATAATTTTATTGGCGAAATCAAATCAATGTTTGTTGGCTGTCAATATAGCTGGGTCATTTACCTCTTTTACAACTCCCTCTCTTTAATCTCAGCAAGTATCAACGGAGAATTAGGATTGTGTCACTTCTGGTTCCTTTTGACCAGTTCCATATTGGCGTGGGCATAATAATAACCAAATTCTCCGATACGTATAGTGAAATTTGTTCGTGAACAGTGAAAACAATATTGCTTGGCAAATTCTTTCTCAATGACACATTATAACCCGTATAAATGTGGCCAATTATTGTAATTACATTAATTTTTGAAATTGATTTATTAAGGACAAAGTTGTATAACCTTTTTTTGTGAGCAGGTATTCGCCACGGTCTTGTTTTTGTGAGATTAAACCTGCATCCTGTAGTTTTTCAAGGTGGAACAGTAGGTTTCCTCCCCTTAATTTAGTTAAATGTGAAAGTTGAGTATATGATTTGTTTTCTACATATAACGATTCTATTATGATAACCCTTTGCTTGCTCGATAACGGTTCAAATACATCGGAAATTAACATATCCACATCCAACTTTTCAATCGGTTCATTTTCATTAAGTTCATATGACACATTAATGGAATTGATCATCTTCAACTCTTCAAAGAAGTATTCCTTAAAGTTATTGTAGCATGGACTACATTCTACGCCACATACAGAATAAAATTTTTCATCCAGCTGTTCATTAAGTTTGTTGAGGTCTGTTTCTTGAGTATTTAAAAAAAGTTCTTTGAACTCTTGGACTATAAATTGTTTGCACTCTTCATTTTTGCAATTTGGGAGATAAAATTCACTACACTTCTCCCCCAGATTGTCTGCAAAATTTTTCTTGATTGAATTAGAGTAGGTGTCCCTAATGCTTTCAATGGCAGTTTGAAGGTTTTGATTGTAATTATTTTCTTTTATTGTAATCAATTCATTTTCTATTCTGTCCAGTCTTTTGATTATTTCATCACTTTCACTCATGTAATAGTCTTTGTAGGAGTGAATTTAAAAATGTTTCTATAGTGTTGTTAAAGGTTACCATTATGCACCTGCTACATTTATATAACGATTAACTATATTAATACGACCTCATATATCATAATATATAATAACTTTAAAGTTATTTCAACAAAGGAGAGTATTAATTATGGCAAAATATATCGTTATAAATGGAAGTACAAGAAAAGGAAACTCATATGCAATTGCAAATTTCATCAAAGAAAAAATTGATGGAGACGTTGAAATATTCAATATAAAAGATAAAGAAATCGGATTTTGTCAAGCTGATAATGCTTGTAAGGCAAAAGACGAATGCATAGTTCAAGATGATGCATATGATTTAATCAATGATCTGGAAGAATGTGACGGTGCATTTATTATCACCCCTATTTTCTTTGGAAGGCTTCCTGGAATGGTCGATGCTTTAATTGACAGATTCTATTCCAAATTCAATCCTGCAAAAGAGATGAAAGCACCAGACGAATCAAAAAAAATAGGTATAGTATTCAGCTATGGTGGAGGAGAAGCAGATTACACACCTGTAGCTGAACATGTCGCATTTGAATTTGGAGTATTAAGATTTGGTGCTCACAAAAATGTTATGTGTAGTGAAAACAATGATCCTAAAGGATTTGAAAGTAAAGACGACCAACAAAGCCAAATTAATGAGTTAATTAGTTGGGTTTGTGAGTAGTAATACAATTCAAGGAAGGTTTTAAAATGAAAATTGCAATAAGATATTATTCAAAAACTGGAAATACTGAAAAACTTGCAGAAGCAATAGGTGAAGCTATCGGTGTTGCTCCAAAAACAATAGATGAACCTTTAAACGAAGATGTTGACATATTGTTCTTGGGAAATAGTGTATATAATGCTGGAGCAGATTCAAAAGTCAAGGAATTCCTCAAAAATATTGATGTGAATGTTGGAAGTATTGTTAATGTCTCATCCGCAGCTCTTATCGAATCAACCTATAAGCAAATAAAAAAAGAAGCTGAAAAATGTGGATTAAACATGGATGATAGAGAATTCCATTGCAGAGGACAATTTAAATTCGTTCATAGAGGTCATCCAAACGAAGAAGATATAAACGAAGCCGTAAACTTTGCTAAAAGTATTGTCAGATAGTTTTCTCTTCTTCTTTTTTCTTTAAACACAATCTTGTACATTAAACTTCCTCGCCTTCCATAATGTGGGCCAGTTCAATAGTATTGAATGCAGGTAAAGCAGAGATTGTCTCTATTGAAAATGTAATTTTCTCTTAATATAAACATACCCCAATATTGCAAAACTAAAAATCAAAGCAACCTAGTTTGTGAATCAATATAGCTGGGTTCATTAACCTCTTTTACAACATCACCATCTTTAACTTCCCCAATCAGCAAGGGCGAATCTGGATTATGCAACTTTTGGTTCCTTTTGACCAGCTTCATGTTGGAGTTGGCATAACACACTTTAAATTATCTACTACTTTTAGTGAAATTTGTTCGATACAATACGAACAAAAGATGATTAAAAAGTAGGGGAATTATCTACTACTTTTTAGTTAAATTTGTTCCATAGTTTACGAAGAAATATTACTTGTCAAATGCTCTCACTATAATCCTATAATATTAAAAAAATAGAAAGTGATATTATGGACAACGAGTTAATTGAAGAAATACATATTATGAAAAACCACAGCGAGGGAACGGAGCGAATCTACAAACACGCTGTGAAAAAGTATACTGAATTTTGTGGAATGAGTTTAAAAGAACTCCTAGACGAAGCAGAAGCAGAAGAGGATGCAGGTATAAAATGGAAACGCAGAAAATTAAAAAGAAGACTGTTGACCTTTAGACAATATCTTCTTGACAATTTTTCATTGAATACTGTAAAAGCAATGTTCACACCTATACTTGTAATCTACAGGTATTATGAAATTGAACTTTTCGAATTGCCCCAAATAAATAAAAAAGCTGCAAACACATCTGCACCCATACAATTTGAAGACCTGCCTGATAAGGAAATCATCAGAAAAGCCGTGGATGTGGCTACACCAACAATTAAACCTATCATATTATTTATGGCATCCAGCGGTTGTGCCAGAATGGAAACACTAAACCTGACAATCGGAGATTATATTGAAGCAGTAAGTGAATACACAAACGAAACCAATATCTTTGATATAATTGCGGATTTGGGTAACTGTGAAGGTGTAGTTCCAACATTTCACATCAAAAGACAAAAAACAGGAAAACATTTTACCACATTCTGCAGTCCTGAAGCAACTCTTGCAATAAACAATTACCTGCTGTGGAGAATAGACTCTTTACTTGATCGCCGTCGACTTTTTAAGGTAGACCCCAATTATTTTACACATGGCTTTTCACTCGTAAATGAAAGATTAAACTTAGGTAAAGTAGGTAACTACAACCGTTTCCGCAGCCACATGCTAAGAAAGTTTCATGCAAGCGCATTGTACAATGACGGCATGCCAATGGAAAAAGTTAATGAACTGCAGGGAAAGGCTAAAAACCAAACAGATACCGCTTACTTTATGGCCAATCCTGATGACCTGAAAGAAGAATATATCAAGCATTTACCTGCACTTACCATGAGCAAGGAGATTGAAAAGATTACCGTCAAATCTCCTGAGTTTATTAAGATGGAAAAGGAAAATGCAGAGTATAAAAAACGAATGGACGGCATTGACGAAGAAATCAGACAGCTTAAAAGAGATGTCTTTGCGAATATCAAATAATATTGTTGATTTGGAAAGTGAAATTTATACATTTCACTATCTTTTACTTTTTTTGCTAAACGCCAATTTGAAAAAATACGGTGTTTTATTTTTTTGGCTATACAAACCAATATACAATTAGACTCAATTCTAAACATTATTTATGAAAATATAAATCGTAATGTTTATATATTCATTTTTACAGAAGTATATTTGCCATTACCGGATGAAATCAATTTTGCGAAGTGAAATCAATTTTTCACTCTCGCACAACTTTTTCTGGTAATGCTTAAATAATCAGTATATGGAGGTAAAATATCAAAAAAGCAGTGAAAAAAAATAGATCATAAAAAAAGGATTATGCAAAAATAATTTTTCGTGGACAACGAGTTATATTATTTTTAAATAATCCTTATGGGCCAGTAAAGAAAAATAAAAATAATTAGCAAGTCCGCAAAAACTTCGTTAAAAATTAATACTTTTCAAAACTTAACCCAATATCTAGTTTATTTTAATGAATATATAAACATTTGTAAATTTAAAAAAGCAGTGTTTATCTTGTACTAAATATTCGGTAAGGAATGGAATATTGATTTTACCAACAAACTATTTTTATTTTCAAAGACTTCTGGTCCATATTGAGTTTTAGACTGTTGATCGCCACACCCACATAAGGGAAAAATACAGGAGATAAAACACAATGTGTGAAGCAATTAAACCCCGATCAGATGAAATAATAATCTTCAATAATTTCAGGGCACTTGAAGAATGCATTGCTGAAATTCAGGAATCAGAAAATATCCGCAATGAAAGGGAATTCTTCGAGTCATACAGAATCAAGATAATGAAACTTGATTAAACACAGGACGGATGAAAAAATTTAAAACACAAACAGGAGTCTTAAATCATGATAGAAATGAAGGACATAGACGGTGAACCTCACGTAATAGTTCCAAAAAACATATGGGACAGAATGTGGGATTTATTCAATAAAATTGAATCAGGTGAATAGCATGAACGGCTATTCACCATTCGAAAGACATTGCATTGGAGCGGACAATACACAAACATTTCCAAATCAATTCCAGGACAATTACCACGGCATCCTCACTCACAAAGGCGAGATCAAAGTAGCCAAATGTGATGTTGAACAGGAAATTCTCTATATTGATGATGAAGGTATCGTGCTGGTTGACGGCGGTAAAAAAGCCTATCAGACACTAATTCACTCCAAGCTGCTGGGACTTATCCATTATGCAAGTGAAGGAGATATCGGTTTAATCAAATTCATAAGAGGAGAAGCTTTTATTGTCGGATTCAGGAAAAACCAAAAGGGAGGGTAAATATGGAAAATGCCATTCTTGAAATGCAGCAAAACCTTAGTGAAGGTTTATTCATCGCATTTGTGCCTGCAGATGATAATGGGTATTATTCACTTACAAAATCTGATGACATCCATTTTCTTGACAGCAAAACACTTTTGATTAAAAGAAAAAACGGAAGGAATTCAATAATTAATCTGAATTTGATTGTTGAAATTGATATAAGACGAGGGTTGTTGTAAATGTCCAAACCAGCCAGATTATATCCGAAAGAAGAACCTATAAACCCTAATCCAAAAATGATTTGGATTGGAAGCATCATATTTGCCATAGCTATCGGATGGTTTGGAATCACTACCGCAAGCTTCGGAGTATTATAAGAGGTGAAAAAATGGTTAAAGCAGAACTTATAGAAAATCCGGAAGTTCCTAAAGAAACCGGATTAATAACACAGGACAATGTCCCTGACGTTGATATAGCTATTGAACAATGGGACGCTTATCAAAAACTATGTAAAGGATTATTGAACGAAACAGACTATCAGGAAATCATAGTAAAAGAGAAAGACAGCGAAGGCAACTACGTTAAAGTAAAAAGACACTTCAAGAAAAAATCAGCATGGCAGAAACTATCCCGTGCATTCAATGTGGATACCAAAATAGTGGACCGTGACATTGAAAGGACAAAAATGGGAAGAGTTAAAGAGGCCTATTACTGCGTTCGTGCAACACTTCCAAACGGCAGAAGCGTGGAATCAGATGCATTATGCTCAAGGTCAGAAAAAGGTAAAGACAAAGTTTCAGACCACACCATAATGTCAACTGCAAAGACACGTGCAACAAACCGTGCAATAGCTGAACTTATAGGGGCCGGAGAAGTGTCCGCTGAAGAAATGACTGCAGAAAAAATGATTGCACCAAGCCAATCCAAATTTCTAAAAGAGGATAAAAGCTAAATCCTCTTTTAATATTATTATTGAGATGATAAAATGAGTTTTAATGACAAACAAACCATATTTACAAGTACACAGTTAGATTACGAAGAGATAGTTGAAATCCCTGAAGGATATGAAAAAGCAGAACTTAAAGACTTTGAAGACGGCAAACTCCTAAGAGGCAGACCTGAAATGTCTTCTGTAACCTCATACACCTTCGACGATGACGGTGAAGAAAAAACCGTAAACAGATTCAAACTTTACATCTTCCAGGATGAAGATCAACTATACATTGAAATCAACGTAAACCTTAAAAACGACGGTGACATTCACAAAAACATCCGCAAAGGAAGCGTATTGTTTGATTTCATCACTTCCATATTGGAATTGGAAAATACAGGTTCAGTCGGCAAATCCAACGTCATCAGAAACGTCAACCTCAAGGAATACCGTGACTTTGTAAACAACTTAGGTGAAATGACAATACAGGTCAAAGAGAAAAGCGGAAGCTATACCTACTACAGTTTCATTGTACGTGACGTTCAGGTAAAATAGAGAGGTTATCTCAAAATGGCTAGCGGTAAAGCACTGTTAAAAACATACATTAAAAAAACACATAAAGCCGAGATTGATAAACTCAAATCTCAAAATAAACAGTGTAAAGTCGGTATTGATTATGAAAACCTGAACCATTTCCTGATTGAAAAGACAGGAAAGGATTTCTGGAAACATCAGATGTATCAGTACATTGATCAGATGGATGAAATTTTCAATACTGGCAACGTTACCCTAAAATTCATGAATGTGCCTGAAAGAGATAATCTCCATGACCTTGATGCCACAAACAACAACAAATGGATAAGCACCAAAGCAATGATTAAAAACATGACAGACGTTAGAGTTGACCTGAAACAGGCAAGCTATATCTGCAGAGAATGCGGAGCACAGAACATGATAAACATAGCTGACCCCAACCAATCTGAAACAGTACCTTCCTATTGCAGAAATCCGGATTGTGCCGGAACAAGCAAATCAATGTTTCTTGACAAGGACACCAGCATCTACAGAAACTATCGCTTATTGAAACTTGAAGAACCGTTGGAGCTGAGATCCGGCGGAACCACAAGGGAATTTAAAGCCATTGTGCTGGATTACCTTGCCTCTCCGTTCACCAATATGAAAGTTGGCGATGTCGTCAACGTAACGGGGATTTTCAAGATTGAGCCGAGAAAAGTCAAGGGCAGAAGGGACGGATACGAGTTTATCATACATGTCCACAACATCACCCCCGTGGATGACGTTTTTGAGGATTCAAGAATATCCGAAGAGGATGTAGCTGAAATAATCAATCTATCCAAAAGAGAGGATATCTTTGATTTGTTATGCAACAGCCTGGCTCCTGAAGTCTACGGCTATGATATCATAAAGAAAGGTCTGATACTTCAGCTGTTTGAAGGAAACAGGCCATTAAACGACAGCTTCAAATCCGGCATGATGGACAGATGGACAATACATGTTATGCTGATTGGAGATCCTGGAATAGGCAAATCCCAACTGATTCAATCAGTGCATAAAAGATCGCCTAAAAACATTACAATCTCCGGAACAAACACATCACAGGCAGGACTGACAGTATCCACAGTCAAGGATGAACTGACCGGAACATGGACAATGGAAGCAGGGGCGACCGTGCTTGCAGACACAGGAGTATTGTGCATAGATGAATATGACAAGCTATCCGCTTCAGCCCAGAAGAGCTTGAACGAACCTATGGAACAGTCAACTGTTTCATCAGCAAAAGCAGGACTCGTTCAGGTCATGTCTGCCAGAACATCAATACTTGCAGGTGCAAATCCAAAGTACAGCAAGTTCGATCCATACAAATTATATCGGGAGCAGCTGGACATACCCGAATCCAATCTCTCCCGTTTTGATTTGATATTTGTCCTAACCGATGATGTGGATGAGGAAAAGGATACTTTGCTTGCAGATGCATTGCTTAACAAGGACTACATTGTCGATGAATCTGAAATCATGGACATTGACCTGTTTAAAAAATACATCACATGGATTAAGGCAAACTGCTTTCCGGTCTTAAGCAAGGATGCAAAGATATTGCTTAGGGAGTTTTATGTTGATACAAGAAAAACAGCCATGGAAACGAGTGACGGTAAACCAATCACCCCACGTGATTTGAAAGCATTGGAGAGACTGACAATAGCCAGAGCAAAATGTGAATACAGACAGGAAGCAACAATAACGGACGCTATTGAAGCTATTGACATTTACAAGGAAGCATTAAGCGGTTTGGGATTGACATTAGCTACTGCCGGTGAACTGCATGGAATTCGTTCTGAAAATGAACTGGGCGCAATATCTGAAATGGAGAATATGATTAGAAATAAAATAGCTATTGAAGGCAATCCATTATCTTCCGAATCATTGAGGCATTTGGAAATGGAATGTGGAGTATTATGTCATGAGAAGGGCATTAACCATGAAGGTATTTTTGACATTGCATATTCCAATGTTAAAAAAACTCTTTAGGGAACTTTTTGAAATTACGACCGTACGACCGTCATGACCGTACGACCGTAATATTTCAATACCCCTGACACCTTTTTGAGAAAGGAGTATTATCAAATGAGGATTAAAGTATGAGCAAAAAAGATTTGAAGATTACGATTGATGAGAAAGTTTTAGAAAAAGGTAAAAATGCAATACCCAATCTATCTGCATTCTTTGAAGAATGTTTAAAACATTACCTCGGTTATGCAGATGGAACAATTGCAATAGGAAACATCAATGAAATCACAGATAAGATTGGTAAATTGCAGGTAAAACTGTATTTAATCAATCGAAATTATGATGCCGAAGAAAGTATGAGGAGAGTTGAAAATGAAGAAATGAATAAAGCATGGAGATTTTTGTGGAATGATTTCAGACCGAGACTAATTCCGGATGAAACACTACTCAAAAAAGCCGTTGAACAATTAGGGAAAAATGAAGAGGAACTGGAAGACATACTTGACTGGGTGCACATAACTGATATCAAAGTGGATACCAATTCCTGGCAAGATGTTTTAGAGAAATATGAGAAATACGGAATAGACGAATTCTAAATTAAAGTGAGTTATGTGGAATACCACTTATCCACATTAACTCTTCTAGTTTGACTTTGAAATATATGCTTTGAATATTAATATTCAATGTTTCATCCTCAAACTATATTATACTATATAAATTAGTAGA
>NZ_JAXJXF010000010.1:0-4463 GCF_036307625.1 Methanobrevibacter sp.
ATGTAGACGAAGTTTATGGAAAAAGATTATTCAATTTAGCCATTAATTCTGTTCTTTTGGATGTTGAAAAATTATTGGATTTTTAAAAAAAAAAAGAAAAGGGTGGTTAGCCAGTAGTTGTTTCAACATTAGCACTACCGGAACTAGAGCTGGAACCACCAGAACTAGAACTGGAACCACCAGAACTAGAACTGGAACCACCAGAACTAGATGAACCAGAGCTGGAACTACCAGAACTAGATGAACCACCGGAACTAGAACTTGAACCACCAGAGTCCTGTGATGATGAACCGGAATCGGTAGTTGTTTCTACACTATGAGAATCGTCATATGATGAACTGGAACGACCGCCATGATCGTTATAACTGTTAGATCCGTAACTTTGACCACTGTGTCCATTTTCAACAAACGATGAGAGATTGTCTAAAACCCCCTCATTGGTCTTATTTGGTAAAATTGATATTGGTCCGGTCATAGCTCCAAAAACGCTAGCTAAGCAAAAAGCAACCATAGCAACTATAAAAATTACCATTACTGTAGCAGATTTACTTGACAATATTAACACCTTGTAAAAAATTTATTAACTATAATATGTTTAATTAATTATATAAATATATAGGATTATTATGAAAACAATTAAAAAAGCAGTTCAATGTGAAATAAATGTAAAAAAATCTCAATTTATTTGCTCATTATTTCCAACTAAAACAAAAAAGGAATCAAAAGAGATTATCCAAAAGTTAAATGAACAGTATAGCGACGCTACCCATAACTGTACCGCATATATTGCAAGTGACGGAGAGGGATTTGATGATGATGGCGAACCTAGCGGAACCGCCGGAAAACCAATGATCAACGTTTTAAGAAAGAATGAACTTCACAACATCACCGCAGTTGTTACAAGATACTTTGGAGGTATCAAATTAGGTGCAGGAGGGCTTGTAAGGGCTTATTCAAAATCAGTTCTGGAAGCTATCAGCGAAGCCGAAATTGTAGAAATCGAAGAATATGACGTTTATAAACTCACTTTTGAATATTGCGATATCAAAATTGCAGACACTGAAGTCAGAAATAATCAGTTGACTACTATCGATAAGGATTATAGTGATAAGGTAAGTTATGAAATCGTATCTAAAGACAGAAGAGACATTGAAAAAATATTTGAAAAATACTCAGGCAAAATCAATGTCAAATATAAAAATAAACAGTTTTTAGAAAAAATTTAAAAAAAAATAAATGAAGAAACTTATTGTTCTTCAAAGTTTTCAGGACCTACACCGCACATAGGGCAGGTGAAGCCTTCTGGTAATTCATCTGCTTCATGGACATATCCACATACTTTACAAACGAAAGCCATTTTAGTTTCCCCTTATTCTACTTTTTCAAACATGTCAGCAGTAGCGCCGCACATAGGACATTTGTAGTCTTCTGGGAGTTCATCAAATTCGTCAGTTACAAATCCGCAAATTTTACATTTAAATTTTGCCATAATAACAATCTCCATATTTTGATTATATTTGCATTAAATTTTATAGTATTTAAACTTTTACAATTTAACTAATATTATTTTTGCAATGTAATAATATATAAAATTATTCAACTTTTTCAAACATAGCCTTAGCCATTCTACACTTTGGACATTTAAAAGAAGATGGCAAATCTTCAAATTTGGTTCCTTCAGGAATATTTAAAGCATCTTCAATGTTATTTTCATCAAAAACATAACCACAAATTTTACATTTATAGATAGCCATGAAATAGCCTCCTTTAAAAATATATAATATTAATTTAGAAATCAAAATATAAGTGTTTTATCATTTCTGGACTAAAATCTGTTTGGAACTTTCAAATGGTCCGGAAGCGGTTTGATACGGGCAGGTGTTCCTATAGCCAAATAAAATGGAGGAACACTATGAATTACGATAGCTCCAGCAGCAACAATTGCACCTTCTCCAATCTCAACATTTGACAGGAATGTGGTATTTCCACCAATTGAAGCCCCTCGTCTAACTTTAGGTCCTTGAAGTTCATAATTAATCCTTACAGGATATTTATCATTAGTAAAACAAGCACAAGGCCCAATAAACACATTATCCTCAATTACTGAATTAGTTGGAATATATACATTTGATTGAATGCTGACATCATTTCCGATAATCACATCACCTTCAATGACTGTGTTGGTTCCAATCAGAACATCATCCCCAATATTCGTATTTTCACGAATGACCACATTATGTCCGGTTCTGAAGTTATCCCCAATAACCACATCATTATAGATTATTGAATTAGATCTGATAGTGTGATTTTTACCTATGATTGGAGGTCTTGAATTTGGAGAATATTCGACGCCGAATTGAATATTTTGGTCAGAAGGAAATTTTAATTCAGGTTTTGAATAATCTGGTTGAATAGATTCTCGTTCAATAGTAGTTGGTCTTTCATAAACTATTTCATCACGTTCGACCCTTTGAGGAGGCCTATAAAAATTATCTTGATTTTGATAAACTTGCCTTTGATAATTAGGATTAGGAGTTTCCTCATACTTAATCTCTTCAATAGGCCTATGAACTACATGAGGCTGCCTTTGATAATTAGGATTAGGAGTTTCCTCATACTTAATCTCTTCAATAGGCCTATGAACTACATGAGGCTGCCTTTCTTCATGAGAATAGTAATGATGATTATCCTTGAGTTGTTCATAAGGTTTTTCTCTATTCTTTGACCTTTTATCATCAAGAGACTGTGAAAATCTAACCATATTATCGAACCTTCAGTTAATTAAATTTAAGTAGTTAATGAATTAATTTATGTAAGTAATAGGTATATATACTAACTGGTTATAATTAATGATTTACTTAAAAAAAAATAAAAAAGAATTTAGAGATTATGTTTTAAAGTGTATCCAAGATATACTCCAAAATAGGATGCAACAGGAATCAGCAATACAAACAAAATTATCTTAAAAACAAAGCTTAAATCAATTGAAGGGATGAAACTTGGAGTAGATGGCTGATAATTACTTGCATATGATGAAGATCTGCCTAAAGATGAAAAAGCTGAGCTAATAGCTGACAATAATCCTACTAAAAAAGTAAATATTAATCCAATGCAGCACAGCACTACCGCAAATACGCTTCCCAAATACATTGTAAAGTTTGGCAAAACATAAGATTTGTCCGTACATCCAAAATATCCGACAAAAATTCCTCCGAAAAATACTGAAAACACCACAGTCAACAAAAGATAAGTTATCAAATCAATTGATCCATTTGACAAAAATGACGACCACACAATGGAACCCGCAAACAGAAATACACCGAAAATCATGAATGAAAATATTATAATAGAATAGTTAATCTTCTCATTCAATGCAGTAAAAAAAGATTTTTCATTATTCTGAGCAGGATAATCCTTTCTCAATAAATCATACCCGCATTCAGTACAAAAATCAGCATCACCACTAATTTCACATCCACAATTAGGACAATGTTTCACAATATCCAATTCAAAACCTCCTTGTTATTAATTTATGATTAAAATAATAAAAAGATTTTGAAAAAAAAAATAAAAAAAGGAATTAAATAATTACAACCAACATCATTAAAACTGCAAATAATAGCATAATTAAGTTATTTCCACCTTTATCATTTATATTTGCGGTTATTGTTGAATTATTTAATTGAGTTGAGTTATTCAATTGTGTTGAATTGTTTAATTGTGATGAATTGGAACCCATGTAGTCCCCAACAGCACCATATGCAACATTTTCTGAATAAAATGGACTAATGAAATTTGATTTTTCAGAATCATCTCCATTATAATTATCATAATTATTATTATCGCCCTTATATGAAACTTTATCTGAAGCAAATCCTGATGCAAGAGCCATTGGACATGACATAGCAAGATATTTTACAGCATAATACTCAGTGAAATCATCACTTTCATTCCAGGTGTAATTAGAACAATTACCATAATTATTCAAGTAATACAATACTAAAAATTCTAAATAATCAGTTTCATTTTGAGTTAAATTAAACATTTCAAATGTTGAAACAACAGAATTATGAATTTTTAAATATGTTTCATAGTTCTCATCACTCTCATTTAAAGTATAACCGATAGGATTTTCTAGATATGCTTGATATTCATTGAGGAATTGATTGCTTACAGTCCAATTTTCATCAGAACAACTGCCGAATTTATCTAAATAAGATGTTATCCTGCCTTCTAAGTATTCGAAATCACTGATGTTATAATCAAAATCATAATCCCAATCATCGTCCCAATCGAAATCATAATCCCAATCGTAGTCGTAATCCCAATCCTCATCATCTAAACCAGAATCATCATCCCAATCCTCATCATCCAAATCAGAATCATCATCCCAATCCTCATCATCCAAATCAGAATCATCATCCCAATCCTCATCATCCAAATCAGAATCATCATCCCAATCC
>NZ_JAXJXF010000011.1:0-2205 GCF_036307625.1 Methanobrevibacter sp.
CCAATGAGAGCATGAGTATTGGTGAATGATGAATCTGAAATATGTGCACTGTTTCCTTCTACAAAAATTGCTCCACCACGATGATTATCGACATCCTGATTGTTGACATGACAATTATCAAATGTACAGCTTGAAACGGAAGTGCGATTACCTATAATATATATTGCGCCACCATGATTATCAGTAGAAATACAGTCATCAAAGTCAGAATGCATTACCTTAACATCACTACCTGTAATGAACAATGCACCACCATCAGCCTTTGCAGAACTTTGGGTGAAAGATGACATATCTACAGTAACATTAGAACCGGTAAGGCAGATAGTTCCACCTTTAGAGTTTGAGTATTCACCTTCTAGAGGATCATAGCCACTTACACCTTTATTATTCACACAAGTACTGTTATACATATATCCATAATCACCTTCCCAATATATTGCACCTCCGTCATCATAAGCTACATTATCAGTGAAGGTAGAATTGGACAAGTTACAATTAATTCCACTAATGTATAAAGCACCTGCATCCCTTCCGATACAGTCTTTAAAATCACAGTTGATTATTGATGTATTATTACCAATGACATATACTGCACCACCATTATTGGTAGCATTACATGCATCAAATGTAGTACCACTAACAACTACATCATTACCTGTGATAAATAAAGCACCACCATCAACCTTAGAGTAATTCTTATTGTCATCCATATATGCTGAACTTGAAGTGAACTTGGAATCTGAAAGGATTACATTAGAACCGGTAAGACAGATACTACCACCGCGAGTACTTGAAGTAGTACCATCAAGTTTATCAATACTTATACCTTTATTGTTTCTACAGGTGACATTGTAGATAACACCAGTGTTACCTTCCCAGTATATTGCACCACCGTCATCACCTGCAACATTATTTTCGAATATCAAATTTTTTGCATGAACGTTATCTGCACTTATGTAAACTGCACCACCATCAACAGTAGCGTTACAATTATTGAATTTAGAATTTTCTATTGTAGAATTAGTCTTAGAAGTATCGTTTAAATAAATCGCTCCACCACTATAAGCACGGTTGCCTTCAAAGGCAGTTTGGCTAATGTGAAGAATGCCGTCAACAAATAATGATCCCCCACAGGATTTTGCAATATTGTCTGTAAATTCAGATGCTGAAATATACAATGTTGAACTCATGACATATATTGAACCGCCGTTTGCTGCAGTATTATCCTTAAATGTGGAAAACTTGATTAATGAATCTGAGGTTAGACTATCGCTGTTAATAAATACTGCTCCACCATTGTTTGTTGCAGTGTTATTTAAGAATATACAGTCAATAAGCTCAATGCTTGAACCTGCCCCTACATTAATGGCACCACCATCATCACCATATCCGTTGGCAAATGTGAGATTTTTCAATATTACATGGGAATTGCCCAATATATTGAATATTGATGACCTGCTGGAAGCGTCCAATGTGTATCCGTTACCGTTGATTGTTATGCTTTTACCTATAGAAATACCATTTATTCCAGAATCGGTATCAGAGTATTTATAGCCTGAATTCAAGCTAATTACCCCACCCGAAGGTATGGAATCATTTGTTACAATATCATTCAACTGACTGAAAGTTCCTGAAGAAACCTTGAGAAGCTCCTGCTGCGTGTTGATCGCTTTCAAATCATTTTGATTATCATCAACACCAACTAAAGTCGCATTTCCTGCGATATCAGAAGCCGAAGAAGAGGATAATACTGAAAAGAATACAAAAAACAAGCAAAAAGAAATAAGTATTGTTTTTTTATTCATAATCTACCTCATTCATTAAACCTTTTACTATATATATTATTAATTAAAAGGAGTATATATGTTTTCTTTTTACAATATATTTATAAAAAATTAAATATATTTCATATTATTAAAAGAATTATTAAAATAATGTTCAATCAAAAATAATCCTAAAACAATTAAACGAAAGCATACTAATTAAAAAAATAAAAAATATTCATTCTACAATAGAAAATATGAAACATATTCATTAGAATTAGTAAAAAAAGTACTACAATAACAGTATTTTATGAAATATAAATGAACAAAAAAATAAACAATGCAGAAATTGTATAAATACATATAATAAAATACGAAAATAGGTTGAATTAAATCAAAAAGAGATACGATAATTTAAACAGTTAACATATCGAATATAAAA
>NZ_JAXJXF010000012.1:0-2221 GCF_036307625.1 Methanobrevibacter sp.
AAATAGGAATAGCTACTATCTGCAGCCTAAGTATCGACGGTCTTTTAATAAACAACGGAATAATGAGCACTCCAAAATACGGAGGAGTTCTTGAGCTGACAGAACCTCCGCTGTTCATTGATTTGATATCCTACAACGGAACAACAATAGATCCTCATAAAATCTTTCTATCAAAGAAACTGACTTCAATAAGTAACATCAACAGTCCCAATAAAATATTGGCAAGCGTAAAAGAGATTCCATACATATCACGAGAATATGCAGTTCAGTTGCTTGAAAGACTAAATAATATCGGATTTTCAATTTACAAAATAGGAAAACCAAGAGAACTCGTATACAATGCAAAAGTAGATAACTATAACTTTGGAGTCATAGCTGGTGGTGGACTTAATTCAATAGGTGCAATCAAAGAAAAAGGAATAGAAATTGAAGTAAAAGCTATGGAAAAATTAATTCCTTTCGAAAGCATGGATAGGCTGTAACTAGATTACAGTTACATCCACAGCTTCACCATCTTTAGGTTTATGAACAAATTCAATAATGTCTTCTTCTACCTCATAAACATCTATTTCAACTGTAGCGCCGAGTTCACTTTCATCAAGTGAAATCAATAGCTTAAATCCAGGCTTTCCAAAATATTTTGAAAAATCAACATTCAAGACTTCTCCTTCTGCAAAAATCCTGTTGTATGAAATTTCCAATACATCATGAATCTTTAAATTTTCTTTCAAGTAATTTACGGCTTCCTGTGTTGTTAACTCCAGTTCTTTCATTTAAATCAACTCCGTAAAAAATAGTTATTTTTAATGATATATAAATGTTTGTATAGTATCGAACAAAATATTTCTTCGATGAAAATGCAAAAATTAAAAAAACAAATATAAAAAAGAGAGGGTTTAAAGAATTTCAATAATCAATTCTTCATCATCATGAATGTGGCGCATTTCTATTAAATCGTCAGCAATTTGTTTAAAATCAATTTCAATAGATTGGTTTAGGATTTCACCATTTAATTGCATTGCAACTCTAAGACCTTCGCCGGTTTCTTCATCTTCTTCAGTAATTCCCAATACCTCACCAGGAGCAAAAATACGATTATAAGAAACTTCCAAAGTATCTCTAACATGAACATTTTCTCTAATGTATTCTACAGCTTCATCAAAGGTCATTTGAACTTCTTTAATCATTGTATCGCCTTAATTATTTTATTAAAAAAAAGAAAAAAAGAGAGAGGAATTATAAATTCCTGTATTCTCTGATTGAAGTATATTCGTCGTCAAGTTCTCCGTAAGTGGATAATTTATCTTTGTTTGCTTCAGCATCTAAGTATAAATTACCTTTACCGTTAAGACCAATATCACCAGTGTATTTGATGTATTTACCTTCGAAAGTGACTCCGTCAACTTCAGGATCAACTACAACACCGTCGAGAACAAATCCTTCGAGTAATCTTCCAAGGAATCCGTGAATGACAATGTTACCGTTTTTCATTTGTCCACCAGGCCAACGGTTTACGTTACCGTCGATTTCGATAATACCTTTGGTCATGTGAATACCAGCTAAGATATCACAGTCACCTTTAACGTGGATTCTACCACCGGTTAAACATTCACCACATTGTTTACCAGCGTTACCGCCGACAACAATTTGTCCTCCAGTCATACCTCTCCATTCACCAATGTAAGAAGCACCAGTAAATTCTTTGGTGTTTCCTTCAATTTCAAGGTATCCGCCAGACATTTCTCTTCCAGCGTGAGCTGCTGCATTACCTTTAACGAGAATGGATCCACCAGACATTTCAGCACCAACGTGTAAATCTACGCTGCTGTTACATACGATGTCTCCAGCACTCATTTTACAACCGATGTATTTTACTCTGTTTAAATCACCGTTTAAAATCATTTTAACATCATCAGGTCCTTCTGCATCTCCTTCAACAGTAATGTCGAAGAAGTCAGTGATTGGGAATCTGGAATTTCCAATAGGAACTTGATATTTTGCGAAATCAGCTTCAGTCCATGAAAAAATTTCATCAGGAATTAATTCATCGAATTCTAAAGCGATTGAAGAAGTTTTTATTTGATCAAATGTAATAGTTTTCACAATAATCACCCTTATTTACCATCAACGTCTACTCTAATTGGGTTGGATACGTAGTGGTCGTGTACTGGGTAGTTTTCCCATTTGACTGAGTAGTATTGAGTGAAGAACGGCATAATGT
>NZ_JAXJXF010000013.1:0-4231 GCF_036307625.1 Methanobrevibacter sp.
ACTTCCAGCAGCCACAACCAATTTCGGATTAGGAATGGCTTCATATATTGCTTCCAATGGTTTTCTATTATGATAGGTAACTGGTCCTGTGACGACCAACACATCAGCTTCACGAGGATTCCAGGTTAAAAATACATTATACTGTTCAGCATCAAATCTTGGTGATAAAATTGAATTAACAATTTCAATATCGCATCCGTTGCATCCACCGGTATAAACCAACATGACGTGAATTGCCCTTGCTCTTGAAAATGATTTAATTCCCATCTAATCACCTTCCTCCCTATTTCTTAACACAGAATTATCTGACAAATATTGTGAAATAACTTTAAGTTTTTCTTCTGAAATTTTAAATGGTTGGTTGAAATCAATGTCAACCTCCTGATCGCCAACACAACTCGGATGAATTGTTCCTTTTTGACCATACAGCGAGAAAATTGGACAAAAATCATGACAGTAGTAACATACAACACATTTTTCAAGATTAATTTCAGGTACTTCACTTTTAATCCAATCATCAGTTAATTTTGTAGGACTTGTTAATCCTTTCATCTCTATTGCACCTGTAGGACACACATTGGCACAACCCCCACATCCGATACAGGCTGACTCATCAACCCTATCATCAATCTCTACTGAAAGAGTGGAGATTTGTTTTCTCAATTCCATATCTGTAACTCTATCCGCTGCAAAAAAGATTCTTTTAAAGTTAGTAAAAGCCCCTTCCAAAGCTATCTTAAGTAAACTCATTTAAATACCCTCTATTGAATCTTTAAAATTTCTTTCGAATAAAAATGCTTTTGCAGGACATGCATTTTTACATGCACCACAATATGTACATTTTTCCTCGTTAACAACAAACTGTCCATCAATTTCATCAATTGCATCATATGAACAAGTCTTATGACATAAACCACAATGCATACATAATTGCTGTTCAATGAAATTAAATCCATCCTTTATTTCATTCTTATACATTGTGGATTTTGGAATAGCATCAACCGGACAGTGAACCGCACAGTTTTCACATAGAATACATTTATCCAAATCAACAGATATTGTTCCCCTATGCAAAGTAATTGCATCCTCTTGACAGACTTCACTACATATTCCACAGGAAATACAATCATCGGATACTTTACCATCCCATGAATAAGTCATGAACTGACGAGCACCTGTTACGTCACAAACCTGTACACATTTTCCACATGAAACACAGAAACTGGACAAGGCAGGCAATTCTTTTTCTTCCACCTCATCATAAATAAACATCTCATCATCTTCACGCAATATTTGAATTGGACATGACCCAATAGCCTTATCATGAGTAATGTTTTCAGTGTCTGCAGTCGGATCATATCTTAATCTTGCACCATCACGTTTTAAAGATTTATTTTCTGTTAAATCAGCACATAATCCACAATTTAAACAAGATATAAATGAACCGTTAGGTTTTTGATTTAATTTATTAATATTGATTTTGAAGTCATCTATTGTAATTGCATTATGAGGACATGCTTTCATACAATTAAGACAAAGAGTGCAAGAAGACTTGTCAACAATTTGCAGCTTATTCATAGATCCATTAGGACATACATCCATACATAATCTGCATTCACTACAAATTCCTTCATCCCTATCGATACGCACTTTAATTGCACTTGTCGGACAGTATTCCTGACATCTTCCACATAGAATACATTTATCCAAATCAGTCCCGAAGTAATTTCTTGTAACTTCGCAGGCGTCACTATCTTCCTTGTGAGGAACCTCATTTAAAGGAGGATTTAAAATATTGAATGATTTGATTAAAGTAATTTGCTTGTCCTTTTCAAGTTCATATCCGTCGATACGATTTGGACAAACTTCCGTACATACTCCGCAACGTGAACAGATACCGTAGACTATTCCATCTTCAATAGTTATGTTATTGGTAGGACAATTGTGCATACACATTCCACAGCCGTTACATTTAGCCCTGTCCACAACATATCCTCCATAAATATTGCGGAATATTGCTCCGTTCGGACAGTTTCTATAACATATTCCACAAGTAAGGCAACTAAAAGCTTTTCCATTTATAAACTTAATTGCTTTTGTAGGACATCTTTTAATACAATCTCTTTTTCCATCACATGTATTAGTTGACAAAAACATTATAAAAACCCCTTATTTACTCCTTGCAAATAGTAGTTTGCCTACAAAAATTCCAATCAAAGCAGATATAAATGCAGTGGACACCGGTAAATCTGTATAAAATGGATAATTACCTGACTGCCATGCAACAACAATACCTGCAATAAAAATTATTACAAATGATCCAATTGTGAAATGGGCATCACTGACGCCAAGTTTAATTTGGGAACCGATGACTATGCCCAATATCAATCCAAAGATTATAGGCCCTAAACTCAACATCATTCGCTCTCCTCCACAATTTTCTTAAATCCTGCAAATGCAATAACAATTGCGGACAATCCCACAAATACTTTCAAACCAACAAATATATTAAGGTATGGAATTATACCTGCATTAGTAACATCAGGATAGTGGAAAACATTTTGAATAGCTGCAGGAACAACATTCAATATGTCTGTACCGACGTTATAAAGATAAAATCCTCCAATGAATAAACCTATTAATCCGAAGATGACAAAACCCAATGCACCAACAGATTCAAGAACTTCAATATATGTGTGGGACAATTCCAGCGGGGAATTACCTAAACCATAAACAAGGACAGACAATATAATTCCACTAGCTATCATTGCACCACCTTGGAAACCTCCACCAGGAGTGATATGTCCTCCAAGAATAGTTGTTATACCAAGACAAATCAATATAATTGAAATTGGTAAAGATATAAGTTTTAAAATCATGCTTCCTTGACTCATCGTTTATCCCCCAATAATCCTCTACCAAATATAAGTAATACCACCAAACCGGCAGTTAACAGTATAATTGATTCACCTAATGTATCATATGCTCTGAAATCAAAAATTACAACAGTTACCATGTTTGGAGCAATCTGAGTTCCTAACGCATTATAAATATTGCTTACGCCAGGAACAATCATTTTACTTATATGGAATACAGCATCTGCCAAAGTTACTGAAAATATTGCAGTTAAAACCGCTGCAAGCAAATTACGCACAGTAGTTTTATTAGACAAGATTACCACCCCAATATAAGAATGCAACTAGTATTGCCAGTGTTACAATTGCATAAAACAACATTTTTTCCAATGAATCATCTTGTTCTATTTTAAATTTAGGAATAAGTGGAATATTAGAAATCAATATAATAGTCAAGATTAATGTGACCAATCCCGCAAGTAAAATGCTTACATGCCTTAATAATACAGCGGATAGAACTAATGAAACAATTAAGAAAATCTCTGCAGTAACTATACCTGAAACATCCGCATTGGTTACAGGTCCTGGCGCAAACAATTTCTTGAATTGCTTTACAATATCAAAAATCTGATCATATAGTTTCATAATATCCCTCCTACAAAGTTAGAAATTCCATTTGTTACAACATCAGGATATACACCGAATGCAATAACAATAATCAATAAAATTCCCATTGCAAAAATCATCGCACGTGGAACTTCCTTATGTTCAACATCCAAATCATTAGGTTTTGGTTTTAAAAACATTGAGTAATATGTTTTTACGAATACTACAAATGTAGCAATACTTACCATAATAGCTAAAATTGATATTTCCGGATATCCACAACTTAAAGAAGCTTGAACAAGCATTAATTTAGATTGGAAACCGCTTAATGGAGGAACTCCAGCCATTGCCAAACCGCCAATCAAAAGCATAATACTTACTTTTGGATGGTAAGCTAAAAGTCCACCAAGCTTTCTTGTATCAACTTCATTAGTTGCATTGACTATAGCGCCAAATCCAATGAACAGCAATGCAGTAATAGTAATTTCATTCAATGCTTGGAAAAGACCTGCAGTTATTGAAAACTGAGTTCCAAGACCAATACCCAGACCAATGAAACCTAATTCACCAACAGCTAAAAATCCAATCATTCTTCTGAAGTCTGTTTGAGTGAGTGCGAGTGAAACACCTAATATCATAGCCAAGATAGAGAAGAAGACTATGAGGACTTCAAATATAGGAAGTGTTGAATAGATTCTAAACATGACCAATACGATTGAAATCATTGAAATAACTGTAAATGACTGAAGCAATGCTGCACCATGAGGTTC
>NZ_JAXJXF010000014.1:0-14651 GCF_036307625.1 Methanobrevibacter sp.
GAGCATTTGAAAAGTAATGCTCTCATTGTTGCAATTCATCCATGACTTACAGAAGTCATGGTATTCTTGCACTAATTAGATAAACTCATACAAAATATATAAAAAATGTTTAGATACTTATCATTTTACATCCAACATCCAATAATAATTATTCATAATTATATCAAACAATAATTTTTTCACTACCTATCACACAGTTAAATATTATTAAATATAAACATAAAATTATGAGTATTAAGGATTTGTTTTCAGATGAAAAGGTGAACACAGGTAGGCAAATGGAACTTGATATAGCAAAAGGCCTTTCAATTATTTTTATGGTTTTTATTAATTTCCTGATATTGGTTGGGGATTTTAATCATTCAATTAGTTTTATATATAATACTCTTTTTGCAGATGTTTTAGGAGGACCTTGTCCGGCTCCAATTTTCATGTTTTGTATGGGAGTAGGTATTGTCTATTCAAGGCATAGCCAATGGGACACCATGATTAAAAGAGGATGCATTTTATATCTTACAGGCATTTTAGTGAATTTATTTGAATATGTTTTACCTTACTTTACAAGCGGTTCACTATTGGGCAGGTGGGATCTTTACCATACCCATGGCGGATTAATATTCTTTTTTTGTGGGGTTTTAATATTTGCAGGTTTGTCTTTCGTTTTAATAGGCATTCTTAAGAAATTTGAACTTTCAAACAAATGGCTGATTATCATAGCATTGGCAATGTCTTTAATTGGTAGCCTCTTGAGATGTGTTGATTTCGGCACACCAGTTTTAAATATATTCATTGGTTATTTCATTGGAACCAATACAGAATATACAGCATTTCCATTATTTAACTGGTTTATTTTTCCAATTTCAGGATTAATATGGGGACAATATTTCATCAGAGTTAAAAACAAAGCACAATTCTTTAAATACTGGCCAATTTTTATTATATTGGTTATAATATATTTCGGACTATCTCCAACATTATTGGGAAAAGAATTATTTTCCGGCAGAGGGGTACTGTATTATTACATGACAACATTGGACGCAATATTGTGTATAATCTATATTCATGGAGTTATGGGGCTTTGCTATTATTTGGCTAAATATTTGCCGGATAGAATCAATAAGGTATTTTCAACATTAAGCAGCAACATCAATAGAATTTATATTGGACAATCATTTTTCATACCTTTAACAATAATAGGTTTAGCTTATATATTTAAAGATATTCTATTTACCGATTTGACATGTGCCATATTTTCAATATTAATTTTAATCGTATCTACAGCCTGTGCTATATTGTCTAAGAAATTAAGAACTGGTTGAAGTGAATATTTTCTCTAGAAAAAATTTAAAACATATTCTTACTTCAACTATTTTAAATCATATCTTAAATAACTTAGGAAAATCTCTACACCATTTAGACAAACATCAAAAAATCAGGAAAAATCAACAAAATATAGTTTTAGACAAAAAATTTTTTAGTTAAAGTCAAGAAATTTATATTAGATTCAACTAAAAATAAACCATTTATTTGTTTAACAACTGATTTATTCCCAATGTATCGTAATGTGGCTGATGAAATAGGATTTAATCATCAATTATGTACATTTCATTTGTTCCAAACAATACATCACAAATCAAAAGTCTACTGCATAAGAAATAAGATTAATGGAAAAGAAAGAGACCATATTTATGAAAATGCACAAGAATTAAAAGATTGTTTCAGACAAAACTCAACAAAAGAAGCAATTGAACATTTTAAACCATATTTACAAAATTACAGAGCAATACCAGTTGTATTAAAAGATTTCATAAGAAAACACATCATCAATCACTTCCACAGATACGTACAACACTTAGATGATGAAAATATTGAGAAAACGTCAAATAAAGTCGAAAATTACTATAGGCAAACTAATCCAGAAATAATAAAGAAATCATATAAGACTAAAAATGGAATTCTAACATTTTAGACTACCAAATGAAAAATTGGACTGAAAAACGTCTAAAAATAAAATAGGCCTATAAAATTTTACAGACTCCAAAAAAAATAGAAAAAGAATTAAGGATCGAATCCCTAACTCTTTAGAATGAATTAAATTATTTTTTAACTGTTACTGATTTTTTAACAACTTCTTTCAGGTATGTTGCCTGATAAGTAACCTTTTTGCCAACCTTAAGCTTTTTAAGGACAGCTGATTTTATGGTAGCCTTTGCAATACCTTTGGCATTGGTTTTTGCCTTGTAGGTTTTGCCGCTGAACTTAAATGCAACAACTTTGCCTTTGATAGGAGATTTTCCTTTCTTAAGGGTTGCAGTCAGGACAAGGTTTCTAGCGGATTTCTTGACGGCTACATTTTTCAAAGCAAGGACCTTTTTAACTGTCACTTTAGTTTTCAAGGTTTGTTTTGCATATTTGACAACAACAGTATATTTGGCAGGCTTGTAGTTCATAGGCAATGAAGCGATACCATTAGCATTGGTTTTTTTAGCAACAGCCTTGTTTTTGCCAACCTTGAATGTTACTTTAGCACCTTTAAGAGGTTTGCCGTCAATACCTAAAACCTTTGCATTGTAGTTGAATCCGTTGTAAACGGTTGCGGAAGTTGCAAAGAGTTTAGGGGCAGCTGCTTTTGAAACATTAGCCTGATAACCCTCCTGGAAAACACAGATACCGTCTTCATCATAGACACTGACATCGATTCCATATATGCCTGCAGTTACAAGAGGCATTGAAACATCGGTTTTTTGTGATGTAATCTTTGCCACCCTTTCATAATCGTCACCATAACAACTGACTTTGCCTTTAAATCCTGAAGGAACTAAAACAGAAACGATGTTTTTGCCAAATACAACAAAATTGTCAGATACAATGACAATAGGCCTAACCCATATTGTACCTTCAGTTGAAACCTCCATAGGTGCTTCTCCATCTTCAACAAAATTAGCAGAATATTCATTCTCCCCTAAATTTAATCCTAAAAGACTGACTTTAGCATATCCATCAACCATCCTTACGCTGGACTCTTTGCCGTTGCATGATACTGTCAATGTACCGTTGATATATGAAGGAAGTTTTAAATAAACATCCACACTTTCATTGAAAAGAATCTCCTGTGATGAAACAAGAATATTGAAGTTTACGGAAAGGTCAAAAGTCCTGTTCTCCACATAATAGTCATCTCCATCATAATACACACGGACATTATAGTAACCCATATTCAAGGTGTCGAATGATATTGCAGCCCTGCCGTTTTCAAATGCTTTTTTGGCATAGACTTCTCCATCGACTTCGACAACAAGATTGCCTTTGGCATCATCGGGTAAAACTAGCGAAACATCATTACCTTGAGAATTATATGTAACATATGATTCATAATCAATATTTGAAGCCACACTGAATGTTTCATTTACCTTTAACGGATGATTGTATTTGGAATCACCGGAATATTCAACAGTGAGGACATGATCACCGAGATATTCTGTGACGTTTACTTCATAATATCCGTCTTCAGTAACCTTGTATTTGGCTGGCTTTCCGTCAATAGTTACGTTAACTGAACCTTTACTGTCATCAGGAAGCTTAAATTCAACATAATTCTCTCGGCCATAAATCAATTCACCAGCATATATTTGCATTTTATAGTCAAGAGTGATTTTTTTGGTTACATCAATCGGAGCTTTGTTTCCTTTGTAGTAAACGCGAATATTATGGGATCCCAAAGGCAAATTCAATGAGTCTACATGACAGTAAACTAACAGGCCATACTCATCTAAATCTTCATACATATCAGCAACATCATATTCTTTAACCTTTTTGCCGTCTGCATAAATGATTAATGTTCCGGTGGCACCTTGCGGGAGTTTTACAAGTATGCAGTCACCGTTATTGTAGTACATAGTATCCGGAATGTCCACGACATATTTTGAAACATTAAAATCATATGACATGACCTTAGGTTCAAAGTATCCGTCACCAGTATAGTTCAAGGTTAGGGTATGGGCGCCCAAAGCCAATTTATCGGTTTCAACATAAATTTCCAGCGTATCATATACATTATCTCTGGAAATTTCACTGCCGTCGACATAGACAATCATTTTCCCACCAATATCATCAGGCAATGAAAACTCCAATGGAATTTCAGCTCCTTTTAGAACGTCAGCAGGAACATTTACAGCAAGATTTACGCAGGAAGGATCCACATCTGAAACTTGAATCCAACGATTATAAGAATAGATGGTATTGCCATCATCATCATAAACTTTAATATACAGGTCTTCCCCTTCACTCAAAGTTAAGTTGGACAACTGAACATTGCATTTTCCGGTATTGTCTGTTTTGCCTTTAAAAAGTTGTGCATCCCCAATAGACACACTTACATTTTTGTTTTTATATTCCTCTGGGAAAACAACAGGAATATCATAGGTTCTTTTGCTGTAGAACTTGTTTGGAAGGTCCATATTTGGAATGACTTTAAAATAGTCATTAGCAACTGTGACATTATTATGAATGACATATACATCATAAAATTGATTAAATTCGAGATTATCCGGAATTGAATATATCGCCTTTGAATCCTTAACAGTTACTGTTTTTTCATCATATATGATACTTCCATCATAATAATCCTTAAGAACAAATTTGATTTGTTCACCGTCAGCATAATTGACTATAACATCACTTGAAGAGTTAAAAAGGACTTCACCCGGAATGTATGCATTTGGCACAATAGCAAATACTTTTTCAGCTGATTTGGCTTTGATGTTTTTGCCGTCACCTTTGTATGTTACCTTAACAGTCACATTGGTAGTGGTTGCCGGACCATAATTAATCCAGGCATCCTCATCCTCCAAATCCATATTAAATTTTTCACCGTTTATCTCCATAACAACTTTGCCAGTGTGTGAAGGAATGTCTGCAGTTATAGAATTTGATTCACCATATTTCCATTCGTCTTCATCAATGGAAATATCAATACCGTAATCATTTACATCATAGGTTTTTGATACTTCCTTATCGTTACAGATTTCCTTATCATCTGAAATGAATTTGACATTCAGGGTGTGTGTACCAAATTCATTTATTTTAGATGAAAAATGGTTAAATCCAGAATAAACATAATCCTGACCCTCATCAATCACATTATCATCAAAGTAATAATACACTTCACCTGATGCCTCTTCCGGCAAGGTTATGTTAACATTAAATCTTTCACATGCCTTTATGCTATCCGGAAATGTAATTTCAACATCTTTCGGTTGACCTGGCCCATCATCAGCCACAATATCCTCATCAACTGAAGCGGACACATCAACAGCTCCATCAATTTTTAAATTATCCGTACTGTTCTCGCTTGCGCTTGCAGCACCAAGTGTCAAAACCGCAAGCAAAAATATGGATAATACAATAATCTTATTTAACTTCAATTTTATCCCCATCTTGATTTAATTTATATTCAATTTGAATACAATAATATATCTGAAATATATTACATATAAATTTTAACTTTATTCTTGAAATTAAGGAATTTCAGTGATTAAATTCAAATGAAAAGAATTGATATGAATAATTTTTAAAAAATAAGAAAAATAATGAAAAAAATTAATAAAAAAAGAAAATAATGAAAAGAATTATTATTTTATAACTTTTGCAGACCTTTTAACAGTACATTTAAGATAAGTGGCCTGATAGGTAATTTTTTTGCCTGCTTTAAGCTTTTTGAGGACATTACTTTTAATTGTGAGCTTTGCAATACCTTTGCCGTTTGTCTTTACCTTATAGTTTTTGCCGCTGAACCTGAAGACTATTGTTTTGCCCTTAAGGTATTTTCCATTGACCTTAACCAGTGAAGCTGTCAGGACCAGTTTTTTGGCTGATTTTTTAGGGGTGACTTTAGTTAGCTTTAAAACCTGCCTTATGGTGAGTTTTTTGGTGACGCTCACTCCCAGAGATGTTGAAGTTATTTTATAGCTACCTGGAGTTGAAGTGATTTTCACTTTTGCAACCCCTTTGGAATCTGTCTTTACGGCTGTGAGTTTTTTGCCGTTGAGTTTGAATGTTACTGATTTTCCGCCTGCAGGATTTCCGTCTGTACCGTAAACCTTAACATTATAGTAGACCCCTCCATTATATGTTGAGGCAAGGTTTGAAGCGATGATTTTTGGATCGTATTTTTTCACTTCCGGTTCAACGGAATGGTTTTCTGTCTTTTCATCAACAGGATCAGGGTTTTCTGGAATGATTTTTCTGACCCCCAGCACATAGTCATCGAATGGTGAATAGTATTGGCTTCCCATATATGAAACGATTACCCTTTTCAGGTCATTATCCACATTTGAAACCGTTGCCCTGCCGTCTATGATATCTCTTATGTATGTTTTTTTACCTATCTTGACTGTAACCTCTCCGACAGCATCATTTGGAAATTCGACAGTCAGTACAGTACCGTTTATGAATGCATAGATGTCCGCCTTGTTTTCAATCACAAAACTTACGGAGTTATTGCCGGCCACTGCAAAGTCAATTACCCCATATACTGAATCAGTGATTGTGAAATTGACTATCCTGTACTCACCCACCAGGAATTCTGTTGAAGGAATTGCAGCAAAGCCCCTGGTGTAGGGCATGCTTATTGTCTTTGAAATGTTTCTTGAGTATATCTCATCCACATAATATGCAGCGAAATTCAATGTTCCGTTGGTGTTTTTTGGAAAGTTTACTTCAAATACGTTTCCTTCACCCAATTTTATTTTCGGAGTTATTTTCCATGAATATGCCTCATTTACAGCCAGATAAACATTTGACGACCATATTTTGCCGCATTCGAATCTGACATTGTAGAGGCCAATGTCCATGTTTTTCAAAACAACTTCAGCCCTTCCATTGATGAAATCAACCTGTTTTACCAGCCTATCGTCAACATAAACGCTTATTGTGGAATTTACGGCATCAGCCAGCTGAATTTCATATACCGCATCATTACCGACAATGATTCCCTTACTTTCAGGCAGGATTATCCTGTTTACAACATAGATGAACTCGTCATAGACATCCACATCAAAGTCTTTGCCGTCATACTCCGCCTTGTATTCATTGAATCCCAAATTCAACCCATAGAGTGACACCTGAGCTCTGCCGCCGGTGACTGGAAGTGTTCTCAATACCTCAAAGAGGTTGTTTATCTCATCATATCTGCTTATTATGAGATTGCCCTTTGCATCTGCAGGCAGAACCAGAGTGAAAGTAATGTTTCCATCACGGAAAACTTCATCGGAATCGTCGATATTGGTTGTGATTTTATAGATGACGTTTATTGATCCGTCGCTTTTGAATGCCGGAAACTTTCCGTCACCACCATAGCTTATTGACCAACCATAGGCGCCCGGTACGAATCCATCAACATCAAAAATAGCTTCGCCGTCTTCACTTATGGCAGATACAAATGTTCTCTCCCCAATCTTTAATGTGACGTTTCCGGTTGCTCCCAAAGGCAGCCTCAATGCAAATCTGTTGGTCTGACCGTAGACGATGTCTGAAATGTCGACATCATATACATATGTTGAGTTCAGTGCGAATCTGGTGGAAAATGCCGGATAGTTTCCCAAATAAGTTACTTCAAACTCATAAACACCCAGGCTGATGCCTTCTACATCAAAACTGAATGATCCATCGATAATGTTTCCTTCGGCAATTTTTGTGCCGTTCATCATTATTTTTACATTTCCTGTTGCATCGTCAGGCATCCTTACGGCAATGGTGTTTGACACTTCCATCCAGCTGAATGTTCCGATTTCTATTGCACTCGGATATTCCACAACGATATAGCTGACTTCAAAGTCCAGGGATTTGCTTTTCAAAAGGCCGTTGTCGTCATTGTATATCAATTTCACAGTGTGCTTCCCATATGAGAGCTTTTCGGTGCTCAGCAGATATTCATCTGTTGGACCATCAATTGTCTGTTCTGCAATCTTTACACCATCCAGAAATATTGTAAGCTTTCCATGGGCATAATCAGGAAATGCAAGAGAAATTGTGTTTGTTTCTCCTTTCAAAATATTTTTGGCATATTCCGTTATTTCAAAATCGGCAGTCGGCCCCCCTTTGCTTACCAAAATCAGATATGTTTCGTTATAAGTATATGCTGACCATTTATCCTGATAGTGAATTTGAACTTTAATATCGTCCACCAATTCCCCTTCGGAATGGCTTGCAGACTCAAGGTTGAATAGCTTGAATGATGTGACACCGTTTTTAACCTGAAATGTTCTTTTTTCACTGCCGACAGTTACTGTGAGAACCCCTTCATAGTCTTCAGGCAATCTAAAATCGATAGTGTATTCATTGGTAGTGTATGCGATTGACGGCAGATTCATGTTCGGAATAACGTCAAAATAGGCATCATAGTCATATTTGGAGTATATTGCTTCGGCGAGAGTAATGTTGGAGATGCTGTATTTGAATTCTGCAGCATAATCCTTGCCCGTGTAGTTTGCATAGACATAGTGACGTCCAGGATTTAGGGATGATACCGTAACGTTTGCAAATCCATTGATGAGTGGAACTGATTGAATCAGGTTGAATCTTGCCCCATATCCCCAGATGTCTTCTGGTAAATCGTAAAATATCACTTCATATACATTCAGATTACCTGAAGCGTCACCCGGAAGCATCAAACTGACGTGGGCGTCGTTTCCATATCCCACATATACAGTGTCCGGTTTTATGTTTCCTTCAACTGTGAGTTTTTGGGTTACTGTAGTTTTCGGATAGTCATCGCCGATGTAGGTAAAGGTGAATGTGTTGAGCCCGTAGACCAGCTCATCGGCATGAACACGAATGCCCGCTTCGCCTAAAGTTTCAGCATCGTCGTATAGATTTTCGACATTGATATTGAAGTTTTTGGAGTTTACTGTGTAATCTATTGAGCCTGAAGCGCCCTCCGGAACCATTACATCAAAGAGTATGTCGCTTCCGTATTCTATTGGCCTGTCTGGATTTGGCGCAACGTCAAATGCCATTGACACTTCAACAACATCCTCATGATAGTTTTGAGCAATTGAAGTTGCATTATCAGTTGTTGTGTTTTCAGCCGCACTGACGCAGCCCAACGTAAAAACAAGTATCAGAAAAATTCCAAAAGTCAATGCCCTTTTATCCATAGTATCTACAACAGCAATTTTAATACACTAATAGATATCTAAAAGATACTATAAAGCACTTACTGAAAATTAAAAAAAAGAAAATAATGAAATCAATCATTATTTTTGAACTTTTAAAGATTTTTTGATTGTATCCTTGAGGCAGGTTGCCTGAATCTTGACCCTGCTTCCTACCTTGAGATTGGCCAGTGCGGATTTTTTAAGGGTCACTTTTGCAATGCCTTTTGAATTGGCCTTTGCATGATAAGTCTTGCCGTTGAACTTGAAGGTAACCCTTTTGGATTTCAAAGCCTTGTTTACTTTAGCCTTAAGGATTAGTTTTGATGATTTTTTAACTTTGGAGGTCTTTAAAGTCACGGAATGTTTAACGCTCACCTTTTTAGACAATTTGGTCTTTTTGTAGATGGCAGTTATTGTATATTTTTTAGGGCCGTATTTTGCAGGAATCTTGAATTTTGCAATTCCAATGGAGTTTGTTTTGATGGTTTTAACCTTTTTGCCGTTTATCTTGAAGGTAACCTTTGCGTTTTTAAGGCCTTTTCCGTTTTGACCTATCACTATCACCTTATATTCATCATTATATGCTACATTAGTGGAGATTGCCCTGATTTTGACTGGAGCCTTTTCCACATATACTCCGACATAATAGACATCCTTATATCCGTCTGCACCTGCATATTTTACATCCAAATCCCAATCGCCGACCGGAAGTTTTGACAGGTCAATTTCTGCATATCCGTCCTTGATTGTTGCGGAATATTTTTTGGAGCCGATTTTCACGGAAATTTTGCCTTTGCATTTTTCAGGCACTTCAAAGTAAAGTATGTTTTTATCCCCTACGCGAACAGTGCTTTCATAGGTCATGGACGGACCCATATAGACACAATCAATCAGATCTTCCACATAATAATCCTTGCCGTCATAGAATGACCTGACAGTGTATTCTCCAGGGTTCAGATTGTCGAAATCGATTGATGCCTTACCCTTAACCAGCTTGACTGACTTGTAGAGCTTATCGTTGATGTAGACCTTGAGGTTTCCTTTTGCATTGCTTGGAAGAACCAGACTTATTTCAGACCCGTCTCCATATTCGACAGAAACCGGAACGTCTATCATATAGATAACTGTGAAATTGGCGGATACTGATGAGGAATAGTATTTCTTATCTCCAAGATATGTAACGTTGACAGAGTAGTTGCCACGTTTATACTTGGAAATGTCGATTATCAAATCCTGACCTGATTTTTTAACAGGAACTGTTTTATTGTTGATTGTTGCCCTGAAGAGTTTCACGTCCATGTCTTCGGGAATATAAAGCTCAATGGAATTATCCTCACCGTATATATAGTATATGTCTGAATAAATGTCCATTTCATAGGTAGTGTTTGCGGTTTGGACCTTTTGTCTTGTGAATTTATCTGTCTCGACCAGAACCCTGATTTCATGCACTCCGCAGGTTATTGCTTTGAAAAGGGAATACAAAAATTCTCCATTCTTGTCCAGAGCCTTTTTGACGACAAGCTTTGAGTCAATATATACGCTTACATTACCTTTTTCCTTTGAATATACGCTGATGCAGTCGTCATGGTCCAGGAAGATTTTTTGAGGGATGCTTATTACTGCATTTGTCACGTTGAATGACCTGTTGACAACGGCAGGATAGTAGTAATCGTCCCCCGAATAGTTTACAAGTATGTTGTGAGTGCCCAAAGCCAGAGAAGTTACCAGAGATTCGTTGAAGTGCACGAAATATGATGAGACATTGGTTCTGTTTACAAGTTTACCGTCAACATATATTTCAACGCTTCCTGTTGCAGACCTTGGAAACTGAATTGCAGGCATGAAATAATAGTGCCTTACATCGTATTGGAGCACCTCTTCAGGAACCCCGATAGTTGGAGCATGATTTTTCGGATAAAGCATCACCTGCAGGTCATGGGTAACGTTTATCTCGACACCGTTGTAGAATGCGGACACTTCATAATAGTTCACGTCATACGGAGGCCACACATTAGCTATAATCATCGGAAACTTAGGTTGGGGAAGCTTGATTGGAATCACAACGGAAGTTGTGTTTACTGTATCATCGAAGATTGCATAATCATTGATTTTAACTTCCAAAGTTCCATTAGCGGACTCCGGAAGCTCAACAGTAATGTTCGTTAGGTTTTCCTTATATACCTTCTCGTCAAAAGTCACATTGATTTTGCTAGCGATTTCACTAGCTTCCTGAGTGTTTTCCTGAATTATCGGATTGGAATCCTGTTCAAGCGCATTATCCGTCAAGTTGTCAGCTGCACTAACACAGGACATTGCCAGAATTGCCAGGAGAAACAAAAACATAATTTTAGCATATTTCATGGATTAATATATGAATGATATTTTATTTATATATTAAGAAAAGTTGAAATTAATTAAAGCCCCGATGCGAATTATCTCCTGGAACTTTTATTGAAAAAAATAATTTATAAAAACAATAGTTCATAACAAGTTGTGCTAAAAACAGAAAAAAATAGGGCATATGCCCTATTTAATGATTTTAATCTTTTTGGAAATAGAATCATTGTTGTATTGTGCTGTAATTTTATATGTATTTGGTTTATATTTCTTAGGCATTTTGAATACAGCTACACCATTTTTATTTGTTTTGACCTTTTTAACTATTTTGTTGTTGACTTTAACGGTTATCACTTTATTAACTAATGGTTTTCCAACAGCTTTATAAGCCTTAATTTTTACATTAGCTTTACCATAGTGTAGTTTTGATGAAACTATCTTTAACGGATTGAGGATATCTACACGAACATTGTATGAATACTCATATACCTTTTTACCGTTGACTGTTTCAACAAAGGAAACCTTATGAACATCCCCTTCTTTGAATTTTGATAATGAAATATTTGCTTTTCCGTTGACAAGATTTTTAGAGATTTTTAACCATTCAGAATTATAGTAAGTTCCCTTGTCATCTTTCGCACGTACAACAATCTTCAATATACCCTCTTTTCCGGAAGGTAAGCTTAGTGAAATATATTTTTTCTCACCTTTAACTATCTTATTCGGCATATTAAAAGGAGGGTAAATCGAAACAGACTTCCCCACAGCAGTTTTAACTTTATAATCCTTACCTGTGTATTTTCCTACAACTTTACTATACTCGCCATAACTTTTAGAGTTGACAACAGATATGCTGGCTTTGCCATTTACAAGTTTTTTGGAAAATGTTTTAACAACCTTATTTTCAGAGTTATAAAACTGCACAACCAAGTTACCTTTAGCGTTTTTAGGCAGTGCCAGGGAAATTTTATCACCATCATATGATTTAAAACCATACGAATTTCCATAAGCAATATTATCAATTACTCCCAAAACATCAAATTGACCCTGAACTGAATGAGAAGGATATTTAGGTCCCAGGTAAGTAACTTTCATGGTATGCTTTCCTATAGGTAAGATGGAAGATAATTTAATATAATATAACTCCCCATTTTTCTTAACAGTATATTTTTTACCGTCAATTTGGGCAGATAACTTTGCGTCAAAATCATGATAGATGCATGTTGACATAATATATATTGTTTTAGTACCATATACCATGTATTTATTACAATCTACATAGAATTTGCCGTTAACTACAGCTGACTTTTCCACTGTCTTTTTACCATCGTTAAACTTGACGACAACATTATTTTTACCAACATTAGATATGATTGGGAATTTAATTTTATATAAATCCCCCTCAGAGGTTACAATATCATATTCATCAAGAGGAACATTTGAATCCAATTTGATTTTTTCACACTGCTTATTATTTTTATATATTGTAAGAATACCGCTTGCATTTTTGGAAATATAAATTACAATGTTAAACGAATCAGAGTATTCATCCTGATCTGATGTATAGAAATAAGCTGTTTTTGGAAATTTCACATCAAAATTTGAATCCCCCAGCTCATCATGTACAGAATTACCAATTTGATTTGAATCAGCATCATCCTGACTTTTCAAAGATTCATCGTTTCCATAATCACCATATTTAATTACTTCACTGTCCTGAGCCATAATTGAATCATCACTCGAATCATCATCTAATCCCATTTGTACATTATCCTCAGTTGCAATGGATTTATACCCTGAATCGACTCCACTTGCCACTTCATTCATGATATCATTGTCAGAACCTGCATTAATTGCATTGTCAACATTTTCTGATGCACTTACTGAACTTAAAAGGAACAATGAAACAATTCATCGCACAGCACATGTCCATCTCTAGACAGTGTTGACAATCATCCTGTCAGTCTGGATGCTGGCTACAGTGATTTGATAAACACCACAGCTTCAGGCGACGAAGTTGACCTGACTGTCGACATGGAACTCGGCGATATCAAAAAGAATACCTACGGCATCAATCAGATGAGCTTTGACGTTCCATTAATCATCAGCGCAAAGGCCATCGGCGGCACTGCAAAAAATACCAAAATCACCATAATCATCCCGGAGAATTTCGAATACGTTTCATCAGCCCCAAGCGTCGGAACCTATGATGCAAAAAGTGGAATATGGAACATCGGGGATTTGAATAGCGGAATTGATGCAACCCTAAGCATAATGACCAAAATAGCTACATAAGGGACATTCACAATATTCGTCAACGGAACAACCGATTCCAATGATATCGACGAGACAAACAACGCTTTGAAATGTGACATTGAAGTCACCTCAAAGATTTCATCAAACACCACCCATACAAGCGCACAGAAAAACGAAGCACAGCACAACTCACATTACGCAAGTATGGCTCAGGGAGGCTACAGACAGGAGGTAAACTGGAACGATATGCCTGACCCTAATGAACAGCCAACACCCGATTATGAAGACCCGGAAGTCGTAAATCCTGACCCTCAAAATCCTGATTCTAACGAAGAAAAAGACCCGGATAAAAAGCAGGACCCAATTCAGGAACCTGAAAACGGAGGGAAAAATTCCAATCCTAACGATAACGGCAATGACGGTCAAAACACCAAAACCAGCGTATCAAAAGAGGTAAACTCCAACATTTTTACCGCCGCAGCAAACAGCATCAGCAATGCGATAAGCAGCATTTTAAATCCTGATTCCGGCTCCAACAATGCCAATCCATTTAACTCAAAAATAATTAATGCAATCGAAGCTATGGACTACAGGACAATTCCTGTTTTAATATTTGCACTGTTTTTAATAATCCTGATCTGCAATATGGGATATGAAAAAATCAAATCCTAGATTCGCCAAAATCAATCACGTTCATATTTTTATCGTCCGGTAAAAATCTGAATAAAACTCAGATTGGGGAAGAAATCATTACCAAAATATTAATTATTAATGAAATACATAAATTAAAATATGTTGAACAAAAATGCCATACTTATTTCATTCATATTACTTTTAGCAATTGCAACGATATCGGCAGCCAGTGCAGCTGACCTGAATCAGACGACAGAAACCGCTTCGAAC
>NZ_JAXJXF010000015.1:0-21379 GCF_036307625.1 Methanobrevibacter sp.
TGAATTTTTTAAAAAATGACCAAACTGCCAGTTTAAAAAAGAAATATGCTAATTTTGACAGCACTGGCAGTTTTTGTGACTGGGAATACATTGAATTCTATTTAAGTGATGAATACGAAGATAAAATAAAAGAGGTTACAAAACACCTCCCAACCTATGCCAAAAAGATATTCAAATGGTATATGCTTCGTGCAATGACAATCAACATGATTAAAAGAGATACCTTGTATTTCAACTATGAACTGGAAGACCAAGAAAAATTCACAGACTTTAAATTGAACAATGCAACAGAAGATGGTATTGCAGGATATAAATTCACCGGAGACTATAACCTGCACCCATTTGTAAAAATTGGCCTTTCGGAGGGTGACTTGGAATACATCAAAAATAAAGATATCATTGATGCCGGAGCGTTTACTGGAGATACCTCGCTACCATTATCCAAAAGGACAACAAAAAACGTTTATGCATTCGAACCGTTTAAGGATTCATTTGAAATACTTAAAAAGAACATTTCTGACAACAACATTGATAACATAATTCCAGTAAACAAATCCCTTGGAAACATTAATGGAGAAAGGTCATTGTTTTTATCCGGAAATAACGTGCAGGGAATAACAAGCGATGCAACCTTAAGAAGTTATGACAATGAAATCAACGTTCAAGAAACCACCATTGACACATTTGTTGAAGAAAACAATCTTGAAGTCGGATTTATTACCATTGATGTTGAAGGGGCAGAAATGGATTTGCTTGAAGGTGCAATAAATACAATCAAAACCCAAAAACCGCTTTTATACATAAGCATGTATCATAAAGTTTCCGATTACTTTGACATTATTCCATGGGTTGCAAATCTTGATTTAGGTTATGAGTTCAACATCATTAAGGAAAATCCTTGGACATTTCTAGCAGATACAATAGTCCAGTGCAGAATGAAATATTAGGAAGATATCATGAGTGAATATAAACTGTCAATCATCGTTCCAACTTTTAATTTGGAAAATGAAATCGATAATGCATTCAATTCCATAAAAAGCCAGACAATATGTTTTGAAAATATTGAAGTTATCTTTGTTGATGATAATTCCACAGACAATACACTAAACAAATTAAACAATTATTCAAACCAATTCAGTAATGTTAAAGTACTCACAACCGACAAAAACAGTGGATATGCCGGAAAACCCAGAAATATAGGCATTCGAAACGCAACTGCAGATTATATTTTATTTTTAGATGGTGACGATGAACTATTGTTAAATGCATGTGAAGTGCTGTACGACAAAATCCAATTTTATAACACAGACATGGTCATTGCAGGTCACATCAATGTTTACGGTAACGGCGTTTGCCAACACTATCCCCCACTACTTCAAGATAATGAAAGTTACTTTGAAAATACTTTAAATCCACAACTGCTTAATGTTAACCCTGCAATTTCTGCAAAACTATTCAATAAATTTTTACTAAGCAAAAACAATATAAATTTTCCGGAAAATATTCCTGGAGAAGATTTAATCTTTTTACTGGAAGCAATCATAAATTCCAGAAATATACTAACATTGAATAATTTCTATACATATTATAGAAACCTCGACAACGATTCGGTTACCTTAAACCTAAGCAATGACTATTTTTATGGTTTGATTAGAGCATACATACTTGTTTGTGATTTATTTGAAAAATACAGCATTAAATCCACTATTCAGGAAATAGTATTGCACAATCATTTAAGTTTCTTTACTGAAAGAATCATCAAGGTTTATTTTTCAGATGATTTCGAAGATACTGACTTAGAGGAAATATTCCACTCAGATTTATTCGATGAATTATCAAACAAGGATATTTTTAAAGACAACTATAATTTTAAACTATATTTCGAAAGAATGAAAAACGGAGATTATAATAATCGTGATTTACTAAATAATATCTATCAAAATTTTAATTTTGACTCAGAAATAATTTCCGATTTGAAATACGTCAAGCAGGAAATTTCAAAATTAACAATTAAACCAAATAAAATAAATGAAGACAATGCTTATTTAAGAGCAATCAACAAAGAATTGTACGAAGAAAATGAGAAATTAACTCAAGAGTTAGATGAAATCAAATCATCAAAATTATGGAAATTAAAAAATAAATTTTAACTAAAGGAATGTGAGCAGATGCATAAAAGTTCAATGATGAAAATGGAATATTTTAAAGATTCCTACTTAAATAAAAATGAAGAATTGAAAATATTGGATGTTGGATCATTCGATAAAACCGGAACCTACAATTACAAAATGGTTTTAAATGAAAAAAAATGGAGTTATACAGGGCTGGATTTGAGAGAAGGCAATAATGTTGATATTGTAATTGAAAACGCCTATGACTGGAAGGAAATCGATGAAAATTCATACGATGTTGTTGTTACCGGCCAGGCACTGGAGCATATGGAATTTTTTTGGGTTACCATGGAACAAATCAATAAAGTCCTAAAACCAGGAGGATTATGCTGCATTATCGTTCCAAGTAAAGGACCTGTCCACAGAAATCCTTATGACTGCTACAGATTCAACGAGGACGGAGTAAGAAGCCTTGCAAAATACGTTAAATTTGAAATTTTGGAATCCGGAACAACCACCGATAAAATTTCCGACCCATGGTATGACAGCTTTGTAATTGCCCGAAAACCAGGTCCTGGAAGCAAAGAAGACCTGGAAAACAGAATGGACGATATAGAGCAAAAAATGGACTTGATTTTAGAAAAATTACAAGGATAGCATGTATAAGATTTCAGTTATTGTACCTGTTTTTAATGTTGAAGACACCCTTCAAAATGCATTTGATTCAATTTTAAATCAAAGCATTGGCTTTGAAAACCTGGAAATAATCTTTGTTGATGATAAATCTACAGACAAAAGTGCAGACCTCATCAATAGTTACTCCAAAAAGTACAATAATGTCAAATCAGTTATTTTAGATGAAAACAGCGGTTTTGCAGGAAAACCCCGAAACATTGGAATTGAAAATGCAACAGCACCTTATCTAATGTTTCTGGATCCAGATGACATCTTTTTGGAAGATGCCTGTGAAATTCTTTACGACAATATTAGCAAAAATAATCTGGAACTTGTTTCCGGAAACTACAACATCAACAGAGACAAGGAAATTGTTCGAAACAACTGGAATATCCTGAAGCTGGAAGATAACGAATCCAGTCAAGTAAAAAATGTTGATGAAAACTTCAACATGCTTCTTGCAACCCCGTCAGTCTGGTCAAAAATATTCAAAAAGGATTTCATTTTAAAGGAAAATATTAAATTTTTAGAAGGTGTTCCAGCACAGGATTTGGTTTTTGTATCAGAAGCGCTTCTAAAAGCAGATGGAATCAAATTCATCAACACACCAGTTGTTGAGTATATTCCTCGTCAAAGCGGAGAATCTGTTACTTCCAAAAAAAGCAAATCCGTTCTTGCAGGATTTATCAAATCATATACCTCAGTATTGAATATTGCAAAAGAACATGATGAAAACTATGCCTGGTTGGGTCCAAGAAACCTATTTTTCTGGATTAAACAGTTTTGCCTAAGTGATTTATCAATAAAAGACAAAATTGATTTATTGTATATGGCAAACCCATTATTTGAGGAATTCATACAATCCTCAAAGATTAATCCACCACAATACTTGAAGGAATTTTTAGAATTGATAGCTGAAAAAGACTTTTTAAATGCTTCAAAAATATCTGAAAAATTAGATATATTTTATGATGAACGCATTGTTGAAAGAAATATTAAAGATAAAGATATTTTTCTTCTGTTTTACGGATTGGATATCGAAATTGGAGGACTTGCAAAAGCAACATTCAATCGAGCCAACATACTGAAACAGCATGGCTATAATGTTACCTTATTGAATGTCAATGAATCCAAAAATTTCAAATATATAACCCAATACTTCCATGAACATGGATATTTGGATAAAAACATTGAAATAATTAACCTTGTTGAATATTATGCAACTAAAAATGATTTAAACAATAAAATTCCAAAAAGAATAGAACCGAATGGATATACACTAGAAACTATTGAAAATAATGACAAAACAAAAATAACCAATTATTATGTGTTGAATGACAAATTAGTTAAATCCAGACATGAATTTGATAACTATACCTGTGTGAAAATATTTAACCATAAAGGACAAGTAAAACTTGAGAAATATTACACAAAAGACAATTTCAACTATCTTACAAAAAAATATGGAGTTTATACATTAAACGACAGATTTACAAACTTAAAAATAAAATTTAAAGACATGTTTGAATTGCACAATTATTTCATAACAGAAATGCTGTTTAACTGCAATGAAAAAGCATTTTTAATCAATGAGAACTCAGGCGCCATTCCTAACTTCAACAATATCAATTCAGAACTTGCATATAAAATTGCAAGCATCCATACAAACCCATATAGTGAAAATCACCATTATGGAAGCCCGCTTAGAGACGACTTTACAATTCTAAATGATGTGAAGAGCCTGGATTATATTGTTGTTTTAACAGAAAAATTAAAGAATGACCTCATTAAAGAATTCAATATCAAAAATATCAAGGCAATTCCAAATATTTTAAACATGTCAGAATATGAAGGAGACAAGGAATACCATAAAGATAATACCAAAATTTCAATTTTCGCCCGTTTAAGTTATGAAAAGAACATTGAAGATGCAATTAAAGCATTCAATATTGTTTGTCAAAAAAGAAGTGATGTTCGCTTGGAAATATTTGGCAGGGCTGTTGCACCCAATGAATTGATTGAAGAGAAAAGATTAAAAGAACTTGTTAAGGAGTTAAATCTTGAAGATAAAGTAATTTTTAAAGGCCATGTTGACAATGTTAATGAGGAGATGTCAAAATCACTAGCTACACTATTTGTTTCTAATTTTGAAGGATTGGGCCTGGTTGTTCTTGAGTCAATGATTAACAAGACACCAGTTATAAGTTATGACATCAACTACGGACCTTCCGATTTTATCAAAGATGATGTAAACGGATATCTAGTTGAACAGCACGATACAGACGCCCTTGCTCAAAAAATTTTACATTTATTTGAAAATCCTGACAAAGCAATTGAAATGGGTAAAATTGCTAAAAGAGATGTATTAAAACAAATTGACAACGAAACTCTGTTTTTAAAATGGGAAAATGTGTTGAAAGAAGTTTATATTGCTTCCAGAAAAGATGAAATAAAAGTCAATGAAATCGACCCAGACATTATGAATGAACTTAAAATACTTCAAAGAGATAAAATGCGATTATACCGTTCAAAAGAAAAATTGCATAAAGAGAATAGGGTTTTAAAAAGTCAAATCAATGAAAGCAATGTTAAAAAAATCTTTAAAAAAATAAAAAGAGGAAACTGAAACATATGAATGAATTAGTCGATACAATCATCGAATGTGACTTTGAACATCTCGGTTTCAATGAGTTTCCAATCAATGAAAAATTCGGAATTATCGTTTGGAAAAGCAACATCAAATATGAATTTCTACTCAATTTAAAAGAAAACAGCCAAAATCTGATATGCATAGGTTCAGGAGCATTAAACCCTCCAGATTTGGAAACATTCAGGCAAAAGCCAAGATTCAACAGACACAGCTGGAAATTCAGCGAATCAACTCTATTTTACAATGACCCCACAAGATATCTAAACGATTCAATACTTGGTGGATGGTGCATCGGAGAGCCGGACAACTGGTATCTAGAAGAGATAAAAGAGATAATCGTCAAGATTACAGAATATCTTAACATCAAAAATGAAAACATTCTTTTTTATGGAAGTTCTCTTGGAGGATTCAATTCAATACAGCTGGGAACACTTGTTAGAAATTCAAAGGTTTTAGCAGACGTTCCACAACTAACCCTTGAAAATGCCAATTATGTTCGCTACATAATGCCTATACTATTTCCAGACCTCACAAACGAAGAAATAAAATACAGATTCGATTACAGATTAAATATTCTGGATCTAATCAAAAGGGAAAAATACATCCCAAATGCCATCATGATATTTGATGCCGGCGAGGTTGACATTAAAGAACATTACACTCACTTCTTTAGCCAGTTGAATGGCCTGACCGATGCTGAAAATTCAAACAGAATCAAGATAATCATAAATCCACTCAACGAACATCATTTCATGAGCATGGAAGAGACACTGACAGTAATCCAGCAGGCATGCGACAATGATTTGATGTGCTTTGGCGATGAAATCCACCTCTCAAAACTATATTCAACCCTAAAAGAGCATGAAATGACCATCGAAGCAAAAAATCAGGAAATACAAAACCTAAAAGACACACACCAAAATGAAATCGATGCCAAAAATCAAGAAATTGAAAACCTAAAAAACCAAAAGAATGCAGAAATCGCCAACCTTAAAGCAAAAAACAGCGAATTGGAACAAAAATTCAACGAAATATCAAATTCCACAATCTGGAGACTCACAAAGCCTTTGAGAAAGTTATTGAATTTGTTAAAAAATAAATAATCTTAAAGAGGGCAGTTAATAAAATGTATGAAAAAAAACTACCCTCCAATAAACTATTTGTATTCATCATATTAATAACCAACAAAATTTAATACAAGATAACTCAAAAATATCAATATGGAAATCACTAGCAAAAGAGATATTTTCGGAATGATTTTTTTCGCATTAAGCGTAATAATGCTTGGGTACATGTTTCTAACACCCCTCAACCATTACATAATGCACATTGACGAGTACTTCTCAATGAGCCTCACCACCCTTCCTTTATGGGATATCATAAACGTGACCAGCTGGGACGTGCACCCACCACTTTACTACATTTTGGGAAAAATTGCGGTAAAAATTGGTGGAGCAATCGGAATGGAACCAATCCACAGCCTGAGAATCCTTTCAGTCATACCATACATCATCATTATGGCAATTTCAGCAACCAAAATCAGAAAGGACTACGGCCTTCTAAGCGCGGGACTGTTCACATTTGCACTGGCAGTCATGAGCGAGTTTTTCGCACACTTTCTCATTGCAAGGATGTACGCCTGGGCAATTCTTTTTACACTTATCGCATTTATATCATTTACAGAAATTATCAAAAACAACGACAAGAAAGCCTGGATTATGCTGAGCGTATTTTCAGCGCTGTGCGCATACACACACTATTTTGCTGCAATAAGCGCTGCATGCATCTATCTGATACTTCTGGCTTACATAATGAAATTTGAAAAGGACGAACTTAGGATGTGGGTAATGTCTGCCATTGCAGCAGCAGTACTATACATTCCGTGGATGCCGTCACTTCTAAGGCAGCTGACCCAGGTTCACGGAAGCTACTGGATTCCTCAGGTCAACTCCAACGTATTCATCAACGCTTTAGGATATTATGCATATGCAAATGACGTTATAATAGGTCTTGTTGCAACCATAATTCTTGTAGTGCTTTTATACATCTACACAAAAGATTCAGAGGGCATTGATGAAAAGGAACGCTTCCTCGTTTTAAGCGGAGCGGGAGTCTATCTTGGAACAATTCTGCTGTCCATTATCATTTCAGTCGTCTTCAAGCCTATACTTATGGTTAGATACCTTCTTCCTGCAACTGCGGTAATGTGGCTTGCAATTTCAATCATATTCGCCAAGATTAAAAACAGAAGGATGTTTATGATTTCAGCTGCACTGATAGCGATACTTCTGGTTGTGGGAATCGCAACAACAGTTGCCACAAACGATGAAATGTATAAAAACGGAGTTCAGCAAAAGGAGATTCTGGACAACATCACAAACGATCCGAATTCCATGCTTATCATACCTAGCCAGAATATGATAATGTATTTCTTTGACTATGCTGGCCAGTCAGACACATACTTCCTGAATGTAGGCCATGTATTCGGTGAAAATATGGACAGGCTTCATAAGCTTCAGAACTTCAATACGTTCAACGGCAATGACATAGACAAGCTGATTGCAAACAACAGCAAAAAGAACATCTACATCATAAGCTGGGGCGAACCTGTGCTTAACACAACAACCGAAAAGCTGGACACACAGGTTGGAATCGTATTTTCAAAGGTAAAACCAACCAATACTACCTCTGCTCCAGCGGAGGTGGAATATTCTGAAGAGTAGGGTTTAAAACCCTACCACCAATTTTTTTAATCAAAAATAGTAAATCAACAACAATATCAAATTTTTTTTGTCCCAATCTAACAAAAAGAACTGTAAATTGAAACACAAGTTGAATAAGATATCAAATTCCACAAAAACTACTTAAAAATATCTTTAATTTGTTCAAAAAAATAATAACTATTTATAACACATATCCCTAAAAATAACACTATAGAAATTACAAGCAAAAGAGATTTTATTGAGATGGTTTTTTTTCGCATTGAGCATAATAATGTTGAGATACATATTTCTGACACCTCTCAACAATTACATAATGCACGTTGATGAGTACTTTACAATCAGTGACCTATCACTCCAGTATCAGATATCATTCATATAACCCGCGTACGTGCATCCGCCACTGTATTACATATTAGGAAAGGTTGCAGTAACCATAGGTGCAGCAATCAGAATGGATTCACTCCACAGCCTAAGACTCCTTTCAATCATACCACATATCATAATTCTTATAATATCAGCAACCAAAATCAGAAAAGGAATATGGTTTTCTCAACGCAGGACTGTTCGCATTTTCACTAGCAGTCATGAGCGAGTTTTTCGCACACTTCCTGATTGCAAGCATGTACAACTGGGCAGTCCTATTCTTACTTATTATATTCATATCCTTTACAGAAATTATCAAAAACGACAAAAAAGTCTGGATTATACTGACAGTATTTCAATACTGTGCATATACACACATTACTTTGCAGCTATAAGTGCTGCATGCATCTATCTGATACTCCTGACCCATATAATAAAATTTGAAAAGGATGAACCTGATAGATGGGCAATGTCAATTGGCGCAGCATTGATACTCTTCATTCTATAGACACTGCCACTCATAAATCAAATGTCACAGGCTCACGCAATCTCAGGGATTGCACAAATCAACCTCAACACATTAATCAATGCACTGGATACATTGCATATGAAATGACGTGATAATAAACTGATTGCAACCGTAGTTCTTATAGCGCTTTTATACATCTTAGATCAAGCATTCCTTGATAGCATCAACAACAATGACTCCGTTGTTGTAATCTGCAGTAAAGTAAAACTGGTTCATTTTTATAATGAATTGAAAAATGCAATTGTTTATGAAGACTATTCGATTGATAAACGTGAAGGTGCAAGAGATTGGGCCAGAATATACGACAATAAAGACTCTAAATTCACAATACCTACTGACATCAATCACTACAAAAATAAAACCATTTATATTGTATATCATGATGACGGTCATAAAATGAAATTACCCTCAGGATATTCACTAAAACCTGTTGGAAGAGTAGAGAATAGTCAATTTTCAAAATTAGTGCACTCCACCTAACCGACTGGAGTGTTTAACATATTTTTTCATTATGATTTAAGATTATTAGACCAGATTTTAACAACAATGAATAATTATATACTTAAAAAAACAAATGATTACTTATGAATTTTAACTCATCACAATCAAATGGTTTACCCAAAATAAATTATAGGGACTTAATAATATTTGTCTTACCAGTTTTAATATTCGTGTTATACCTTTTTGCATATAACCCCGGCGTTTTAACAGTTGATTCATTTAGTCAGCTTCATCAAATCGCTACCGGCAAGTTTACAACTGCCCACCCAATATTCCATACATTCCTAGAGATGTTATGCCTTAAAATTTTCAAGTCCCCATTTTACATTGGACTATTTCAAATATTGATTTTTTCATCAATATGGATGGGAATATGCAAATATCATCGTGATGATTATTCAAAAAATAGTAATGCATTTATTGTGCAATTTATTGTAACATTAATTGTCTGTTTGATTCCAATAAATGCCATCTATTCAATTACATTATCCAGTAATGTATTATTTAGTTATTCGATAATGTTGTTATGCTTTTTAATTAAAATAATGGTTGATAAAAATGGTCAAGTTGGCAAAAAGTTAATCATTTTAATGGCATTGACACTTGGAATCATGAGTGGATTAAATAATTATGGAATTCTTATTGCAGTACCCATATTAATTGCAATTACCTACTATATAATTAAAAAAGGCAATGCAGAAAACACAACAGTCATGTTTGTTGGATTAGCAATACTTTGCATATTTCTGATTGCATCCTTAAATTTCGTATATGATGTTCAAAAAGATACTTTAAATATTCATACAAATGATGCTTTTGAGGAAAAAATTGATATCAATAATGCTCAAAGTCAATTTTTCTCAAAAATAAACGGCGAACCAAAAGAAGATTATGAAAGCATTACAAGTGGTGGAAATAATAAATATAACCTTGTCTATTCCATTGTTGATTTATTTAAGGGAAATTTCATTTTGGATGGCTTGTTTAACAACCCAATATTATATCTAATTGTTTCAGTAATTTTACTTGCTTTAATAAATTTTATAATGCCTTCAGAAGAAATATTCTTTATTTATATGCCTCCGTTTTTAAGTTTAATAGTAACCACATTAACTGGGCAAAATAACGCATATTATAATTTATTAGTCTTTTATTTTATACTGATCATCTTTACAAGTGTCTTATTTAAAGTTGATTTAAAAACCAATAACGTTAACAATACAACTCCAACAATAGCTAAAGAAGAAAGAATCGAGATTCCTACAATCAACGAAACAAATGAAAATCAATTTAAAGAAGATTATTATACAAGTTTAGAAACAGAAATTGATAATTTAACTTTAGATGACATAAATGAAATTTTAAACGAGACCGAAGTAACTGACAAGACCGATATAACTGACGAGACCAATGTACCCGAAAAGAAACAGGTGCAAAAAACTCAAAAACCAGAGTCAACCTCATCTGATTTGATAGATGAAATTTTAAAAGAAATTGAAATGGAAAAAAAATAACATACCACACAAAACTTACTAAATCCTATTAAAAACTTTTAAAATGACATGAAGGGAGATTAAACTTCCAATAACTTTTTTAAATAAAAATAAAGACCACAACTTCGCAATTTAAAATGAATTTGTAGATTTTCTTATGAAAAACATTTGAAGATGCAAAATCACCAATTTAATAAAAACAGGAAATTGAAACATAAATTCAACGAAATATTAAATTCCACAATTCGAAGACCCCAAAGCCATCAAGATATACAAAATGTATGAACAAAACTACTCTGCGATAACATAGTAACATTAATCATGTCAATAACCAACAATATTTAATAACAAATACACCAAAAATATCAATATGGAAATTACTAGCAAAAAAGATATTATCGGAATAATTTTTCTCGCATTGAGCGTGATAATGCTGGGGTACATGTTTATAACACCCCTCAACCATTACATAATGCACATAGATGAGTACTTCACAATGAGTATTACAACCCTTCCATTAGGAGACATCGTGAACGTAGCCAGCTGGTATGTGCATCCGCCACTGTACTACATTTTAGGAAAGGTTGCAGTAACCCTAGGCGCAGCAATCGGAATGGATTCGCTCCACAGCCTAAGACTCCTTTCAATCATACCATATATCATAATTCTTGTAATATCAACAACCAAAATCAGAAAGGAATATGGTTTTCTCAGCGCAGGACTGTTCACATTTTCACTAGCAGTCATGAGCGAGTTTTTCGCACACTTTCTGATTGCAAGCATGTACAGCTGGGCAGTCCTATTCTTACTTATCGTATTCATATCATTTACAGAAATTATCAAAACAAACGACAAAAAAGCCTGGATTATACTGACAGTATTTTCAATACTGTGCATATACACACACTACTTTGCGGCAATAAGCGCTGCATGCATCTATCTGATACTCCTGGCTTACATAATGAAATTTGAAAAGGACGAACTTGAGAGATGGGCAATGTCAATTGGCGCAGCATTGATACTTTTCATTCCATGGACACTGCCACTCATAAATCAAATGTCACAGGCTCACGCAATCTCCGGGATTGCACAGATTAACCTCAACACATTCATCAATGCACTGGGATACATTGCATATGCAAATGACGTGATAATAGGTCTGATTGCAACCGTAGTTCTTATAGCGTTTTTATACATATACATAAAAGATTCCAAAGGCAGTGATGAAAAGGAACGCTTCCTCGCTTTAAGTGGTGCTGGAGTCTATTTTGGAACAATCCTACTGTCCATTATCATTTCAGTCGTCTTCAAGTCAGTATTTATGTTGAAATACCTGCTTCCTGCAACAGCGGTAATGTGGCTTGCAATTTCAATCGTTCTGGGCAGGATTAAAAACAGAAAGATGTTCATGATTTCAGCTGCACTGATAGCAGTGCTTCTGATTGTCGGAATCGCAACAACATTTGCAACAAACGATGAAATGTATAAAAACGGAGTCCAGCAAAAGCAGATTCTGGACAACATCACAAACAATCCAAATTCCATGCTCATCATACCTAGTCAGAATATAATAATGTACTTTTTGGACTATGCAGACCACTCAAATATATACTTCATTAATGTCGACCACGTATTCGGTGAAAACATGGACCGGCTCCATAAACTATATGACTTCAATACGTTCAACGGCAATGACATCGACAAGGTGATTGCAAACAATACCCAAAAGAACATCTACATCATAAGCTGGGGCGATCCTGTACTTAACACATCAACCGAAAAGCTTGATACTCAGGCAGGCATCGTATTTTCAAAGGTAAAGTCAACCAATACAACCACCATTCCAGAAGAAGAAACATATTATGAGGAGTAGGGTTTAAAACCCTACCGCTAATTTTTTTAATCACCACCTGCAAAGCCCTAATTTTATAATTTGCCCACCTATTGGAAAGTCGATATGAACATATATGAACATCATATTGGCCCAGTTATTGACAGTAACTCTATAACTGACAGTAAAAAAACAAAACAGTGAATTGAAACACAAGTCCAATAAGGATATCAAATTCCACAAAATCACTTAGGAATACCTCAAATCTGTTCAAAAAATAATAACTATTAATATTACATATGCACAATATTATAAATATGGAGATTACAAGCAAAAGAGATTTTATTGGAATGATTTTTTTCGCATTGAGCGTGATAATGTTAGGATACATGTTCCTGACACCTCTCAACAATTATATAATGCACGTTGATGAGTACTTTACAATAAGTGTCCTATCCCTTCCTGTACAAGACATCATACACATAACCAGCTGGGATGTGCATCCGCCACTGTACTACCTTTTGGGAAAGATTGCAGTAAATATCGGTACTGCAATAGGAATGGATGAACTCCACAGTTTAAGGATTCTTTCAATCATACCATACATCCTCATTCTAGTCATTTCAGCAACCAAAATCAGAAAGGACTATGGCCTTTTGAGTGCAGGACTTTTTGCATTTTCAATGGCAGTCATGACTGAATTTTTCGCACACTTTCTGATTGCAAGGATGTACAGCTGGGCAATCCTATTTTTACTTATCGCATTTATCGCATTTCTAGAAATTATCAAAACAAACGACAAAAAAGCATGGATTATATTGACTGTATTTTCAGCGCTGAGCGCATACACACACTACTTTGCTGCAATAAGCGCTGCATGTATCTATCTTGTACTTCTGGTTTATATAATCAAATATGAAAGAAAAGAACTTAAAATTTGGCCAATATCAGCTGTTGGAGCGGTAATACTTTACCTCCCATGGATACAGATACTCATGGTGCAAATGACAAAAGTTAAGGCGGCCTACTGGATTCGTCAGCTCAACCTGGAAACATTTCCAAAGACATTGAGCTACTTTGCATATACAAATGATTTTACATACAGCCTGATTGCAATTGCAGTTGTAATACTGATTCTGTATATTTACAAAAAAGATTCCAAAGGCGTTGGAGGAAAGGAACGCTTCCTCGTTTTAAGTGGAATTTTTGTCTATCTTGCAACAGTCATACTGCCTATTGCCCTTTCACTCAAGTTCAGGCCTATACTGATGCCTAGATACCTGCTTCCTGCAACAGCAGTAATGTGGCTTTCACTTTCAATAATCATCGGCAAGATTAAAACCAAAAAGCTGTTTATGATTTCAGCCGCACTCATAGCAGTGCTTCTTGTTATCGGAGTCACAACAACATTTACAACAAACGACATCCTGTATAAAAGCGGATTCCACCAAAAGGAGATTCTGGACAACATCACAGAAGACCCGAATTCCGTACTAATTGTCAATAACGAGAACCTGATAATGTACTTTTTAAGTTATGCCAACAAGACAGACACATATTTCCAGAACATCAATAACATCTTCGGTGAAAACCTGACTCATTTAGGCAAGTTCTATAATTTCAAAACGTTCAACAAGGAGGAAACCGACAAGGTAATCGGAGATCATAAGGGCCAGAACATCTACATCATAAGCTGGAACAAGCCTGTTATTTACACACCTACCGAACAGATTGACACATGGACAGGGGCTACAATTTCAAAGGTAAAGCCAACCAACAAGACTTACGGATACATCAAATAGGGTTTAAAAGCCCTATAACTTACTTTTTTTAAACAACATGTTTTATTAGCAATCAAAAACATATAACATAGTGAGATTATGATTCTATTGAGCTTTGACATTGAAGAGTTTGATGTGCCTAGGGAAAACGGCGTCGAATACACCCTTGAAGAGGGAATGAAGGTATCTGTTGAAGGAACAAACATCATTTTGGACATTCTAAAGGCAAATGATGTAAGGGCAACCATGTTCTGCACAGCCAATTTTGCAAAAAACGCACCTGAAACAATGCAGAGAATAATGGATGAAGGCCATGAGGTTGCATGCCACGGTGTTGACCACTTCGAACCAAAAGAAACTGACTTTAAAGTGTCAAAAGAGGTCATTGAAGATTTAACCTCAAGAAATGTAGCAGGCTACAGGCAGCCCAGGATGTTTCCGGTGAAAGATTCGGAAATAAAAAAGGCAGGATATGTCTACAACTCCTCACTAAACCCTGCGTTCATTCCCGGAAGATACATGAACCTTAAAACCCCAAGAACCTATTTTTTAAAGGATGGAATTCTTCAAATTCCTGCATCAGTCACACCACACATGAGATTTCCGCTTTTCTGGCTGGCCCTGCATCACATTCCCGAAGGAATGTATCACAGATTTGTGCGAGGTGTTCTCAACCATGACGGATACTTCACAACATACTTCCACCCGTGGGAGTTCTATGAGCTCAACGACCATCCGGAATTCAAGATTTCATATGTAATAAGAAAAAACAGCGGAAAAAATATGGCAAAAAGACTGGATAATCTGATAAAAGCATTTAAAAAGAACCACAAGTTCATAACATACAGCGAATTTGCAGATTCAGTCCTTAAAAACGATGAGCTTTGAGAATACGTAATTGAGAACAATCACGATTATCTGAACGACTATTTTTGAAAATGTGTTTCCAAGCACCAGCACGTCGATGAAAAGATACATAAGGGCTGTGTCCACAACTCCTGAAAATATCCTTCCACCGAAAAAGAGAGACATTTCCTTTAAAATCTCAGGGCTTTTGCTTTCAAATACCCATGTCCTGTTGGTAATGTAGGCAAAAAGAACAGAAAAGAACCATGCCAAAACGTTTGAAACCAAATAGTTGATGCCCATAACGCTTTGGAAAAGGAAATATGTTACCACATTGACAAGAAATGTAAATGTTCCAAACACCACATACAAAACGAGTTCCCTATCCAGCTTCATGATATCACTCTTCATCGAGGTTTGATTCACGGACAATGTAAATCGGACGACATTTAGCTTCAGTATATGTCTTTTCGAGGTATTTTCCCAATACCCCTATTGAAAGCAACTGAATTCCTCCCAAAAGAAGAATCGCTGACATTGTTGTTGCAAAACCCTGAACGGGATCTGAATAAATCAGGTATTTAATAATGATAAAAATCATATAAAGCAATGCCACAACTGAAAGTATTGTACCCAAAAATATGACTATTGTAAGGGGAATTGTCGTAAATGCCACTACTCCCTCTATTGAATATTTCATAAGCTGCCTGAATGACCAGGCTGACTCTCCTGCAACCCTTTCGACATTTTCATAAGGAATCCATTTGGTTTCAAATCCGACCCACTGAAAGAGACCCTTTGAAAAACGGTTGTACTCGGGAAGCTCCAATACAGCATCGACAACAACCTTTTTCATCACCCGAAAGTCTGTTGCCCCCTCAACCAGAGTTATCTGGGAAACCCTATTGAATACCTTGTAGAACATGCGGGAAAAGATTGACTTGAGCATTGATTCCCCCTTTCTGGAGGTTCTTCTTGCTGCAACAACATCCGCCTCACCGGCACATATCGATTCAATCATTTCAGGAATCAGTCGGGGAGGATGCTGCAAATCCGCATCCATAAGGCATACCAGATCGCCGTTTGCATTGCTCAAGCCGGCATATATTGCAGATTCCTTGCCGAAGTTTCTTGAAAAAGAGAGGTACTTGACATTGGAATTTGAATCGGCCAAATCCTTGATGACCTTTAAAGTATCATCAGATGAGCCGTCGTTTACAAAAATTACCTCAAAATTATAATCAGATAAAATACTTTGAATTTCACTTAAAAACAATTTCACAGATTCCTCTTCATTATAGCAAGGAACAACAATACTTAACAAATCCATGTTAAATTATTTATCCGTGTTTATATAAATAATTTCACAAAAAAAGAAAAGATATGGATAAAATCCACATCTAGTGCCTGACCAGGTAGAACTTGTAGTGGCCTGCATCATACTTTGGAGTCAGATTATAGTTTTTCTCATACTCCTTGTTAATCTGCTTGGCTCTCCAGTTTACAAGGTAAACATCCTTGTCCGGGTGCTTATGCAATATATCAGTCAAATTTTTTGAAACCTCTACATCATTATCATAGAAATACGTTCCGGACAGTGTGTACTGCTTTGAAGTGTTGTTCAGGTCATTGTGAAGAACCTTGTATCCATAATCGGTATTGTAGACAACAACACTTTTGTTATTGTCAATGCTTTCCAAAAAGCTGGCCTTCTTGTCGTTGAATGCAATCCTCTCATTAACATCATCATGATTTATCGCAATGCTTGCACCGGCCAAAACAAATACTGCAATGAGCGCAATTGCCAGAATCCTGTTGTTTTTGATTTTTCCAATGGAAACTGAAGCTGCAAGCCAAAACACTCCAAGTACCGGTACCAGATATCTGATTCTCATTGTATTTATGGCCAAAAAGAGGGCGAAAAACCCTATGAAAATTGTTCCATACATTACAAATACACCTGAAAGCGCAAATTTGTCCCTGTTTTTATAAGCCACAAAGAGCACAAGAACTAAAAGCGCCACTGCAAGCAATTTCAAAATAATCATTTCAACCGCAAAGCTGTCGCTTTTGATGGCAAAATATGTGAAATAATTCGGAATTGTGCTCCAGTTTATTGCCTGGTGAAATTCGTCGCTTTGCCCCTGAATCTGGTGAACCAGCACAACTGTCCATGGAGCATATAATAGAATCAAAGCCAATACTGATTTTCCAAACTGCTTTATCTTATCCCTGTTGTTTCTTAATATTTCAACAAGCAATAATAGATACATCAATCCGCAGGGAATTGCAAAGAAATACTGAGTATATGCACAGCAAAGTGAAAAGAAGGTCAGAAGAATCCATGATCTTCTATCCCAATTGGCAAGGACATCGCCATAGTATATGAATGCCATTACAAGGAAAAACAATCCCCAGGAATACATCCTCATTGTCAAAAACTCGATGAAAAAGTCACTCATGACTCCCAAGGAGAATGTGAAAAGTCCTGCAGTAAGCCAGCCATGGTCATCCTTGATTTTGGTTGCAGAAACTACAAGCAACAACAGATACGGAACTATTGACAGCACCTTAAAAAAATAAAAATTGTCTGAGCCTGCAATCGGCTTGAAGAGATACAGTATCAAGTAATAAAGTATCGGATGCACATCATGAACTGCAACGGTCATCCCCTGCATGAAAGGCAGGTTCACCAGCGAATATGTCCAGTACTCATCAATGTGCAAAATGGTGTGTGTCAGAGGACTGACAAACATGTAGATAAGAATCAAAATCGAAATGCCGAAAAATAATTTTCCCAATAATTCCCTCTTTTCATATAACATGATAATATATATTGAAAATATTCTATTTAAAAACAACTAAAATCCAATCAAATTTATAATACCTGCAACAAAAACTTAAACATGTCAAGTAAAAAATTATTTGCATTTTCCTTAATTATCCTGACTTTAGCAATCACAATAAGTGCAGTAAGTGCGAATGAAAATATCACCTCAGCAGATGACATCAGCAAAAAGACATTTACAGACATCAGCAAGATTATTGAAGATGCAAGTGAAAATGATGAAATCATAATCAATGAAACATATGTGAGCGAAGGAAATGAAATCAAAATCAAAAAGGCAATAACTATCAGGGGAGAAAATAATGCAGTCCTTGATGGGAACAAGACTTCACCAATATTATCAAGCACAAAAGGTCTTGTTTTAAAAGATTTGACAATCATTAACTCAATCAATGGAGGAATCATTTCAACAGGTAGTTTGACATTAATCAATTGTACCATTAAAGATAACAGTGGTGTTGATTCAATCATCAAATCAACTGGAAAGCTGAATATAAGTGATTGTGTCTTTGAAAACAACAATGCAAAAAATGTAATCTATGCAGATTCAGATTTGGAAATAGAACATTCAAAGTTCATCAACAATCCTGCAGAAAAAGTTATGCTTGTTGAATTAAAGACAATCGTTAAAAACTGCGAGTTCACCTCAAACCGGAATGTACTAGTCACTTCTGTTTCCGGATTTGACCTTAAGGTATGCAATTCCAAATTCGACAAAAACAAAAATGGAATTCTTATAGAGGAAATGTATGGAGATTTAACTGTCGATGTGTGCAATTTCACAAGAAACACAAATTACGCAATATACACACTGACCAACTCAAAGATAAGCAATACAAACTTTACAGAAAACAAATATGCATTTAAATCAGCCACCCCACGTGGAGAATCCTATGAAATTCCACAGGCAAACACTGCAATATTTGAAAACTGTCTTGTCAAATCAAATACTGCCGGAGGAATAATCACCGACAACAATCTAGTCATCAAAAACACATTATTTGATGCAAACCACGGTGCAATAATCAGCAAAAATTCAGACAGTGGAAATACAATTAAAATTTCCAATTCAAGATTTGAAAACAACTGGGCAGAATATGCAGGATCCATTAAAGCGCAAGGGTCTGTCGTTACAGTAACCGGCACAACTTTTAAAAATAACTCAAAAGCAAACATCATCATCACAAGTGTTTGTGCCAAAACCATGGAAGGTGAGAAATACTACAACATCGCAAAAATCACAGTCAACTCAAAGACATACACAAGAAGCGCCAACCTAGACAATGAATTAAATCCAATCGAAATAGCAAAGGTCACTGCCAAAAAGTTAACTACAACATATTTGTCAGGAGCCAAATTGCAGGTTAAAGTAATCAACAAACTAACAAAGCAACCAGTCAAATCATCAAAACTTACATTAAAAGTATACACAGGCAAAAAATACAAAAACTATGAAGCCACAACAGATAAAAATGGAGTGGCAAGATTTTCACCGTCTTTTTTGAGTGTAGGAAGCCATAAGGTTGAAATCACTTCTGAGTTTGGATTGTGTAAGATTCCAAAGACAACAACAACCGTAAAAGTGAGTAAAGCTAAAACAATTGTAAAGGCACCAAAGCTAACTGCAAAATACAAGAAATCCAAATACTTTAAAATCAGTGTCAAAAACAAGGCAACCAAAAAGGCCTCCAAAAATCTTGTTTTAAAAGTTAAAATCGACAAGAAAACATATAAAATCAAGACAAACACTAAAGGAATTGCCAAATTCAACACCAAAATCCTGAAATACGGAAAGCATAAGGTCACTATCACCTCAGCAAATGCAAACTACTATGTTCAGGCAAAAAGTTCAATAACAATCAGATAGGGAGCAATCCCTATCCTTTTTTTAATATATAATCTATTTTACTGCATTATATTGACGATGACTATAAAAAACACCGTTAAAAGATAGAAAACAACCCCCTATCTTAAATTAATTTTTCAGATTACACCCAAACGTCTCAAGTCAAATTAACTGCAAATACAACAAAATTTATCCCAAGCCATTTTTTACAATAAAAAAGGAAATATTTAATATATTATAAAAATCAAAATTTTCAATGATTAAACATTTAAATGGAGGAGAGTATGTCAAGAAAAATTTACTGCTTACTAATAGCATTTGTTTTAGTGTTGTCAGTTTCATGCGTAGCGGCAAGTGATGCAAATCAAACCGCAGACACACTAACTCAAACAGATGAAATCGACGGCATTCAAAAAGTAACTAACGAAAATACAATTTCAAATGAAAGTACGTCCGAAACTAACGACGAACAATATACTATGGATCTTAAAAGCAACATTGATGATTACGGAACCCTAACCGGAAACGTGACCGTCAATGAAAGCGTAAAAGGAAACATTACATTTTCAATAAATTATACCGAAAAGGAAATTTATAACCAAACTGTAGCGATTGAAAACGGATCAGCATCTTTTAGTGGATATGCCATCAATGCAAGCGGAAAATATATAGTGACCGCAACATACACCGGAGATGCAAACCTGACTTCAAAAACCATAAATAAACTTTTAATGATTACTAGAAACAGCCCAGATCTGGAAATAGTTTCAAAAATCATAAATGATATGGGAAACATTCAGGTAAACATTACATTGAACAGGAATGCAACCGGAAATATTACCCTAGCATTCAATGATACTAAAAAAATAATTGAGATAGTAAACGGAACAGCGATTTTGGAAAACTACATTCTTGAAAAGGGAAACTACACCATACAGGCCTACTATGATGGTGACAGAGACTATTTCAAGGCAGTTAAAAATGACACATTGAACGTTGAAAAAAGCATAACCGAACTTAGAATCGATTCATTGGTTTCAGAAACTGGAATGATGGATATCGGAGCATTTGTCAATGAAAACGCAACCGGAAACATCACAATCACAATAACCGATGCAAACGGAACAACAATCCAAACCACACAACAAACCGCAATCAACGGAACAGTCATCCTAGACCCAA
>NZ_JAXJXF010000016.1:0-2626 GCF_036307625.1 Methanobrevibacter sp.
GTATTGCGGTCATAGCATGGGGGTTATACCTGGTCTCGTTTCGATCCCAGTAGTGAAGTCCTTTTGTGTTTTGTTTGTGTACTATGGTTTTCTATGGGAATTTCATTTCGCTGCAAGCTTTCTCTATTACAATTATTAATTACTACTTTTCTTAACTGTTTTTTTTTATATTATTTTACTGATTTAATGCCATATATTGCATCAGTAGGTGATTTTTTGAATATTAATATATTGGATACTACATTACGTGATGGTGAACAGACTCCAGGTGTTTCTTTAACTTCTAATGAAAAATTTAGAATTGCTGTTAAATTGGATGAAATTGGCATAGACTTTATTGAAGCAGGTTCTGCCATAACATCTGATGGTGAAAGGAATTCTATTAAAGAAATTACTAAACAAGGGTTTAATGCAGAAATCCTAAGTTTTTCAAGACCTTTAAAAGGGGATATTGATTATTGTGTTGACTGTGATGTTGATGCTGTTAATTTGGTTGTTCCCACTTCAGACTTGCATATTAAAGATAAATTAAACATGACCCGTGAAGAACTTATTGATTTATCCAATAATGCTATTGATTACTGTAAAGATCATGGATTGTCTGTTGAGTTATCTGCTGAAGATGCTTCAAGAAGCGATAAAAATTTTTTGAAATCAGTTTATAGTGATGCAATTGAACATGGTGTTGATAGAATCTGTGTTTGTGATACTGTTGGAATTTTAACACCTGATTCTTCTTTTGAATTATTTGATTATTTTAATGATTTTAATGTTCCTGTTGCATGCCACTGCCATAATGATTTTGGATTGGCTGTTGCAAATACTTTGGCGGCTATCAAAGGAGGTGCTACAGAAATCCATACTACGATTAACGGTATAGGTGAAAGGGCTGGAAATACCTCCTTTGAGGAATGCGTTGTCAGTATTGATAGACTTTTCCCTGAATTTTCAACAAACATTAAAATTAATGAAATTTATGATACTTCAAAACTGGTCGCCAGATTAACGGGTGTTTATATTCAACCTAATAAGGCAATTGTTGGAGAAAATGCATTTGCTCATGAATCTGGAATTCATTCCGATGGAATCATAAAAAATTCCGCTACTTATGAACCGATGACTCCAGAACTTGTCGGAAGGACAAGAAAGTTCATTATAGGAAAACATATGGGAACTCATGGTTTGAATAATAGACTAAAGGAAATAGGTTTGAATGTCAATGATGACCAACTTAAACAGATATGCGAAGATATTAAGGAATTGGCGGATAAGGGTAAAACCGTTACAGATGTTGATTTACAGGTAATTGCTGATAATGTTTTGGAGATCAATCATGAGAATAGAATCAAGCTTGATGAAGTTACCATTGTATCTGGCAATAAGGTAATGCCTACAGCATCCGTTAAAATCACCATTGATGGAGATGAAATTCTTAATGCAGGTGTTGGTTTGGGTCCTGTTGATGCTGCAATCAATGCAATTAAATCTTTAGATATTTTCAAAGACATTGATTTGATTGAATATCACGTAGATTCCATTACGGGCGGTACTGATGCATTTATTGATGTGATTATTAAACTTCAAAAGGGTGATAAGGTTGTATCAGCAAGAGGTACTGAAGCTGATATTATCAATGCAAGTGTTAAGGCATATATTGCAGGAGTTAACAGATTACTTGGAGATTAGTTTAATGTATATGGATAATTTAAATATTGTGGGTTTTAGGGCTACTATTGATTCAATTGATGAAACTTTAAAGCAAATGAATAATCTTAAAAAGGATGGCGAAATAATTCAACTTCTAAATGCGGATTCGATAGTTTCAAAAAATCATATAATCCATGGTGTTAATCAGGCATTTCTTGCTTTTAGCAGGGATGAAAATTTGGCGAATGATATTAGTGTTGAAATTGTTTTGAGATGCTCTGCCCAACGACAAATATCAAAGGCATTTGATATTTTGGGTCTTAAAGAAGGAAATATCAATCTATGTGTTATTTTTATTAATTGCGATTATACTGAAGAGTTAAGTTCTGTCTTTTCCCAAGACGATGAAGTTTTTACTGCAGATAAAAAAAGATTACAAAAAGTATACTCCATTTCAGATGAGGAACTCAGAACAATGTCTCTGGAAAATATTATAATCGACAGAATTACTAAGCTTACTGTAAACTATTGATTTCGTTGATGATTTTATCCAAGTATTCTTTTTCAAGACATTCATATGACAGATTTTTTATTTCAATTGCAATTGCTTTTTGCTTTACCCTATTATAATTTGGGCAGGTTGTAATGAATCCGCTTTTATCAATAGGCAATGCCCTTTTCAGTTTCCAACTTATTTCTTTTGCATTGCTGTTGGGAATAATTACATTAACGCCTCTTTTATTTGCATGCAATGTATTTTCTATATTGTTTTTTAGGTGCTCTGTTGCATTAAATGTAAGTTCTAATTTTTCATCCACATTTTCAAGTTCACTATCTATACCACTGCATATTATATTTGATGTTTTGCTTAACTTTTGAGGCACTGATGTTTTTGAAAAAATCTCATTGCTGTTAGTTGTGATGAAACCACCATTGCCGACATTGATTATTTTCGGTGATCCTGTTGATGCGATAATGA
>NZ_JAXJXF010000017.1:0-12175 GCF_036307625.1 Methanobrevibacter sp.
ATAAATAATAAACTTTAATAAAAAAAATTACATGAAATTAAATGAAATTAAATTTAAAAATTAATATCCTTATTTTAAAAAAAATGTATACAAAAATCATAATTCTAACAGATATATAAAAAAAATTTACAAAACAAAAATAAAAATTGAAACTTATAAAATACATATATCCTTAAATTATAATTAAAACAGTATAAAAAACCATATAAAATGTGAACAACAAAAAAATTTGGAATAATTAAGAAAAAATGAAAAAAAGGAAAGTTATTCCTCAATCCAGGATGCAACAGTATCTTTTACATCATAGACGTTTGCACCAGGAATAGAAAGACCGTTTTTAATTTCAGCGCCCCCACACAATTTTGCAATATCCTTTAGGCTGGAACCGAAACCTGACCCTTCATGAGTGACAAACGGCTTAACGATTTTTCCGGCAAAATCAAGCTCTTCCAACTGTGTAAACATAGGCATAGGAAGTGTTCCCCACCAGTTCGGAAATCCAATGTAAATTGTATCATAACCTGAAATATCTGTTAATGTCTCTTTGATTTCAGGTCTTGCATCAGCTTGCTGTTCCTTTTTGGCAACATCAATACATTTCATATAGTCTGCAGGATATTCATTTGCAGGTTCAACCTTAAACAAGTCAGCACCGTCCAATTCCTTGATGTATTCGGCAACCACTTCAGTGTTTCCCTTTTCAATGTTTTTCAGCTCACCACCGAAATAGTTCTCTCCGCTTCTTGAAAAATAAATTACTAAACTTGACATGATATAACCTCTTGTAATTATATTGATGAAGATGATATTTAAATGTTGTTAATAACAACAATTATCTCAATAATCTAAATTCAAAAAACATTACATGGGTTAAACATGGCCAATATAATCAACATCATATATATTGCAACACCAAACAATCACATTGAATAAAGAATAAATGACATAGATAAAAAAAAAACTTGAAAAAGTATTATTAAAAAAAGATAAAATAAAAAAAAGAGAATAGTTAAAAACTATTCTTTAATGGAACGAGCAAGTTCTGCACCTTTTTCGAATGCTTCTGCTAAAACATCTTCATCAGGTACAAACAAAACGTCCAATGTGTCAGTTACATTAAATCCTGCTTCTTCCAGATCTCTTTGGAGTTTTGCGATAGCTCCTCCTCCCCATCCTTTGGATGAAAAGATTAAAGCACTTTTCTCGCTACCGGTTCCTTTGAAGTTTACACAGTCCAACCAGTACATCATATTACCGATTCTTGGGAACGGCTTGTTCATCATTGTAGGGGCACCCAGAGCAATAGCTTTGGAGTCAAGAATGTCTGTAATTACATCATCAGGACCATCTTCCTGCATGAAGTACATTTCTACTTCAACGCCTTCGCTCATGATACCTTCAGCAATTTGGAAAGCGAGTTTTTCAGTTGAATGGTGCATTGTATCATAGATTACAGTGATTTTATCTTTGCATACACCTGATCCCCATTCTGTGTATTTTTCAACGATTGGTGCAGGATTAGTCCAGATTTGACCGTGACAAGGTGCAATCATTTTGATTTGTTCTAAAAGACCATTGTCAGTGATTTCCTGTAATTTCATTCTAAGCATTGGAGAGCCTAAGGTTACAAGGTTAGCATAATATTTTTGTGCTTCTTTTAATAAGTAATCCAATGAGTAGTCTTTGTCAAATCTTTTGGAGTGGCATACATGCTGTCCGAATGCATCGTTTGAGAATAATATTCCTTCTTCAGCCAAAAATGTAAACATGCTGTCCGGCCAGTGAAGCATTGGAGCTGAGACGAATTTTAAGGTTCTTCCACCAATATCGATTTCATCACCTGTGGCTACAGCATTAATTTCTAAATCACCAAAATTGTGATATTGTGCTTCCAAAAAGTTAATACAGTTTTGTGATGCATATATTTCTGCATCCGGATTGTATTCTGCAATTGTTTGTCTTAAGAAAGTTGAGTGGTCCATTTCAGAGTGGTTTTGAACAAATACATCAATTTTAAATTCTTTGCCTTCCTGTTCAAAAGCGTCCTTTACTCTTGCATCGAATTGTTCAAACATTCCTTTGTAAACATTATCGATCAATACAGTCTTTTCTTCACCGAATACCAAATACGCATTGTATGTGGTTCCAGGAATTCCATATCCGTGGAAAGTTCTACTGTTCCAGTGAATAACACCTACCCAGTAAACACCATCTGCCATTTTTACAGCTTTTGCCTTCATTTTTATACCTCAAAATAATTTAAGTTATATAAGTATATATTAAACGTATTATATAAAATATTATATTTAAGATTAAGAGGTCATATTTTGAACAAAAGAATAGATTTACATATGCACAGTTTATTTAGTGACGGCGAATTACTGCCTTCCGAACTTGCAAGAAGAGCTTTAAAATTAAATCATGAAGCAATAGCGATTACAGACCATGTTGATTGGTCAAATGTTGATACAATTCCTGCCATTCAGGATGCAATTGATGACATCAATTCCAACTGGGACATTACTGTCGTTTTAGGTGCCGAAGTAACCCATGCCCCTTGCGAATCAATTGATGGAATAGCTGCAAGGGCAAAGGAATTGGGTGCAAAAATTGTAGTTGTTCACGGTGAAACATTGAATGAACCGGTGACACCTGGAACCAACAGAGCGGCTGTTGAATCCGAACATGTGGACATATTGGGCCATCCTGGATTAATAACCGTTGAAGAGGCGGAAATTGCTAAGGAAAATAATATTTATCTTGAAATTTCAGCACGTAAGGGACATTGTCTTGGAAACGGCCATGTTGCAAATGTTGCCCGTGAAGTTGGAAACAAATTACTGGTTGATACTGATACTCACGCACCAAGCGATTTGATTACATTCGATAAATCATATGAAATTGCCTTAGGTGCAGGATTAACTGATGAGGAAGCTAAAAAAGCACTCATTGACAATCCCCGTGAACTTTTAAAAAGCAAAGGAATTTTTTGAACCATCAACCCCAATAAGTGAAAACCAAAACAAAAATTATTACACCAAATCACCATTTTTTTAATTTTCTTTTTTTATAATCCAAAATGAATAGTTCATAAGTGTTAAATAACATTTAAAACATAAATATATATCGTTTGTAAAAAATTTTGGTGTAACTATATGGAAAATAAAAAAATATTTATGATTATTTGTTTTATCATTTGTTTATTCACTATCACAAGCGTTTGTGCCAGTGACACTAACCAGACCTCAATTTCAAATGATGAAATCAATCAACAATTAAGTTTATGTGATGCAGATACATTATCTGCACCCGCAGATGACGTTAACTCAGATAATTCTATTAAAAAATCATCTGAATATAACAATACATTAAATTTAAATGACAATGAGGAAAAGTTTAGAGAAAATAAGGAAAACACAGTAATAGTTGTATCCGATTTGACTACTGATTATCAAAAAGGAGACAATATGATAGTAACCTTAAACGACAAACAAAACCAACCGATCCGTGGGGCTGTTTTGACTGTTGCATTGAACGGGAATAAAAATTATACTACCAATTCCCATGGCCAAATTACCGTACATACAAAGGATTTAAACGCAACAACATATGATGTTAGCATAAATTTCGCAGGTAATGAAAACTATGCCCCATCAAGTGCTTCAGCAAAAATTACAGTGAACAAAATAGATTCCATATTAAAATACAATGAGAACCTTATTTTAGACTGCGACAGTACTGCTACCATGACCATTGGTGTTGAAGGAGCCACTGGCATTACAGCTAAAATTGGAAATTTAGATGTTGAAGTCCATGGATTTACAATTTTAATTCCTAAACTAGACGTAGGCACTCATAATCTATATGTTACAACAATTCCAGACAATAATCATAATCAGATAACTAAAACAACAACAATAACCGTTGATAAGGCAGAATGTTCAATCAGTGTTGAAAACATCACAGTAGATTATGGTTCTCCAAGTATAACCGTATCATCATATGGAGCTACTAAACTCATTGCTAAAATTGACGATAAGGCAGTTATCGTTAACGGAAACGATATTTTTATTTCAAATTTGGATGCTGGAATTCATACATTATCAGTAACTGCAATTCCGGATAATAACCACAAATCAGTGACTAAAACTGCTACACTAACAGTTACCAAAGTCGATTCTTCAATAAGCATTGCCAATTTAACTTTAGATTATGGCAGCGAGTACAATATTACCGTAAGTTCTGTTGGAGTTACTGAATTTACAGCAAAAATTGACGGCAGACAGATGCCTATAACTGGAAACATAATTACAATTCCTAAACTCAATGTTGGAAACCATACATTAACTGTAACAACCTCACCAGATAAAAATCATAATTCCGTAACAAAAACCGCCACAATAACAGTTATAAAAAGCGATTACCTAAGAGACATCAATGATATTACATTAACATATGGCAGTTCTTCCAACATCGTAGTAAACTCCGCTGGAAATGTCAAATTCACAGCAATGATTGATGATAAACCTGTTACTGTACAAGATAATATAATAATAATTCCTAAACTCAATGTGGGAACCCATATATTGACAGTTTCCACAATTAAGAATGATAATCATAATGGCGTGACAAAAACTGCTAAAATAACTGTTAACAAAGCTAAAACAAACCTAGTTACCTCTGATTTAAATGCAACTGTTGGTCAAAAAATAAATTTGACTGTTGGAATGGGCATCAACAGTGCGGAGTTAGTTAATGAGGGAATAGTTGTTTTTTATGAAAGTAACACTAAAATTGGACAAGCAAATGTTAATAGAGGCATTGCAAGATTGACTTACTTCCCATTTAAAGCCGGCGTTTATTCCATTGTTGCAGTTTTCGAGGCAACATCAAAATATGAATCATCAAGTTCAACATTCAAATTAACAGTTTTAGAAAAATCCAATTCCATACAAATTAATAATGATTCAATAATCATCATTCCATCTTTCGATGGTTCTTCCGATGAGGTAACTGTTGAAATTAAAATACCTAGTGATGCTACAGGCACCATTACATTAACAGTCATTGGTAAGGAGTACAAATCCAATATTGAAAATGGAACATGCAGAATCAAGTTACCTAATCTAAAAGATGGTGTTTATTTATATACAATCACCTATTCCGGTGACGACCAATATCAACCGTTCAATGATGCAGGCAATTTCAATGTAACAGAATCTAGTGAAACTCCTGAAGATAATGACGGCAATTCTACAATCGAGATTGATTTTCCTAACATGAATGGACTTAGAAGTGATTGTACATTTAAAATGCAATTGCCTAGTGATGCAACCGGAAATATTATCCTAACAATAAATGGCAATTCATACAGCTATCCTGTTGTAAATGGAGTGGCTATGGTCAAGATACCTAATTCAAGTGAGGGTTACAAATATACAGTAACCTACTCAGGAGACAATAAATATTCATCATTTACAAGAGAAGGAACCTTGGATAAAGCTAAATTTGATCCGGCAATTATCGCAAATAATGTTAATGTTATATATTCATCAGGTTCATATTACAGCATTAAAGTTTATGGAACTGATGGCAAACTTGCAAACGATGCAACCGTCAAAATAACAGGTAAAATATCACAAACACTAAAAACTAAAAACGGCATTGCCAAATTTAAAATAACACAAGTTCCAGGAACATACAAAATAAAAATTACTGCATTAGGTAAAACCGTAACAAAAACAATTACTGTCAAACACTTAGTAACACTTAAAACAGTTGTTGTTAAAAAATCTGCTAAAAAACTAGTATTACAAGCAACTTTAGGCAAAGTCAATGGAAAATACCTTAATAAAAAAACTGTGACTTTTAAATTTAACGGAAAAACATATAACGCAAAAACCAATGCAAAAGGCGTTGCAAAAGTAACAATCAAATCAAGTGTTCTCAAAAAACTTAATGTAGGCAAAAAAGTAACCTATCAAGCGACATACAGTAAAGACTCCGTTAAAAAGACTGTGAAAATCAATAAGTAGAAATGTTTTATGAGTGTTTTTGGAATTGAATTAATTCAATCTCAAAAGCACAATAATCTCTTTTTATATATTTAAAATTAACCATAACAGATTTTAACTTTAATTTTTACATTATACCATATGAAAATAAGTTAAAGTTATTTAATAACTTTATAAGTCAAAATCAAATCTTTATCCAAACTATAAGAATCAGTTAACTCTAATTTTGTAGCCAAATCCATCAATGGATAACCTTCACCATCAAACAATGTTTTTGCATTTGCACCTCCAACAACCATAGGCGCAACACATAATCTTATTTCATCAATAAGGCCTGCCTTAATCATAGAGAAGTTTAATGTGGCTCCACCTTCTAGCATTAATTTATTTATTCCTTCTTCATGCAGATAATTCATCAATGCAACCAAGTCCACTCTCTTGTCGCCGCTCCAAAAAAAGTCAATACCCCGTTTGGAAAATGAATCATACCTGTCTGAAACCAGAAAGTCATATTTATATTCATTGGATCCGGCAATGATTGTTCTTGCGTCCTTGTTTGTAATTCTTGCAGCTATCGGAGTCCTGCATTTGCTGTCAACCACCACTCTGACGGGATTGTCATCGGGATTGGCGTCAATCTTGTGAACTGTAAGTCTCGGGTCGTCTGCCAAAACAGTTCCAATTCCAACCATTATTGCATCACATTCCTTTCTGAGTTCATGGACCCTTTCAAGGTCCTTTTCACCAGATATATTTGAGCTTCCGGTTTCTGTTGCAATTTTACCATCCAATGTCATAGCCGCACTTAATATTACATAAGGTTTCATTATATCACCTAAATATGATAGAACATCTCTTTGATTTGTAAAAAGTTCATTAAAGTTTTGCTTTCAAGCGTTCCAGGCATTATCAATGCTACAATAATACCCAATATACCAAATACAATACCAATACCCCAGATTATTTTTACTGCATCCTTTTCAGCAATAGGGCGTCTTAATATTAATCTAATCAATGATTTGAAACCCGCATCAGGCCTTACCAATTTTCCGTCGTCATTAAGCTGAGTAGGTTTCTGTTGGGAACGGTTCATGACTCCTGCTGAGTAGAATTTTAATATAGCATCAATAATGTTCGGCATCAATACTATAAGTGCAATCAGTTTTACCCTACCAAGGAATGCTATACATACAATAGTCGCACCAATAATCAGTGTTCCTGTATCACCCGGGAAAATTTTAGCAGGGTATCTGTTGAAGTATAAAAATGCAAGCAATGCGCCCAGCATACTCATTGATATTATTGTTACATCATATTTTCCCAATAGAATACAGGCTATTGTAAGAGATGTCATTGAAATAACACCTAAACCGGATTCAATACCGTTTAAACCTGCAAGCATGTTTGTTAGATTGGACCCAATTGAAAGAGCTATGGGCATTGAAATCAAATATAATATACCTACATTAGGCGGTGCCGCCCACATCAGAGGAAGACCTGCAATGAAAAGCAAAAAGAATTTGGACCTTGATGAAAGTGCCAGCAAGTCATCCAAAATTCCAATCATTCCAACGAGCAATATTACCAGTAGAACAATCACTAATGTAAATGCAAGAATATCATGCATATATATTCCGGAAAACATCCCTATTACAAATCCGAATATTATTCCAAAACCACCCATTTCCGCTACAACAGGCTTCCATGATTTGTGAATGTCTTTTCCAACAATGTCAGCTTCTTCCAATTTTTGAATAATTTTCGGCATGAATAATCTGGTTACAGAAAAAGAAAGTAATCCGCAGATTATTGCTATCACATATAATGGCATTTGTGGTAGAACTGTCATACTTAATTATTTAATACTCATTATTAAAAAAAGTAATTATTTTTTATTTAAAATATAGTACACAGTCCTTAAAGGTATATTCAATTTTTCAGATATCTCTTTAGGTTTCAGACCATCCTCTTTCAAGGCCTTGACCTCAGAATAATCGTATTTTCTTTTATAATCATCAAATTTAACATTATCCTTGTTTTTTCTAAGCAAATAATAAACACGATTGAGCTTCATGTCTAACTTTTCAGATATTTCACGGGCATTCAATCCCTGTTTTGCCAAATCCAGAACTATCTTTTCTTCACCGTTTGTCTGGCTTTTCGCACCCCAGTTGTATTTCTTATTGACTTCAATGTCCAGCTGCTCCAAAGCGTCAATATAGTTTTTTGAAGTCCTCTCATATACACTTGGAGAACATGTGATTTCGCACAGGTTGGGATACTCATCAATCAAATCCATAATGAGCGATGAGGACAGCACTTCAGTTATATGAATTGTAGTTACATCTTCGTCCATATTATCACTATTTCTTAATCAAATCAAGGAACTTTTTGGATTTGTCGCTTTTCGGATTTTTGATATGATTTATATTTTTAATTTCCTTTTTGATTTTGGATTCATTAATGTTGAATGCATTGCTTATCTCTTCAAGCTCGATGTCAGAATTTTCATGTATCAGTCCGGCACCCAACGCTACATGGTTGAATTTGATATTTGAATTTTTAATCTGCTTTTCAAACTTGAATTTTTCATACAAAAGAAGGTCCATCTCATTAACAGAGATAATCTTGATATCTGTAAAATCATTTAGAGTTGAAATGACTTTAGGATAGGTAGTCTGGAAAACCTTACGTTGTTCACGATCAAGCTCTACACGAATGTAGGGAAAAGGACCGCTTTCAATTTTACGTGAGTTGTTTGAAGTTGTCAAATAATATCTGAACATATCCCACATTATCAGGGAGGATGCAATGTTTACAAATGTGCTTTTGTAGATATTGTCCCGGATTTTCAAATCACGCTTTAGAGATCTCACCATATTTCCAAAGTTATCCACAAAACCATAGCTGTTGAGCTTTTTTTGTACCATAGACTTTCTCCAGGCTTCGATTGCATCCACATCATACTTGTCGATGAAATCGGGAGTTTGATTTTCAAATTCGGAAATAACATCATCATAGATATTTATCCTTTTAAAATCAGACAGCCTTCTTTTTAAAATATCATCCTTGATATTCAATATTATATTCTCACAGTACCGAACATACGCTATGGCAAGAGCTGTTCTTGCATGCTTATCGTCAATTATTGCTGGTTTTGTTCTATGAAATCTGAGCGCTTCAATTCTAACACGGCTTCCGTAAATCCTTCTTACTTCTTCTTCATAATTGTTAACGTATTCGGAATCCAGTGTGATATTTTTGCGAACTAACCTATTATTGTCATCTTTAAATCGTATAACAAGAGAAATAGTTTTTACAACACCTTTACGTTCCTGCTTTAAAATATTCAATACCTTTTTAAGGGATTCTCTTCCATAATTGGAAAATTGACTCATAAGCACCATATAATTACCTGAAAGTGGCAGATATGGGATTATTTCCAGCCTGTGTGTCGCTTCCTTATTTATCTTGAATGTGAATGATTCACTTCCACAGCTGCATTTTGAATGGTTTCTTCTATATTCGTCCATCGAATATTTCTTGTAGCAAGAATCGCATTTGACATATCCAAATTGCCTAAGGTGTCCAATGGCAATTTTATGTGAATCAATAGCTGACTTGACCCTGTCGAGAATATTCTTTTTGGCATTGGCCTTCATTCTGAATATCTGATTATGGCGGCTATTTTCACCGACTTCATCAAGGGATACTTCAGCCACAGATTTGGTTCCATATCGGCTTAAGGATGTAAAGGGGGTTGTGTACCCTTGGGCATCCATATCATCCTTTAAGTCCTGTAAAAAGTTTAGTCTGTCATCTAGCTTAAAGTAAAGACTTTTGAAATTACCGAAACTGTCAATATTATCCAATATAATTGAATCATTGGATATTTCTTTCAGGTATTTCTCAGCTTTATTTACTAGGACAGATTCTTCCATACAAATCAAATTTTATTGAATTCTTTCACCGATTTCAGCATTTTCATCTGGAGACAATAGTGCACCACTTTCTCCAGTTGCTAAAATCATTCCTTCGGATAATGTTCCGAATAGTTTAGCAGGTTGCAAGTTAGCTACAACACAAACTTTTCTGTCAATCAATTCTTCAGGAGAGTAGAATTTTGCAAGTCCTGCAACAATTTGTCTAGGTTTTTCCTCTCCGATGTCCACCTGCAATTTTAACAATTTGTCGGATTTTTCAATTTTTTCCGCTTCTTTAACTTGACCTATTTTAATTACAACTTCATCAAAATCATCAATACTGATTAAATCACTCATATTTTCATCCTCGTTACTTTCTTTTAAATTTTCTTGTAATTTTGCTTTTTCAGCTTCAATTACATCATCATCAATCTTTTTAAATAAAGGTTTGGCCTTGTTTATTTCATATCCTGACGGTAAAAATACGCTTGCATCGTTCCAATTGGACAGATCATCAATATTCAATATTTTAGCGATAGCATCAGCTTTGGTTGGTAAATAAGGTTTAAGGGTGAAAGCCAATGTTTTAGCCAATTGATTGGATAAGTATAAACAGTTTGCAGCCTTTTGCATATCTTCCTTAACTGCTTTCCAAGGTTCCTGGTCGTTGAAATATTTGTTTCCTTTTTTGGCAACTTTAAATATTTCCAAAAGACCTTCCCTAAATTCAAATTGGGATATGTATTCCCCTGCAGTTTTAGGCAACTCTTCAATCGCCTTTTTAAATTCTTCATCCTCGCTGGAAGGATTTGCATATTCAGGAATCTTGTTGTCAAAATATTTACGGGTAAATGTAAATGTCCTATGCAGGAAGTTTCCGATAACGTCTGCAAGTTCATCGTTGTTTCTTCTTTGGAAATCATCCCATGAAAAGTCAGAGTCCTTATTCAACGGAGCATTTATTGTCAGATAGTATCTGAGCAAGTCAGGATCATAATCTTTTACAAAATCAGCTATCCATATAACCCAATTTTTACTTGTAGACATTTTCTCTCCTTCAAGAGACAGGAATTCACCGGCATAAATCATGTCAGGCAATTTGCATCCATATGCCTTTAGCAAACCCGGCCAGAATATAGAATGGTGATATATGATGTCCTTTCCAATGAAATGAACCACAAAGTCATTCCAATATTCCTCCCATTTAATGCCAGATTGCTTTGACCATTGTGATGCTGATGAGATATAACCCAAGAATGCTTCAATCCAAACGTACAATACTTTACCTTCGGCCTCATCCAACGGTACCGGAATACCCCAATCCATATCACGGGTCAAAATCCAGTCATTCAGTCCTTCTTTCAGCCAGTTGGATGCATAGTTTTTAACATTTGCAGGCAGGTTATCATTTGAAGATATATATTCCTTCAATTCATCTTCCAAATCAGACAGTTTGAACGCATATTGGAAGGTATCCTTAATTATTGGAGTTGTTCCGCAGGTAATGCAGTGAGGTTCATCAAGTTCAGTTGGATCAAGAGCCTTACCGCATTTTTCACAGTGGTCTCCTCTTGCTTCAGATCCGCAAACTGGACACAATCCTTCCACATACCTGTCAGGCAGGAACTTATTACAGTTCGGACAGTACAGCTGCTGAATGTCTTCCCTGTAAATGTATCCGTCATCATATAACTTCTTAAAGAAGTTTTGAGCCAAATCATAATGGGCTTTATCGGTTGTTCGTGTAAAATTATCCAAGGATATGTTCATTGATTCTACGTCACGAACAATCATGTCATGATATCTTTTAGAAATTTCAATCGGTTTTTTATTTTCCTTATCCGCTTTAACTGCAATTGGAGTTCCATGTTCGTCTGTAGCGCAGACCATCAATACGTCGTTTCCAATCATCCTATTGTATCTTGCATAGATATCTGCAGGCAAATAGGTAGAACGTATATGGCCCAAATGACATGGTCCATTTGCATAAGGAAGTGCACATGAAATAAAAATTTTAGTCATTTATCTTTTCCCCTTACTTATTTTAAACATTATATAATTATGTAATTACTATATAATAAAGTATTATTTTAACAGTGTGATAAAAAGAAAAAATTAGGCCATACTTTAATAATAATCAATATATAATATTTTCATTAAATTGAACTACCTCGACTTTGGAGAAGTCGAGGATTCTTACTTCACGGGCTGATACTCTCCCACGAGAGTAGGATTACC
>NZ_JAXJXF010000018.1:0-11463 GCF_036307625.1 Methanobrevibacter sp.
AACGTTATCAGTTCATATAACTGCACTAACATATGTTAATTAAACATATAACAAATTACTGGTCCTAGCTTGTCGCACTACGATAATATACCTGTCCCCAGTCCACACAGTTGGAACCTTTACCTGCTTTAGCATCAGTTATTGTCTTTTTGTCAGTCTTTTGTGAATCGAAGTATTTCAGGTACAATTTGATTTTAGCTATTACTGCTAAAGCCTCATCTATGGTGTTTCCTTTGAAGTTGAATGTTTTGACAAAGAGCTTCATTGTGGAATCCTCATAATCAGGCAATGTTGATTTTCTATATACGATTGCAGGAAGTCTTCCGTTTGCCCTAATGTATGCTTCTGCTCTTATGGCCATGTCAATATAGTCTGCCTTGTCAATTTGAGTTCCGTCTTTTAGTGTTACATAGTTTGGAAGGAAATCCAGTGACTTGTTGTCCTTAATCACTGCCATGGCATACATTGCCACTAGCTTATCACCTCCTAATTTCTTCGCTTTCTTTTCTATATCTTTGCAGCTGCCTTTTAATGTTAGTATCTGGTAGTAATCACGTTTTTTATACTTCTTTTTGTTCTGGACAAGCCAGTAGGCTATTGAATTCATTGCCTGACAAAAGCTTGTCCAGCCAATATTATCTTTTTTATTATCTGACATATTATATTATTTATATATAATAGCTATTATATTTATTGCATCCCTCCCAAAAGAACATGATATCATAAAGGCTTTGAAATAACCTTCACCCTTCCGTTTACAATCTTATAATCGTATCTTCGATAGAGTGAGATGTTGCTCATTGCCTTGATGTATTCAAACTTCAGAAAGTCCGGATTGTCCTTATAATATGCCTGCCGTGTCTTGTTCTTGCCACGGCCGTGAAGCATGTCAACACTATCCATGCCCAGCAAATCCCCTTCAAAAGACCCTTGAGTCAGGTATGTTGAGTTGAATTTCCTTAACATATGAGGGCGAAGCCGTGCATAGCCACCGACCTCACCGAAACCCAAATAATCATTCAGCTTTTTAAACTTACGATTTACATGGTTCATATTATACTTCAAAAGTGGAGCGTCCATATCAAAATCTTCATGCTTCAGTTTGATTTTTGCAATCCTCTGCACGCATTCGGGATTGAGGAAAGTGTAGTATGGCTTGTCTGTCTTTTGCCTGAGTAATTTACATGTGCATACGACATTGTTGTTTCTGGCCAAATACTTTAAAGCGTCATGAAAATTATCTTTTTTGTGATATGTCTTTGTTCCTTCAAATAGTGTTCTGTTTGTCATGGATTTGGCCTCACAACGGCTTGCACCTGATGATATGATAACCATAATCCACATCTTCAAGTCATCGTCTGCAAACTGCATTGCAAGTCTAAGTTCATCCTTGGTCGGTAAATCAGCAAAGCTTATCAAATCGTTTTTATTAACATACTTTTTGTTGAGTGGCGGTATGAATGGTATTGTTACCCTGTTGTAATGATAGAATGTCTTGATTTTTGATATTGAGTTTGTTATTGTGTTTCCTATATTGTTTTTGATGAGATAATCCCTGAATGAGATTATTCTGTCGTATATTGTTAATCGGTTTTCCGGAGTGTGGTTTTCCTGTTCGGTTATTGCTTCATCCAACAGGTCGCATAGACTCATGTTGTGGAATGCTGTGTATTTGTTGAATACTGTCCTGTATGATTTTATAGATCCAACGCTATGACCTGACTTCAAGTGAAAATCATCAATTAAATCCTGGTCTTCAGTGTAATACATTTCTATAACCTCTTAATTATCTTGATAGATTAACGCCTCATAAAATGCATTTCGTAATTTTACTAGTTATCCACCATATATAAATAAGTTATGTTACTGAATAGGAACCATGACACAAAACAAGTATCGCAATGCTTGAAGAAACAGTTAATTATTATATTAATAAGAATTGCATCACATATTTTAATTAATTGAATTTTCAATTAAATTGATTTTGAGTATAAAAATAGCCTCTTTGAAATGCTTAATCTACACGAAAAAAAGAAAAAATTTGAGGAATGTTAAATTCCCCATTTATTTTTTAAATTTTATAGTTTTCTTGACTTTATTTTTACCATAGATGACCTGATAGGTGTACTTTTTGTTTACCTTAAGCTTTTTGTAAACGCTGTTTTTAATGGTAAATGTTACAACACCCTTCTTGTTGGTTTTTACTTTGAAAGTCTTTTTGTTGAACTTCAAGGTAACCTTCTTGTTTTTAAGGTACTTACCGTTGACCTTTTTGAGTGTCACTTTAATTTTAACAGTTTTAGCAGACCTTTTGGCGTTAATGTTTTTAGCTGTTATGATACTTTTAACGGCAACCTTCTTGGTAATTGTGACATTACCGTAGGTTGCTTTGACAGTGTAGGCTTTTGGAGCCAAGCTGATTTTCATTGATGCATAACCATTCTTATCAGTTGTTTTAGTGTAAGTCTTACCGTTAATAGTAATCTTAACCTGTTTATTCGCCAACGGTTGGCCATCACTGGTTAATCTGACCTTGAAGTACTTGCCTGAAGTGTAGAGCATGCTCAAGTTGGAAGCAGTAAGTTTTATTACTGGCACATGCTCTTTTACAACAACACTGGACTTGGATGTCTGTGCGTACTTACCGTCACCAGAGTAAGTTACAGTAATGTTGTGTGATCCTTCAGCTAATTCCGGAATGCATACAGTTGCCTTACCGTTTACCAACTCCTGAGAGTATGGAATGCCATCAACAGTAACAGTCAATGTACCAGTTGCATCCGCTGGAAGAGAAATGCTATAGTCACTTCCTCTTTGAGGAATGCTTAATGCATCATCAGGAATGCTGACGGACTGATTAGTGTTATTTCCTGAAGTGGAGTTATCATCACCAGTTACATTTCCAGTATTATTTCCGCCAGTAGAGTTTGCAGGATTTTTAACAACAACACTGAACTTGGTTATTGGTGAGTATTTGCCGTCACCGGAATAAGTAACAGTGATGTTGTGTGAACCCTCACTTAACTCAGGGATATTTACTGTAGCCTTACCATTAGTTAAAGTTTCACTATAATCTTTACCATCAACAGTAACTGTCAATGTACCTGTAGCGTCAGATGGAAGTGAAACACTATACTCAGTAGCGTCACTTTCAGGAATGCTAATTGTTTCATTGGTAACTGGAACATTGACCTTTAAAACACTGAAGCCGGTTGAATTAGTGGCCTCATTGAACTTGTCATCACCGGCAAATCTAGCAACTACCGTGTAGTTGCCAACAGCCAAATCAGAAATATTCACACTAGATTCCCCATTACTGATAACAAGCTCATAATCCTTATTGTTAACATTAACAATGAGTTTTCCTGTCTCCACTGAAGTTCTGACATTGACAACCACAGTTTCACCGACACTAACATCATCCGCACTGATGACGAGAACAGGATCTGCTTTAACAGTTGCATTAGTTGAATTGTCCCCAGTAGTGTTTGTGGAATTATCTCCTGCAGTGTTAGTTACATTGATAAGTGTTGTTTTAGTCATTCCTTCATATTTGCCATCACCTGAGTATGTGACTGTCATGTTATACTCACCGTCGGCCAATTCTGGAATGTTAACTGTTGCCTTACCATTTATTAGAGTTTCAGTGTAGTTTTTACCATCAACAGTTACTGATAAAGTACCTGTTGCGTCTCCAGGCAGGTTAATGCTCACACCAGATGAAACATTTTGACTGTCAATAACCAAAGTGTCATTGTCAAGCTCAACTACTACCCTAGGAACATTAACATCAATGATTTTAGTTGCAGAACCATATTTGCTATCGCCGGAATACAATATAACGGCATTGTAGCTTCCCGGAGCCAAATCACCAATATAAACAACAGCAACCCCGTCAGTTAACTCTTCAGTGTAGACTTTATCTGCAATTTTCACTGTTAATGTACCTGTAGCGTTGTTCAAGTTAACAGAAACCTGTGAAGCATTCCACCAACAGTTACTGTCATTAAGCTCAATGATTATCTTTGGAACTTTAACATTGACTGTTTTATTGGCACCAGTGTAGTTACCGTCACCTGAATAGACGACAGTTGCAGTGTAGTTTCCAGGATCAAGGCCAGTGAGCTCAACAGAACAGTTACCATTAATGACATTACCAATGTATACATTTCCGTTGATGTCTACAGTCAGATTACCTGTTGCATCTGATGGGAGCATAACGGATACTGCAGGAACAGTAACGTTGGATTTGACAACGAGATTTTCCAATGTAGCAGTGATTTTTGGAACTTCAAATTGGATTGTCTTTTCGGTTGCACCGTATTTTGCATCGCCTGAATAGGAAACAGTTGCACTGTAATTTCCAGGATTCAAACCGGTGATTTCAACAGAACAGCTGCCGTCAATCAATTCATTAATGAATTCCTTATTGTTTACGGTTACGGTAATGTTACCAGTAACGGCCTTGTCGAATTCTACATTAACAACAGGTTGCGGACTTGGAGACATGACACTTAAAGTAGTGTCATTGAAGCTGACCTCAACCATACCAATGGAGAATCTGAAAATCTTGCTGACTGCTTCGTATTTATCACTGCCCACATATGTTACTGTGGATTGATAGTTTTCAGGAGCCAGACCAGAGACTTTGAGAGATGCAACACCACCATTTAATTTACTTGTGTAATTGGTGCCGTTTACACTAACCACAATGTCACCGCGAGCATCACCCGGCAAGGTTACATCGACTATTATTCCGTCATCGAGTTTAGAGATGATTAAATTGGAATCATTGAACTGTAAAACAATTTTTGGAACTTCAAAGCGGATTTCTGTAGTCGCCTTGGAATATCTGAAATCACCACCATATGTTAATGTTGCAGTGTAGTTTCCAGGTTCCAAACCAGAAAGGATAAGTTCCTCTGAAATATCTGCAGAATAATCTTCACCATCAACTGTTACTGTGAAACTGCCGGTAGCATTATCAGCTAATTTAACTGAAACTTTAGGTTCTGCACCTGACTTGACAATGACATTGGTGTCATCCAAGATTACTTTAATTTTGGCTGGAGTGATGCTGACTGTTTTAGAAACACTTTCATAATTATTGTCACCTGAATATGTGAGTGTTGCTGAGTAATTTCCTTCAGGCAAATCATCAACAATAATAACAGCATTACCTGCAGTTATTGTTTCTGTGTACTTTTTGGTACCAATAGAAAGTGTCAGGTTACCTGTTGCATCATTTGGAAGTGAAACTGAAATTCTTGAGACAATATTTTCAGTTGTTATTACCTCATTTAAATCTATGTTGTATTTAGGAATTTCAATGCTGAAAGTACGGTTTGCCTTATTATATTGCCTGTCACCGGAATATGTTACAACTGCATCCCAGTCCCCTGGAGACAACTTATCTATTGTAATGCTTGTTTGACCATTTATTAATGCTTTATTGTAGGTTTTGCCTGCAACATTGACTGTCAGATTGCCCTGAGCATTAGTTAGGCTGAAGGTGAATGTTTGATTGCCGTCAAAGAGGATGTTGTTTGCAACATCATCAGTTGACCTAACAGCAAAAGTCTTAGTCACAGTAGTTTCTTTAAATCTCATATCACCAAGATAAGACACACTAACGTCATAGTAACCAGCAGACAAACCAGAAATTACTTTGGTTATTTTAGCATCTCCCGCATCAACAGTTACATCTTCACCGTTTACATTATATGAAACACTTCCAGTGGTTTGACTGTTCCATGTGATTATGATTGTTGCTTTTTGGCCTTCAACAATATCATCAACACTTACTTTCAAATCAGAATCACTTAAAGGAGCATAAGTTATTGCAGTGATGCTGTTTTCAGTTGGAACATAAATCAAACCGGAAGCATCCATTACAGGATTTCCGATGATTTTAGAGTCCAAATCAGATTTCCAGAGGATGTTACCTTCACTGTCAAGAGCATAGAATATGTTGTTTGATCCAAAATACAAGTTATTGTTAGCATCAATAAGGATTCCTGAAGTTACCTTTAAATTTGAAAACTTGGACTGAGTACCGTCAACAATATCATACTTATAGATAATTCCTTTAGCATTGACATGGTATAGACCTTGCTCATTGTCTAATGCTATTGTGGATCCAACTCCTCCTGTAACTTTGGTTTTCCAAACTTGCACACCATTACCATTATATGCAACAACACTGTCACTTAAAAGAGCATAAACAATATTGCCCTCACCAATGATTGGTCTTACAGGTAAATAATTACCTGATTTTATTGCAATAGTCTGCAATGACTTAGCATCAATGATTCTTAACCTATTGTCTGAGACAACCACAATAATGTTTTCGTTTAAGGTTGGAGAACACAACGGCATGGTGTTACCTATGCTTATTAGTGTTGGGTCACCTCCTTTCTCCCACAACTTATATGGAACAATTGTGAGTTTATAGTCTTCAGAAGTGAACTGATACTCACTTGCAATGTATAAAGTTGCACTATCATCAACTACCGGAGCAAAGAAACTGGAACCCTGATAAATATTGGATTCCCCCCACCTTTCACCGGAAGTCTGATTGATGAAGTATAATGTGTCACCGGATTTAGGTGCAATGATTACATCACGGCTGATTGCAACACCTGAAAGGTTACCTGCCGCAGCAGTGGATGTGAAATACCACAACTGACTGGTCTGATTAAATGCATAGATACCAGATTGAGTTGGTAGGTAAACATTGCCTAAACTGTCAATAACTAAATCCCCTGATAAAGTTTCGTTGAATGGAATAATGAAAGCTATATTTCCATTAGTTGAGGTTTCATACTGAGATTTATGGGAGTTTACTGTGTTGAAACCTTCATCTGAAACTTGTGGAATCGGATACTCACTAACAGTAAAGCTAGTGGAGCTAGATACAGTGTAGTAATTGTTACCGTTGTATGTTGCAGTGTATGTGTAGTTGCCTATTTCCAAATCAGAAATAACATATGAAATCTCACCAGACATAGGAATATTGATGATATCCTCACCGATAGTGAAAGTACCAGTGGTCCTTTGAGGAACAGTAATGACAATCTCAGCAAATTGACCAATCTTAATATCGCTAGAAGAGATAGTAAATGTTAAATCAGCCTTTGCAATATTGAAAGTACTTGTTTTGGTCAAGTTGAAGTATGTATCATCACCTGTGTAGAATACACTGATGTTTTTATTAGACCCTGCATCAAGATTGGCGAATGTAACTTCAGCTTTACCATTAGATAATTTAGATTGGTTTGATTTGCCATCAATAGTTACTGTAATATTTCCGGAAGCATCATCATTTAAAGTGACTTTAATTACTGCCACATCACCATAAGAGATATCATCTGTTTTAATAGACATTGTAGCATTTAAATTATCCACTTCAATGAACTTGGAGTCTTGACTTGTCAAATATTTCTCATCACCATTATAAACTGCACTGATGCGATAATCTCCTCTTTTGATGTTTTTAATAGTGAAGTTTGCTTTGCAATCGGTTAATGTTAATGTTGTAGAGTTATCGTTAATTGATAAAGTAACATTACCTGTTGAAGTAGCAATTGTGGTAATTGTTATAATGACATCTTCACCAACATTAACAGTGCTAAGATTCAATTTAGTGGTGGATTCATACTTGTTAACATTAACTGTTGAAGTTAACTCTTTTGAGAGATACTTCTTATCACCAGTGTATGTTACAGTAATATTGTATGTGTCTGCTTTTAAGTTTTCAAATGTGAAAGTGGATTTTGCAGATTGAATCACTTTAGTTTGTGAAAGGTTTCCAACATTAACAGTTAAATTACCTTCCGCATCACTTGGAGTTGTTACAGTGACAACTACATTATCACCAATCAGGATATCATTTGTCTCTAATGAAATGCTTGCATTAGATTTTAAAAACTCAAAAGACTTAGTGGCATTGATGTTATTATAACTAACAGTTAAAGCACCATCACTAAAAGCAGTTAAAGTGTAAACAATGCTAGAATCAATATTGACAGTACTTTGGCTTGAAACACCATTCAATACTGTGACGTCAAGATTGATATCTGGTAAGTTTGTGTATTTGCTTCCATCATTTAAATAGAAAACTGCTTTAACGTTTGTTTTTTGATTATTCTCCAAAGCATTAACATCGGAAGTTAGATTTAAAGTAATATAGTTACTTAACTCTGAAGGAACATTACCCCACCAATTATAATCCAAAACACAATCGTTAATATTACCATCCACTATTTTAGAATTGTTTAACAATATGGAATTGGTTAAAGAAGTAAATCCATTATTGTGAACTAAAACTGCATTGTTATTTGTGAAAATGCAATTGGAAATAATAAGATTGTTCTTATTTTGCTTGATGAAATTCTCAGTGTTCAAATTATTGATTTTCAGATTTTTCAAAGTGAAGTTAGCGTTACTGATAAATGAAGTAGTGCCCGTTAATGTAGCATTGCTTTCTCCTTTGATTGTAACACCGTAATCAATTTGAATATCACTTTCTGAGTAATCACCATCTAACAGAATAATGTTTTGACAAACATTTGCAAGCTCCAAAGCTCTTTTGATAGTACTAACTGGGGCGTCTCTAGAAATTCCATTGTTAGAATCATTTCCATTACTTTTAGAAACGAATACATAATCTCTAGTGCTTGTTATGGTTACTTCATTGGATTTACGGTTTGAAATGGTTGGAATTACATAAACATCACAAATATCCAAATCACCAAAATCAACAGTGAAAACAGTTGTATTTACAGTTTTAACATATTTATTGTTAATATAAACATCATACTCTGTTTTATCTAAAATGTCATCATCATAATAACTTGGATTTTTTAAAGAAGCATTAACTTGCAATGTTGCATGTTCTCTACCTTCACTTAACTTAATAAGAGTTAAATTGGAGAATACAATTGAATTTCCTTCAAAGTAGTTATCTGAAACATTAAGAATAGTTCCATCCACATGAAGCATTAAAACATCATTATGCCTAGTATGATTTATAAATGAATTATTTACTATAATTATATCGGGTGATCCATATGTAGCAACATCCATAGCTCTAATTGCAGTACCATATGCTGCAGAATTAGCAATAAAAATACTATCCAAAACAGTGAGTGAACCTGCATCCATCAAAGCTATAGCACCACCATTTCCCAAATCATTAGACAATTCATCAGTAGCCCAACAATTGTTACTATTATCCTTAAAAAGACAATTTTTAATATAAATATGCGGATCAGTTTGGTAGGAACATGCACCTATTGCACCACCACCAGCATTAGTAGTACAATTGTTACCTATAAAAACAGAATTATAAATTTGTAAATAACTGTAGGTATATAGTGCTCCACCATTCCAACCAGCAACATTATCTGTGAAATTAGAATCATAAATTGTAGTATTACCACCATTATGAGTGTGTATTGCTCCTGCCCACCAAAAAGACCTGTTCTTAACAAAAGTAGTATTATAAACAGTTAACTTACCACAATTATTAATACACCCTGGTTCAGTAGATGCATAGTTATTTTCAAAATAACAATTACGAACAATCATATCTGTAGATTTTACACTATTGGGATCATAAACACTAACAACACCATAAGCACTAGTACAATTTATAAAACTACAATTATCTAAAGTAGCAGAACCTTTTTTAAGATAAACAATTGTTGCATGCCCATACTGAGAAAGTATATCCTGAAAAATACAATTCTTAATAACATTGTTTCTTTTTCCACCCATCTGCATAAATATACCATCACGAGTTCCAGCACCTACAACAGAATATACTGACCAAATATGTTTGAAAGTAACATTTTCAATATTTAATGAAGCATATTTTAAATTATCCTCAACTAAAAATGCTACAAAACGTATGTCCCTAACATTTTCTGGTTCATCACCAATATATGAACCATCACTTCCAATAATTTTCACATTATTTTTAATTTTAATTTGATAAATAGGATCATGAGGATCTGTGGGGTAGAAATTAGTATTTTCTTTTAATTTTAAAGTATAATCTTTATCTGTTTGTGCACAATAATATTGTAATTCATTCCAATCATTTACTACAATTACATCTTCATCACTTTGAATTACATCTTGAGAGGAAGCTTGAAGAACATTTGAATCATTAATATTACTATCTTCATTCATACAGTCAATATTATCTACAGTTTCAACTGAAGATTCGACACTTAAAGAGGAAATATTATCTACACTTTCCATTGGTGATTCATCATTTATTGATGTGATATTATCTCCTATTTCATTTGCAGATACTATACTCATGCTTAAAAACAAAACAAATAACATCAGTATAAAACATTTATAATTCATAAAACAGCTCCTTTTTTATGAAAATAAACTTTTATGAAAATCTTAATATTATTTAAATGTTTTAAATTAAATATTAAAGAATTGATTCATTAAAAGTTATGAATAATATAATCTGTGAAAAAGAGTAATCTAATTAAAAGTAAAAAAATATAAAAGGATAAATTTATTGAATAAAAAAGAAAAAAATTGAAGAGTAGGTTTACTCTCCATTAAATGTTTTTTTATTTTATTCTTATTTTTATTGTTTTGCTAGATGCTTTGTAGGTTTTGTCACCTGCAAATTTAATCTTAGCAGCGTATTTACCTTTTTTAGTTATTTTTATGGTAAATTTAGCTACGCCTTTTTTGTTGATTTTTGCAGTGTAGGTTTTACCATTTACTTTTAAGGTTACTTTTTTACCAGATTTTAAGTATGTTTTTTTATCATACTTGTTTTTAACAGTCTTAAGTGTTACGCTAATCTTTTTGGTTTTTGTTTTAGCTTTGAATACTTTGTTTGCTGCTTTAATGGTGGTTTTCTTTTTAGTAACTACTATTTTTGATGATGTAATAAATGCTGCATTATACTCATCATCACCTTGGAAGGATACTGCAAAAGTGTATGTGTTAGCATTTGCGAGATTTACTTGTAAACCTGCTTTTCCTTCATCATCAGTAGTTCTGTTATAGATTTTACCATTAAAAGCTATTTGAACAGTTTTATTAGCTAAAACATTACCTTCATTGTCTTTTAAGATTGCGTAAAACATTCCACCTCTTTCACCTGCATTGTAATCTACTGCAGCACAGGTGAAAGTCTGATTAGCAACAATAAGTGTGTCTTTTTTAGTAATTGGTTTGGTTGAGTTAGTTTTAATAGTAGCAGTACCATTAATAACATCAACTGGATATTCTACACCATCAACAACAATTGTAACATTAGATTGTGCTTTTTCTAACTGAGTAGTTAAGTTATTTACTTTTTGATTAGCTTCAGCAAGATCTTCAGATAATTTAGTAGCATTAGCTTGAGTTTCATTTAACTCAGCAGTTAAATCATCAACCTTAGCATTAGCCTCAACCAAATCATCAGACAACTTAGTA
>NZ_JAXJXF010000019.1:0-8906 GCF_036307625.1 Methanobrevibacter sp.
ATTTTATTATCCATTTTCGGAGATAAAATATTGAATGTTCCATCAATTGTTGGCAGTGATGGTAAAAACGTGGAAATACCTGCAACTGTTTCCGATGGAGTAAATGAATACAATTTAAATAAAGACAATTTGACATTGACCGTGACATACGTTAATGAAACTGGAAATAAAACATCAGAAATAATTAATGAATTCACAATCGAAAACAATACTATCAAATTTGCATTAGATAATCTAAAATATGTCGGTGCAACTGTTAATGTCAATTATACTGAAGCAAAAGAACCTAAAAATGTAATTATTAAATATACAACCCTCATTAATGCTAATGATGTTACTCTTCGAGAAGAGGAAGATAAAAATATTACCATAGCTGTTGTTAGCAATGACAACATATTAAATATTACTGAAAAAGATTTGAGAATTAATGAAGTAAATAAAGAACTTAAATTTAAATATGCTAATGGTACAGTTACAATTACCGATCCATTAACAAGAGGAAAACATAACTTAACCATAAAATATATTGGTAATGGCACATACATGGAATCATTCAAAAATATTGTAGCAAATATTTATGGAAATCTCACCATTATAGTAGATGTATCCAGCTTAAATATTAATTCCACTAAAAAAGGAGAAGTAAAAGTTAACATTACCAATGGTATTAACAATACCGCATTTACTGTAGACGATATTACATTAGATGCATCCACTAAAAATGGAAACAATACCACAGCAATCAATGTAAAAAGTTTTGATGTTGTTAATGGAACAGTTATGTTTGAACTTGAAAACGGTGATTTTACCACAGCTAATTTAACAATTACATACAAAAATGAAACTTCAAAAACCATTACATTAAATAGAATCTACAATGCAAAAATTGAAACTCTTGTAAGTTCAAACCAATACAAAAATGGTGCTTACAAATTCAAAATAGTCGATATTGACGACAGTACTACCAGTTTAAAAGGTATTAGTGTAAGTTTAACCACTATCGGAAATATTAGAGCCGGATTCAGTGCAGTTATTGATGATAAAAATACTGTTAGTTACTTAACAAAGAACTTGTATGAATTTGATAATACCAACAATACTTTCGCTATGAAAGAATTTGAAGTTGGAAAACACCCTGTTGAAATTTCAACCAGCGGAGCTTTAAAAACTTCAACTATCAAACTTAATTTAACTGTTACAAAAGCAGAAATTAACATTAAAATTGCTAACTTTAAGGAAGAATATGGAACCAATAAAAACGTGACAATTACCGTTACAAGCAAAGTTGATGGAGAACCTGTTCCAGGAATCATCCTTCATTTAAACATGCCACAAACAAGCGGTAAAGACTATTACTTCCAAACCGATGCAAACGGTCAAAGTAAAATTTCAGTTAAAAGTTTAGTTGGTGGAGATTACGATGTAACCGTAACTAATAATGACACCAAAAACATCAAAAATACAAAAGCTACCGGTAAAATTACAATTGTTCCAAAATCAGTTGTAATCAATACAAAAAGCGTAACTATAACATACAATAGTGGAAATACAGCAACCATTAAAATTACAGACAAAAAAACTGGTAAAGTTGTACCAAATGCAATTGTGCTCGTACAATTATATACTGGTTCAAAATCCAAAGGATATCTTTTCCAAGCAACCGATAAAGGAGTTGTGAAATTCGCAGCATCATTATCAGTTGGAAAACATAAAATGGTTGTGCAAACTGCAGATACCAGATACAAAGCATCTACAGTAACCAAATATATTACTGTTAAAAAAGCTAGTGCAAAATTCAAAGCACCTAAAGTAACTACATATTACAAAAGCGGAAAATATTTCGCCATAACTTTAGTTAACTCTAAAAATAAACCTGTTTACGATGCTAAAGTAAACATCAAAGTATTCGTTTCCAAAAACAGATATTACAACTACAAAGGAAATACCGGTTCAAATGGTCAAATCAGACTTTCATTAGATAATTTAAAACCTGGAAGTTATAATGTTGTCATTGAAAAAGGTGAATCCAAAAACTATACCGCAAAACAAGCTACTTCCAAAATTGTTATTAAAAAAGCTCCAACAAAATTAATTCCTGCGAAAAAAGTCGCTAAAAAAGGAAAAAAGGATTACTTTAAAGTTACTGTTAAAAATACAAAAACTAAAAAAGTAATTGCTGGAGTTAAAGTGAAAGTTAAAGTTTACACCGGCAAAAAATATAAAACTTACACACTTAAAACCAGTTCAAAAGGAATTGCAAAACTCAATACAAAATCCTTAAGTGTTGGAACCCATAAAGTTGTTGTAAGTTCCGCAAATAAATATTGTGTTGCAAAATCTGCAAAATCCACAATAAAAATAACAAAAAAATAAAATCAAAAGAGAATTAACTTTCTCTTACTTTTTTTCTTTTTCATACTTTGCATAAAAACCATCAGTATCAGCATATATCGCATAAAAACCATATTCTTCGGCTTTTTTTATTGATGATTTAATATATTGTCTTCCCCAGGAAGTAATGGCCTTTGCACATTCAAAAGAATACCATCTGAATCTAGGAAAACCATAAATACCATACATTGTATTGGCCAATCTCTTAATAGCTTGCTGTTGTACATTTAAAGATCTTTTTTCGGTTTCATCAGTTGATGCTTTCATTTCACGCTTTATTCTGAATCGTTCTTGCAAAATTTTATCAATCACTGACGGAATGAATCCCTGAGGATTCTTCTTAAACTTTAAACCATGTTCCGGAGAAATATTATACTCATCCTCATTTTCAACATCTCCTAAAACCATCACATCAGGAGATATGTTTTTTGAGATGATAATACTTGGATACAGACTTCTAAAATCGAATTGAACTAAATTTTCATGAAGACCAGTTTCAGGCTCTCTTACATATCCTCCTTCATTATCTTCAGCATTAGCGCGGTCTGCAAAGTTAGACCCCTGTTTATTTGGAACAACTTCTTCATCAAAATAAGCCTGCTTTACTAAAAACCATTCTGCCTGTTGACCGGTTGCCATACGACTAACGTCAAATAAAGGCTGACCTATAATACGAGTAAGTTCTAGATTAAGTGGCAAGGTTTGTTCTGCAATTTTTAAAGTGGAGATAACATCGTCAAGAGAATAATCAAATAAGTTGTCCAATTCTTCTCCACCATTGTCCCAAAATTCCCAAATTCTTTCACCGGGAACATCGATTTTTTCCTCACCGAACAGCTCATAATAGACACGCTCCAAAGTGTATCTTTCAAGAGACATGTATCTCCTCATGACAAGATATAAATCAACATGAATCAGACCCTTTAGAGAGGCTGCATTTGCATAACCTCTTCTGATATATCTAACTTCAGACCCATCCATTCCAATATCTAAATCGACGCCCAATAGTTTAGCCCTATCTTTAAGGTAAGGGAAATCAAAATTATCTGAGTTATATCCAACAATAATATCAACATTATTATCCTTAATAATTTTTACAAATTCCCTAATCATCTCCTTTTCAGATGCAACCTGATTGACAAAGTTTTCACGACTTTCTGAATTTGTTTTTGTGGAAATAACCTGATTGACACCGAAATTACTGGCCACCCCAATCATGATAATTTCATCTTCTTCGGAATTAGGCATTCCATGAGGATTTCTAACTTCTAAATCGAAACTCAAAATCCTGAATTTCTGAGGATATTCAGGAACACGCCTTAATTCTTCAGTCAGTTTAATGATTTGAACATCATGTTTTTTTGAATCCAAATTTAAAAAGGAATCCAGTTCCTCACCGACGGCTGTAACTTCAGTCATAGGAATTACATCACGATCCATCAGATATCTTCTGTAAAATGGAATATCAAATTCCCTAATTTGAATAACACTCTCAAGATCCCTTAGCTTATCCCTATTTTTTGCAAGTTCCTGAGGATGTTTAAAGGTAACCTTGATAAAATCTTTTTCGATTTGAAAATCCTTTTTTGTTACTTTTTCAACAGAGACAACATCTAAATTTTCCTGAATTTCTTCAATGCATTCATCAAAATCATCACAAACAACATATAGGTATGGTTCAAATGTGTCATCAATTAAAATAACATTTTCATCCCCATTTTTCGAAAATAACCTAATAACCGGTTTGTCCTCATATGTTACATAATCTATATCCAAAATAACAACATTTTTCTCCATTTAATCATCACCAAGAAGATATTCTTTTCTGTAACAGTCTAAAACCTCATAAGTAATTCCCAATATCAATGGGCCTACAACAAAACCAACGATTCCATATACCAATGGACCTGCTAAAAATCCAATCAATAATATCAATGGATGGATATCTGCATAATGACTTGATAAGGCAGGTCGGATATACATATCTACTGTGCTCAAGAAAAATCCAAAGAACAATACTATAACCGCTCGAATATAATTTCCTGAAGCTACATCAATGAAAAACAATGCCCAGTATATCGGCCAAGGCCCAAATACTGGAATTAATTGAAGTATGCCTGTCAGTACGCCTAAAAAGATACCGAAAGGATAGCCTAAAAGAGAATAACCTATGCATCCAAAAATACCAATTATGACTGAAGTCAAAAAGTGTCCATAAAAAATGCTTTTCAATACATCCTCTACTGAAGATACAGTTTTATCAAAGAATTCCTTAGAATCATCCGGGACGAATGATCTTATAAATTCCAAACAGTTTTCACCATCACGGACAAAGTAAAACACTGAACAGACCAAAATAAATAAGTCCAATGTGACATTTGCAAACTTGCCTACAAACTTGACAGAATAATTTAAAAGATAACTACCGACATTACTAATTACTGAATCAAGATATGAATTCAGAGAATTGACATCGACATAAGATGGTAGATAAGATGAAATTTGAGACATCACTGAATTGACATCAGTATTCGGATTATTGGCCAAAATCCAGCTGACAAATATCGATAATTCAAATACAATATAAAATAATAACAATATCAGTGGTATCAGCACCACAACCATTGCAAGCAAAATAGAAATTGAAGAATATTTTAATTTAGATTGGATTTTATTTGCAATTGGTCGGATTCCATAAGCTAAAATAGCTCCTAAAATCACCATATTTAAAACAGGGAATACAAACATCAATGAAATTATAACAAGAAATATTACCAACAATACTGGAGGATTTAAATAATTTTTAATGTTTAACCCCATATTTCAACCACCATCTAATATTTAACGCCAGATGCATCTCTTCTATATTTTGCGAATTCGTCAATTTTATGAATTTTTTCATTTTCAAAAACAGGTCCTTCAACACATATTCTCCAACCTTCACTGTCAACACAGCATTGTCCACACACACCAAGAGCACATTTCATATATCTTTCAAGAGAATATTGTGCAGGTATGGACGCATCTTCAAGGATATCGAATATTCCTTTCATCATTATCTCAGGACCACAAACAAATGCATAATCATAAGTCGAAGTTTCAAGTAAATCACTAAGACAATTTGTAGCAAATCCTTTAAATCCAAAACTTCCATCATCAGTACAGTGATGAATAGTCGCACCCAACTGTTCAAGTGAATCGGCATACAATAACTCATCCTTAGTTACTGCAGCTGCAATGACTTCAACATTATTGCCTTTTTTAATCAAATCAGAAGCTATCGCATTAATTGGAGCCATACCAACACCCCCACCAATAGCAATAATGTTTTTACCTTCAAATGAATTATCAAATCCATTACCATAACTTCCACGAATACCAATTTTATCCCCTACACACAACTCATGAAGTTGTGAAGTAAACTTACCGATATTTTTTACAGTAATAGCTAATTCATTATCGTTAATTTGTGAAATTGACATTGGCTTTTCATTTTGAAAATTCCAAACCATGACAAATTCACCAGGGTTTGGACGTCCCAATTTCTCCATATCCCAATCAAATTTAAAAGTTTTAATTGTAGGAGTTTCATCAATAATTTCTTTAATTTCAACGATTTTTGGTTCATTTATCATGTTTACAACTCCCTGTGTGCAAGTCCTACCATTTCATCAATTGATGAAAATCCTTTCTGCTTCATGAAATTTTCCAATCCATGATTTATGTTTGAAAACACTTCAACACCTTCATCCATAATGGCAGTTCCGATTTGCACTGCCCTTGCACCGGCATAAATAAATTCAACAACATCTTCAAAAGTATAGATTCCACCAACACCAATTAATGGAATATCAACGGCATCATAAACAGAATAAACATTTCTAATAGCTATAGGTTTTATAGCCTTACCGCTCATTCCCCCAAATTTGTTTGATAAAACCGGACGAGCAACATCAATATTGATTTTCATTCCAGGACCCAATGTGTTAATTAATGACAATACGTCAGCACCTGCATCTTCACAGGTTTTTGCAATTTCAGTAATATCCGTTACATTTGGAGTTAATTTAGCTATAATCGGAACTTCAGAAACATCTTTTGAAGCGGAAACAATTGTATGGGATAAGTTACAATCCTGACCAATTGATGCACCATAACCTTCCATAGCATGAGGACATGAAATGTTTAATTCAATCATATCAACATATCCCTGAACTTCTTCGACCAATTTGGAAAATTCCTCTGGAGTTGCACCATAAATAGATGCAATAACAACATTATTTTCATGGTCAATCTTTTTTAGTTCCTCTTTAAAATTCTCAACACCAGGATTTGAAAGACCGATGGCATTAATTATGCCTCCATCAACTGCAACAGTTGTAGGATTTACATAACCCGGATGAGGATTTAAAGAAAATGATTTGGAAACTACTCCTCCTGCACCAGATTTTAAAATCCAATTCATTGATGAGGCATTGCTTCCCATAATTCCTGCAGCCAACATCAACGGATTTCTAAATTCCACACCACAAATATTTGTCTTTAACATAATACCAACTTTGTAATTAATTATTTAATTAGTTTTTGTAAAATTATCAATAATTTCTTGATATTTTTCATTTTGTAATTTCAAGCTAATAACATTAGTTTTATTGGATTTAATTATTTCCTCTTTGGATTTGATTAAATTATCAATATGAGCATCCTGTTTTTCGATAATCATGTCCTTTTGTTTTAACAAATCTTCATAACTTTTAGAAATTTTTCTTAATTGAATCTCCAGGTTTTCACTATTCGATTTGATTTGATGTTTATAGTCATCTATTAACGTCCTCAAATATTTTACCTGATCGTGCTTATCTTCAATTATACTTTCTTTTTCAACAATTTTTTCCTGCAAATCATCCAATTCTTTTAATCTGGCCTTGTCATAATCTATTTTTGTATCCAGCTTATCTTCCAAATTCTTATTTTCATATTTTAACTTAGTAGAATAAAGCTTCAATTTATTAATTTCTTCCTTTTTCTGTTCAAGCTCCATATTGAGTTCATCAATTTCAGCATTTTTTAGTTCAATCTCATTTTTTAAATCTCTAAAACTTTGTTTTGACATAATTACAAATCCGAAAATAGAAAATTAACTATCTATAAAAATAATTTGCATTTTGATTAAATTAAATTTTTTTATAAAAATACTTATTAGAAATAAAAAAAATATTTTAATTTATGCAATGTTATATAACTTACTGCATCAAGGGATTTTTAGCTTTTAACAGTGACAACGAATTAATATCTGAAAAATTATTTCCAGAAGATGAAATAATCCAAAGGTTAGCAGAAATTAACGATAAAAAAATCGTTGAAGAGGAATCCGAAATCATTAAAGAAGTTTTAAAAGATTATGATGAAGTTATTATTGAATCCAATAAACGATTATCAGATTATAATAATGATAAAATCACAATTCAAACTCCCAACCAAGCAGGAGAATATTTAAGAAGCAATTATGATAAATTCAACCTGAATTCCGAAGACATTACTGAAATTTATCAAAATTTAGCGATTTATAAAATCAAAAAAGAATCTGCAACCGAAGACAAACACTTAATCCAGGCCATAAATTCCATTGATGAAATAGATGAAACAATTTCCAAATTAATTGAACGTATTAGAGAATGGTATGCATTATATTTCCCAGAAATGGATGTTATTAAAAATAATGAGACATATATCAGATTAATCTCTCAAAATAAAACAAAAGAAGAGATTCTAAAAGAAAAGCCTGATGCATTTCCAAATAACATGATTGACCTTGAAGATGACATTAACAGCGAAGATTTGGAAATAATGAACAATTATGCAAATTCCATCCACGAACTTCAAAAATCAAGAAAAAATATTGAAGAGTATATTGACAAAAAAATGGAATCCATCGCTCCGAATTTAAGGCTATTGGTAGGACCAACATTAGGAGCCAAGTTAATTTCCCATGCAGGAGGAATTAAAAGGCTCGCAATGTATCCTTCAAGCACTGTTCAAATAATGGGTGCTGAAAAGGCACTATTCAGACATTTGAAAAGTGGAGACAGACCTCCGAAATATGGATTAATATACCAACATCCACAGGTTCGAGGTGCAAACTGGTGGAATCGTGGGAAAATTGCCAGAATGCTTGCAGGCAAAATATCCCTAGCAGTCAGAAGAGACGTTTTTACAAAAACCATTGGTGAAAATGTTTCAGAAGAATTTAAAGAGAAAGTTGAAGAAATAGAAAAAAATAATCCATTCCCTACAAAAACAACTAAAAAAAGAAAAGAAGAAAAGTCCAAATCAAGAAGGAAACGGAAAAAAGGGAAAAAGAAAAGGAAAAGGAGATAATGCATGAAAGTTTATTACAAAGATGGAAATGTTGCAACAAAAAATTTGACTCCGGGAATTTCAGTTTACGGTGAAGAATTAATCAAGGAAGATGATGAATACAGAGTATGGAATCCCAGACGTTCAAAATTAGCAGC
>NZ_JAXJXF010000020.1:0-10247 GCF_036307625.1 Methanobrevibacter sp.
TAACAACACTATACTCACCATCAACACTAGCAAACACATTACCATCAACATCAGCAGAATAAACCTTATCTAAAACCACAACACTTAAAGCAACACCTGCCTTAGCAACAGTAAACGGAATGCTAGTGACATTATTCACATAATTCACATTAACATAACCAACATCAGCAGAGTAATTTCCAGCATCCAGAGCTATTGTATTCACTCCCATACCATTTAAAACATTCACAACAACTATTTTACCGCCAACATCAACATAATATTCACCATCAACATCAGCAACAACAGTAATAGTTGAATTCTCAAGATATGTCACATCCTGACCAAATACAAGAACATTATTAACAGCCTTATTGACAATAATTGTTAAACTGTCCCTTGCAGGAGCATAATTAGAATCACCAGGATAATCGGCATAAACCACATAAAATCCGACATCCAAACCAGATAAAACAAATGATTCACCAACATTTAAAACCTTAATTACAGATCCATTAGCAAAGGAATAAGATATAGTACCTGTTGCATCACCCGGAAGACTTTGAGTAACATTTACTGAATTTCCATAAGTTATATTGCTCTCATTAGCAACAATATTAAAATTGGTTCCAAACTGAGTAACCTCAAAAGCGCTTTCATTAACATTTCCATTATAATTTTCATTTCCGGCAAAAATCACACGAACAGTATAGTTTCCAACATTTAAAACACCAACATTAAAAGCACCAACACCATTCAAAACAGTCACCGGAATACTATTATCACCAATAACAACAGTATACTCACCATCAACACTAGCAAACACATTACCATCAACATCAGCAGAATAAACCTTATCTAAAACCACAATGCTTAAATCAACATCAGCCTTAGCAACAGTAAACGGAATGCTAGTGACATTATTCACATAATTCATATCAACATATTCTACATCAATAGAGTAATTTCCAGCATTTAATGCAATTGTAGTCACTCCGATGCCATTTAAAACATGAATACGGAGTTTTTTACCTGAAATATTAACAGTGTACACTCCATCAACATCAGCAACAACAACAATTGTTGAATTTTCAAGGTATACTCCATCCCCACCAAATACGAGAATATTATTTACAGCCTTATTGACAGTAATTGTTAAACTGTCCCTTGCAGGAGCATAATTAGAATCACCAGAATAATTGGCATTAACCACATAAGACCCGACATCCAGACCAGATAAAACAAATGATTCACCAACATTTAAAACCTTAATCACTTTTCCATCAGCAAAGAAATAAGTAATGTTACCAGTAGCATCAGCAGGAAGACTTTGAGTAACATTTATTGAATTTCCATAAGTTATGTTACTTTCATTAGCAACAATATTGAAATTGGTTCCTGATTGAGTAACTTCAAAAGCGCTTTTATTAACATTGGCATTATAATTATCACTGCCATTAAAGATTACAGAAGCAGTATAGTTTCCAACATTTAAAATACCCACATTAAAAGCACCAACACCATTTAAAACAGTCACAGGAATAATATTATCACCAATAACAACACTATACTCACCATCAACACTGGCAAACACATTACCATCAACATCAGCAGGATAAACCTTATCTAAAACCACAACGCTTAAATCAACATCAGCTTTATATACGACAAATGAACAGCCAGTCATGTTAATGTCATAGTTATCATCAGTATAATTGACATGAGCTGTGTAATTTCCTGCATCAAGATTAATCATAACCTTTCCATAACCATCCATTACGCCAACAAGCAATTGCTGATTGCCTACATTAACAGATAACATGCCATCAATATCAGAAATTACATTAATAACACTCAACTCGCCATACACATTATCTTCAACAACTACCGTAATGTTAATGCTTCTTTTTAAAACTCTGAATGATTTTGAATCAACGCTTTTACTAATATTAAATGCTTCCATATTTGTAACGGTTACAGTATAATTTCCAACATTCAAATTAGGAATCAGAAGTGCATCAGAAGTTACATTATTCTCATAGACAACTTCACCATCTATATTTTGGATTCTGACATTTACAACAGTTTTATTTTCAACATCAAACTCAATTAAAACTGCATCTTCATAATAAATATCGGAAACATTATTCAATTTAACAGTAGAATTGAATTTATACACGCAGAACTCTTCAGATGATGAATTTCCAATTACATTTTCAGTGCCATAATTAGTAACAATAACTGTATAATTGCCCGGAATCAAATCACTGACAATGACTGGAGAACTAGTTATGTTCTCATCATAAACAATAGCTCCAACATCATTTTTAATTATAATATTTACGGTTGTAGCATTAACAACATAAAAGTAGACTTCCAAATCATCGCCATATACAATTGAATCCACAAGAATTTCAACATAGGAAGGAGCCTTTATAATTTCAAAACTACCGTTAACCTTATTTCCACTGATATTGGAATTGCCCAGATTTGTAAACTCAAAAGTATAGTTTCCAACTGTTAAATTTCTATAAATAAAGAAATAATAACCCAAATAAGCTTCTTCAGTCAAATTAGACATATCCTCTGGAAGTTCACTAATTTCATCGAAATTTTTATCAAAAATGACATTTCCTTCGCAATCATAAATGCAGATGTTTAATAATGTTTCATTTTCCACATCATAATCCAATCTGAAAGGCATTCCATAATATGTTACATTTGAATAATCGAATTCAATTAATGAACCGACTTTCAATACGTAAAATGTTTTAGTGTCGTTGCTAGGGTTGAAATTATTGGAACCTGAATTATAAACTTCTACAGTGTATTTACCTGCAGCCAAATTTGAAAGATCAAAATAGCTTTCATCAGTATCATTCCTATAAATAATATTACTGTTTTCATCCTTTACGATAACAGTAACATTTGTAGCGTTGATTACATCAAAGTAAATTTCAATGTCCTCTCCGTAATACACATCACCAATGTCCTCTATTTCAACAGATGAATTTGCAGGTAGGACAAAGAATGTTTTTGAATCCTGACTGGTGAAAACATTCTCAGTTCCCATATTAACCACAGTAATTTGATAGGAACCCGCATCCAAATCAAGACTAATAGTCGAGTTTGTAATAGTGAAATTATCTACTTCACCACTTTCCAAATCAACAACAGTCACAGTAACATTGGTTAAATTATCAACATCATAACTGATTGCAACATTACCATAAACATATTCTGTTTTATTATCTAAAATTATGGATGAATTAACTTTTAAAACATTGAATGAAGCATAATCACCACTAGGATTATAATTCCTGTCTATGATATTGGTTAATGTTACTGCATATGAACCTACAGGCAAATTATTTATGGTAAATAGATTTCCTTCAACGACATCGTTGAAAACAAATTCCTTGGTATCAATATTATAAATAGAAGCAACAACACTGGTTCTGTTTTCAACAGTGAAATTAATAATTATATCTTTTCCGTAATAAGTGTCGAGTATCTTTTCGAGAGTTAATGAAGAACCTGCTCTATTAACTCTGAAATCTGAAGCAACACTGCTTGAGCGATAAAATTCATTTTCTAAAGTACTGATTACTACATTATAAAATCCTGTTCCTAAATTAGGAATAGAAACGTTAGTGCCATTTACAGTTTCATTGAATACCACTTCAGAGTTAAGGGTAACTGTGACCAGAACTGCAGTACTGTTTTCAAACTCAAATCCGATGTTTGAATCTTCACCATAGGTTACATCTCCGATACGTGTAATTACAACGGATGAATTATATTTTAACACATTAACTATTAGTGAGTCAACAGTACAGTTTTCAAATGATTTTTCGTTTATGTCTGGAATAACAAGCCATGATCCATTTGTCAATACCCATAAATACTCATATGCATCAATATAAAAATCAGCAAGATATAATTCATCGTTGATTTTGAAATTGAACTCATCAACCAAAATAATGTTGTTATTGTCATCATATATTGTAGCATTTAATAAAATCACATCGCCAACCATACGATTTAAATTAACCTCATCCAAACGGGCAAAAGTCTTTGAAATAATAGTGCCATTGTTGAAAATGTAATCGGATTCGGAAAGGCTATTGTTATTCAAGTAAACGGTTGAACCCTCTAAAATACTGATAGATCCATTATTTTTATTATTGAATTTGCAATTGCTTATATTAACATTTTCACACTCACCTAATGCAATAATACCGTAATCAGGACTATGGATTCTATTAAATAACGAATTGGCAATAGTTAATTTGTTTATGTCATATCCCATTATTGAATTTCCAGAATTATCTATAAATTCACAACCCTCAACAACATGATTTGAACCTTCCAGATATAGCGAATACATTTTGGCACGAGTGAAATTTGAATTCCTTACAGTTAAATTAGAACCAAAATAATTTAATGCAGAGTAAGTGTTATTGACTGTGATATTGCTTATCAGTCCATTGTCTCCAAACCATTCGATGGCACCTATTGCATCACATAAATTAATATTCATTAATGTGACATTGTCTGCGGATACCTCGAATATGCTAGATTGGCCCATTCCGTTAACATCAAATCCGTTTCCGTTAATTGTCACTGCCTTATCTATTGGAATGCCAGCAATATAATCAGCATCATAATAATAAAACTTATAGTCCTTTGTGAGATTAACAACACCACCGGATTTGGTCTTGTTAATCAAATCATACAATGCATAGAAGGAATCATCATCATAAATTACTTCAAATTCATGCTTTAATGTAACATTTTCATATTTGGCATAAATTTCATCATAATAAGGACCAATAGCTTCAAATGAAACATAAATTATTCCATCATGGAGACTGTCTGAAGTGACATTGATGTTTCCACCATCAGCAATAAAACTGAATGCAAATAGGTTGAGTCCATTATATGTTGAATTTGATGTTGAATTGAAGTCGTATAAGTTAGTCAGATTCAAAGTAAGTGTTGCATTTTTACCAGCTGCAATAACTGTTGAATTAGAATTGAAAGTTGCAAATAACGTATTATCCAAAATAACATTGCTGCTGACATTGGCTTTTTTATTGAAATTGTCTGCGGTATTTCCCCACCAGTTGTAATTTGCATTTAATGAATCTAAAGCATAGATAACCACATCAAAGTTATTCAATAAAATTGAGTTCCTGATTGTAATATTTTTGCCTCCAGCATATATTGCGCTGCCGTTAATGCCATTACCGTTGATTAGAGAGACATTTTCCAAAACAACATCGTCGGCCAAAATATTAAAGATACGAGAGTTATTTTTACCGTCAATGATGAAGCCATTTCCGTTGATAGTTATGGATTTATTGATTTTTATTCCATTCGGATTATCAATTTCCAGATAGAACTCATAATTATTAGTTAAGTTAAGGACATTTCCTTTCATATGGTCTATTTCATATTGCAAGGCATAAAATGAATCGCTAGGGTGGTCAACTACATTATATTTAATTCCATATGTTTCATAGGAATATTTTGGTAGATTTGCTAAAACAACAACATTGGCCTCACCATAATCGTCAGGAACATATGTAACCTTAACAGGAACATTGCCTAAAATAAAAGAATCAGTGCTGAAGTTGCCATTATCTGATATTAAGCTTAAATTAAGCTTAAAGTCACCAGAATAATCTGAAACTGTTCCTTTTCTTGCATCATATGATTTCAACGTGAAAGTAATGTTATTTTTAGAATTGATATAAGTTTCGTTTTTACCATATTCGATGTCTAAGAATAACCAGCCATTCAATGTTACCCTTGGACCAACAGAAGGTCCCTTATCCAAATTATCAACAGTATGTCCAAACCAGTTATTATAAGCTTTTAGACGACCGTCAACAGCCGTATTCTGAGATGAATCAAATACTTTACTGTCAGTATTCTCAACAAAAATGGAGTCATGAACATTAAGATAACCATGGCCTGATGAATATACTGTGGATTTTCCATTATGATTTCTCATGAAAATGGAGTCGTGTAAATCCACATCCTTACGTTCAAGGTTCATTGTACAAACTGCACTTCCCTGACCATTTGCAGTATTGTCATAAAATTCTGCGCTGATACTCTTATCACGTTCAACTGTTGATATGGAGTGAGTTATGTAAATTGCACCACCATCCTTGGAAGCCCTGTTATTTTGATAGATTCCTGTAAAGTTACCGGACGGATTAAAAGCATAAACTGCACCACCAAAAGCAGCAGCATTTGAATCAAAAACACCATCCATGGATAATATTGGAAGGGCAAGAGCCGCAGCTGCACAAATTGCACCCCCAGTGTTTCCTGCGGAATTTTTTGTGAAATTACCTTTAATATGATATCTATTCACATCAATTAGATATATTGCACCTCCGTCTGATGCTCTATTATTTGTAAAAGTACCAGTTATGTTGGAAAATATTTTGCTTTCATAATATCCTCTATAATGAATTGCACCGCCTTTTTCACTGGCAGTATTGTTTTTAAAGACAGATGACTCTATATTTATAGGATTATAGGATTTAAGATAAATTGCACCACCATTTTTCGCAGAATTGTTTTCGAATCTGCAGGAATCAATAGACAAAGAAGTTTGAGATGATGTTTGAATCGCACCACCATTATCGGCATTACCATTAGCAAATGTGATATTATTCAAAATAACCTTATGTCCATCTATATTAAAGATTCTTGCCCATCCATCACCATCGATAACATGGTTATTACCGTTGATTGTCAAATCTTTATTAATGTAAATACCATCCATCAACATATAATCGGACATCACAGAAAAAGTATAATCCCTAGTGAGATTTATAACATCACCAGAATTGCTAATCAGATGCTTAAGGTCTGTGAAAGAACCTTCATAGTACTGATTAAGAGAGATTACATGGCTGAATAGTTCATAATCGATTTCAACAGGCATTTCACCATCGAAACTTGAAGTATACACCACACTTCCCTCATTATTGGTCAGCATAATTGAATCGGAGCTGAGTGTCCCTCCTTCTTCCAACAGGCTAACGCCAAATTTCATGTTTCTGAATCGTGATAACGGAACCCCTTGTCTTGAGTTCAAATCATATGAGTAAAACTTAAGAGTGATATTTGAACTGTCTCCTACCAGAATATCATAGAGAGAAGGTGTGATATTCAGATAAAGCAAACTCTTAACAGGGAACACCCGGAGCAAGCCATAATTCTTTAATATATCATTATTTGTACCGCCAAACCAATTGTTCTCAATGTTAGCTGAAATATTCCACCTTAGTGATTCACCCTCTGGCTTAGAAATATAATTTGATGTTGAATTGGTTAACAATATGGAATCTGTGAGATTTAATCTGCTGCTAGCTTGAAGATAAATGAAACATCCCTCCATACCAGAATTGGAATTAATGAAAATGCAATCTCTAATTACAGTATTAATACCCATTACAATCAAAGAGCCCCCATTTTCATCAGCCGTATTGTTAATGAAAGTGGAATTGGTTATTGTAAGCACTTTTCCAACCAGGTTAATCGCACCTCCCTCAAATTTTGCTGAACAATTAATGAACCTGCAGTTATTGACTGACATATTATTTATATAACCCCAAATGGCTGAACCCCATTTTGATTTACTATTAACAATGTTCAAATTATTTATGTCCACATTAGGACGGTTACTCATAAAAAAGACTCCACCACCATTTTTTGAATCCAAAGTAAAACCATTACCATTAATCACTAGGTCTTTTGAAATAGTTACGGCCATGTCACCGTCGATAGATTTGTCACGAGTATAATTATGAGCCAGATTTAAAACTCTATTTTGACAATTGTTAACAACAACCTGAAGAGCGGTGAATGAATAGGGATTTGTCTTGAACTTTAAAGTGATTTTTGCACCATAACAATCCACAGTAAGAGAAGATGTATTTTTAAAAGGATCTGTCAGGAATTTAAAAGAGGATTTGCCGTTTGCCAAATAAAGCTTATCAGAAACCACCTTTACATTTACTCCACTTACACCATAACTAATCGCCGGATTACTAAATGGAGGTAATTTACTGTCAGATGTAGGAGAATCACGCATATATTTCATGCTTAAATCAATGGTGGATTCCTGCCCACCGTGGTAATTTTTATCCATAGATGTGGCAACAAGATACAAATTTTCCCTATTATTAAGGTTAACTGCTTTACCTTTGAGTTTGGCCAAATCGTAATACCTGTTATCCATAGTATTTCCAAACCAATTGTTTGCAATATTTATCTCTTTGGTAGACCAGACATCATAATTGTCATTCCTTAAAAAAGTAGAAAATTTAACTGAACATCCTTTATGGTCGCAATATATTGCATTAGGCTGTTCGACAAATGCACAATCCACTATGGTTGAAGATTTAGAATCAAGATATATTCCTCCACCATATTTCTTAACCTGATTTTTGGTGAACAGACATCCTTTAAAATTAAGGGATTTGCAATTGGATGAAGCATACACTGCACCACCCTCCTTTGAAGCACCATTAGCTGTAAAATTACAATATGAAATATGTCCAACAATAATTCCCTCATCAAAATATATTGCTCCACCATATTTACAGTAATGTTTATTGCTATTATATCCGTTATTGTTGAATGTACACCGAGTTATCTGAATACCAGTGTCGCCAATCCTGGAATCTGAATTTATAAATATTGCACCACCTTTTTGCTTTACACTATCATCCACATAGTTAGAATTAAAAACACAGTCCTCAATTCTAACATCATTAGCATACATTGATATTGCTCCTCCAAAACGTCCAGCAGAATTTTCATTGAATGTGCATCCCTTAACTAAAGCACCAGATCCACCCTTAAGATAAATAGCGCCTCCATGCTCATAAGACTGCATACATTCAGCTCTTCCTGCATGATTTTTAACAAAAACACAATCAAGTATTTGACATTTACCATATGCCCTTATTGCACCACCACTTCCAGCCGAACAATCTTCAAATCTACAAGATTTAACAGTGACCAAACCATAAATATAAATTGCACCACCATCACTAGATGCAGTAGATGTCATAGTGGCAGAGGTTTCCCATCTAACAGTTTTCGTCTCTCCAAAAGCATAACATCTCTTAAAAGTACAATCAATAATTTGAGAGTTATATTCCGCCGTTGCCGAAATTGCACCTGCAAGACCTCCTCTAGAACAGTTTATAAATTTACAATTGGAAATTATATAAGGGCACTTCCCATCAGCAATTATGGCTCCTCCGTCTCCACGTAAAAAATTAATATTTTTTATTTCAATTTTTCGAATGGAACTCACATACTTTAAATTAAAAGCATTATTATATCCAAGAGTAATGGTATGTCCTTTACCATCAATTACAATGCTTTTAGTTATTTCAATAGGTTTTACAGCCCCTAAAAACCCATAATCCTTATCCAAAGTTATTGTTGAACCATCTTTAGCAGCAAGAATCATATTATTCAATTCATCACGGGTTCCTACTTTTGAAGCGGACAACTTATCATTTACATTGCTACTGGAAAGCAATTCCACAGAGACAACACCACGACCATCAGAAGCATTTTCTCCAACAACCACACCAAGTGTAGTATTTTTATCATCAACATTACTACTGGAAAGCAAGTTCCCAGAGACAACACCTTGTCCCTCAGAAACATTTTTTCCAGCAAACATATCATTACCATATTCATTAATCTCTTCGCCACCCACATCAATAACATTAATGTTATCAAAATTAGAATTTTCTATTGATGTTTGATTTTCACTTGCCGATACACAAGCTAACGACAAGAAACAAAGAATTAATGAAATTAAGACCATCCTCTTAAAATTCATATTTAACACGTCGAAAATATATTATATTAATATATATAATTTTTAGATTAAATTATTTATTAAGTTATATACTTAAATTATAGCATTATATTACTTCACACCACCCACATAGGACATCACATATGTTTTCGTCAAAAAAGTCTTAAAAAACATTCATAAATTATCGTGTAATTATCTATTAAAAGAAACATAAGATTATTACAAGACTAAAAATAGAAAAAAAGAATATCTATCAAAATTACAGACAAAACCTAAAAAAAAGAAAATAGAGAAGTTAATCTCTATTTTTTAACTGTAATTTTTTTGTTTACTACATCTTTACTATAAGCAACTTTGTAGATGTATTTTTTGCCAACTTTAAGTTTTTTGAGAA
>NZ_JAXJXF010000021.1:0-6043 GCF_036307625.1 Methanobrevibacter sp.
ATTTACTAGTACTTTGTTTCAATTATCCGTGGTAATTATTATTTTTCTAGTTTTAACCATTTTAGGCAAAGTAATATATCATACATTAAAAAAAAAGTATGGAAACTCTATGAATATCAATAAATTATTGCCTGAAGATGAAGTTCATACTTTAATACAGATTTTTTATTTAATTTTGATGGCATTATGTGTTGTAAATATTTTCTATTCTCTTGTGGGGTCACAAAGTGATGTGTATTATTTTGCAATATTTGACATTGCACTTTCACTATATTTCGCAATCACATTAGATATGAGTACTTGGAAAAATAGGGTTATCTGGTTGTTATTGATTCCATATGGATCTTTAGTTTATCCATTATTTGGCCTTAGTTTAGTAATTTTTGCAGATTTTCTTCATGCTTTCATCTTTATATACTTCGCAAAACTCAATCTTGATAAATTTATAGAATATACTAACTCAAACGCTTTGGGATTAACTATAATATTGTTATTTACAGTAATTTTCGCAGGATTTTTCATAACACAATATGCCGAAGGTGCTAATGCCTTAGATTCCCTTGTAATTGTTTCCAATCAATTTACAGGCAATGGTTATTCTGCTTTTGGCAATACTATTTCTGGTAAACTCAACAGTTTATTGCTGGTTTGGGGAGGATATATTCTTTCCGGAGTAGGTGCCGCAACATTAACAGCTGCACTTTTAATTAGACATTTCAAAAAGGAATTTGAAGAGTTAAAAAAAATGATTGAAGAAGGAGAGGAAATATAATGGGTCTTGAATGGATATTTATTTCTATTTTCCAAATATTGGTTGCAATAGGAATTTTCACTGCTTTAGCATATATTACCAAATACCTTGTTAATAATGGCAGATTAATTGCCCGTTTTAAAAAGTCAAGGCTTTCAAATCCCCAGGAATATTTTCCTTCCGAAGAAGTATTCTTATTAAAGCAAGTTTTTTATTTGATAGTGATATTGGTCATTATCATGATTTGCTTATATCTGACCTTTGATTGGAACGAAGGTTTTTATTTTATATATCTTTTGGACATTGTTGTTTCCCTATATCTTGCTCTTAAAATGGACAAAGATTCCCTAAAAGATAAAGTGTTATTATTCCTATTAATTCCATTCGGATCGATAACAGGAATATTGTTTGGAGATAGCATTGTTGTTATATTGGATTTGACCCATATTATTGGATATCTGTATTTCATTAAAGTTTACTTCCGTAAATTTGTTGATTATACTGAAAATAACGAATTGGGAATAACCATAATATTGTTATTTACAATAATACTGGTTGGTTTTTTATTTACCATCCTTGCTGAAAATGTTTCTCCTATGGACTCCCTAACTATGGTTTCCAATGCATTCACAAGTAACAGCTTTGATGCTTCAGGAAAAAACATAATTGGTAAACTTAATTCGTTGATATTGGCATGGAGTGGTTTCATTTTATCTGGTGTCGGTACGGCCACTTTGGCTGTTTCAATAGTAAATCAATATGTTGATCGCCAATTTTCTGAAATGAAAGATTTAGTTAAAAAGAAAAAAGAAAATGAGTAATATTCAAATATCCAACACAGATTATATGCTATTGGAATCCATCTTCACACCAAGAAGTCATATCTGCTACGGCAGAGGATTTTCTGTTAATTCTGTTTTTTAGTATGTTTTTATAAAAAATATGAAAAATAATTAAGTTAACCTAATGACTACTAAAAAAAGTTATGGTTTAAAAAACACTATTAAAATAATTATAAAAACCATTGATTAAAGAAATAGCTAATTAATAATCTATGAGAATTAATAATCATGAAAATAAAATAAATGACGAAGCACAGTTAACTCCCAACAAATCCACATATGAAAATTAAAAATTAAAAGGAAGTAGATATAATTATCTTTTTCATACCGTCAGGTATTGTTTTAAATTATATTGAAAAAAAATTAATCAAACCTATACGTTCATTTTCAAAAATAGACGGTTTCATCCATGAAGGAGAAAAAATTAAAACTGAAGGATTGCTTGATGTGTATTCTCCATATATTAGTGAAGAAACCGAAATCGGAAAATTAGCACGCAGTTATACCAATCTCATCAACTATAATAACCATTATATTGAAAATATGAATAAAATTGAAAGTGAACGGGAGAGAATAAAAACAGAACTTGATATTTCCAAGAGAATCCAACAATCAAATCTGCCAACCAAACCCCTAAAAAACGAATATTATCAAATATATGGGTTTTCAGAACCTGCAAAAGAAGTTGGTGGAGACTTTTATGATTACTTTGAAATAGATGATGAAAATATAGCTATTGTAATTGGTGATGCCTCAGGAAAAGGTGTGCCTGCAGCATTACTCGCAACAACTACCCAAACAATAATCAAAGACCAATTGTATAATAATAAAAAAGACCCATGTAAGGTATTATACTTTGCTAATAATCATTTATGTCGAAATAACAGTGAAACAATGTTTATAACATTATGGTTGGGAATTTATAATAAAAAGACTAATATCCTAAATTTTTCCAATGCAGGACATAATCCTCCAATACTTGAGGAAAACAATAATTTTAAATTATTGAATATTGATAGCGGTGTTGCATTAGGCATTTTGGAAGACTATAATTTTATAACTGAGGAAATAGAGCTTCCAAGCAAAATAATTGCATATACTGATGGAATTACCGATGCAATAAATAAAAATGAAACAATGTAGGGCGAAGAAAGATTAATTAACTGTTTAAATAATAATTCTAACGAAGATATAATCAATAGCATATTAAAGGATGTTAATAATTTTGTCGAAGATAACGAACAATTTGATGACATGACAATATTAATATTGAAAAACAATAAAGACGGTTAATTTACATAAAAAGATTACTTATTGGAGATAATAATTAAAAAGGATTTTATATCAATACTATACAAAATATAAGCACCCATCTAAAAACAGGCAAAACAACCATAAAAAAATAATTATTATAAAAACTGTTTTTATAAAAATAAGAATGAATAATAATTGAGTAACCCATTTAATAACCAATAGTAAGTTATTATGTGCTGAAAGAAATATTAAAGTTTAATAAATATTATAACTGCCATAAATCATTTAAAAATCTTGTTGCCCGCACACTATACAAAATATAATGTACTTTTAGCTCTTACAGTATCTTTATATCAGTATTTGATAAATCTCCAATAACAGTTTCATTACATGATTTCATTATAACCCCATCCTCACAGTCATTTTGCATAATAAGAAGAACACGCAGCCCTGCAGAGGACACATATTCTAGTTTAGAACAGTCAATAAACACACTGTTGAGAGTATTATCTTTCTTAATCTTCTCATAATTAGCAAGAAGCTCAGGTGCACTCAATGTATCAAGATTTCCTGACAAAACCAAATTAAGCCGGCCCCCATCAATTGATGCATCCGCATTAAATGACTCTGCCCCGACATCAGAAATGTCAACATTAACTGATTCATCAACTGTAATCTTCCAGATACATACTCTCTTAAAACCTTCCCTAATCTGAGCTACAATCTTAGGATTTGCCTTTTCTAAACTTTTAAACTCAGGCACATGGTCAGCATACGGAAGCCTCTCCAATTTAAATCCCTTGGATTTAATATAATTCATTGCATTCTTCATATTTTCCTGAACATCACCTCGGACGCTAATGGTTATTGTATTTTCTATAGCATTTACATCAGATTTGTCATCTATTCTATACTTAGACTGCCACATAATCTCACGTGTTCTCTCCCCATAGAAGGATTTTACTATCAAAAGGTAGAGAAGAGACATCTCAGGGTCAAGAGTAATCCAATATCCACCATGCTCTGCAAGAATCTTTTTAATATTGTCACACAGGACATCCATCTCGGAATCTGTAAGATACATCAGGAGTCCTTCTGTTGTTATACATACCTCCCCCTCAATCTTATCAAATGCAGACTTAAGCGATTGATAATTAGTTGCATCTACACCCTCGAAACTAACAAGTTTTTTCTGTTCTTCATCTAGAATTGACATAATAGCAGGTTCAACTTCATTAATGGTTGCGGGAAGATCCATTCCAACAAATTTCTTGCCACTTTTTGCAAATTCAATGGCTCTAGGTGTGAAACCACATGGCAAGTCAACTTCAGTAAAACCTGATTCTTTAGCTATTTTTCCATTAGTAAAATATCTTACTTCCATAACCACACTGTTAATGAAAAGGTCATCTTCATCGGCCTTAACTGTTTTACTATCCTGTGTATCTTCCCGAGTAAGATTCAACTTTTGAGCTACATCCTTGGCATCATCATGACCTGCAGCAGCCAATTGAAAAAGAGTCATTCTGGCAGTGTTAAATATGGGATTTGTTCTTTCCAATAATTCTTGGTCAATTTCTATTCCTTCAAAATTAATCATATTATTCATAATATCCCTATTATACACATATTCCACTAAATATCGATTTAAAACAAAAAATGAATTTAATACCTATATTATCCATTTTTATTTAATCTAATTTTATTTTAGTAGTTAGTATATTAAAAAGGTAATCTATTTTTGATGAAATTGAACAACCTCACCTTGTAGAAGGTGAGGATTCCTAGATTTTGTTTTTTGCTCAATGGGTTAATTGAGTCTTTTCTAGGCAATCTTAGCGGAACCCTCGGTTCAATCATTATATGATTGCCATATAATAGTTTAATTACAATAATATTTAAATTTAAAGAGAGATTATTTGAAAAGTACTCTCAATTCCATTTATGCAATTCATCCACGACCCTGAAGAGGTCGGTATTCTTGCATCATTAGATAAAACAGTTATTGATTTTTTACTCTTAAAATTAAATAATAATTTTAATTATAAAGAATCTTTTCTAGATATTCTTTAATTTCTGGGACATCTTCATGCATAACTTCCCAAATGATGTCATCGATTATATTTTCATAATTGTGAGCTGTGACATTTCTCAAACCGATTAATTGGCCCCATTCAATTCCATCATATTCCTCAAGGAAGTCATCTGAAAATCTATTGGCAAATTCACCCATTTGAATGATAACCAATGCACAAGCATCTTTATATAAACTGTCAGACATGTAAATCTCTTTATCATCATCAAATCGATTTAAATAATCATCAATACGGTTACAATAGTCAATTATGGTTTCAGCACATCTTTTATCTTTCTCGTTCATATAAAAGAACCTCCTCTTTGCTTATTGCTTCGAGAAACTTTTTATTTGAACTGCCTTTACTGACTACATCAACATGGCAATCAAATTCATCTTCCAAATCCTGGACTAAAGAAACATATTGCAGACCTTTCAAATCACCTTTATCCATTACAAAATCCAAATCACTATTTTCATTGGCTTCATTTCGAGCATAAGATCCAAAAAGACTGAAAGTATTAATACCATACTTAATAACAATCGGAATAACCCTTTTTCTAATATCATCAATAGTAAAAACCATGAAAAATCACCATAATGTAATGAATTCTTATTTTATCATATAATTCTCATTAATAATAAACATTTTCAAAGTGCGACTTTATGAAAAAACACAAGCAATGTTAATGAAATGTTTTCACAGGATATACAAAAAATACTATACAAAATATAAGCACCCGCCTAAAAACAGCCAAAACAGCCTTAAAAAATAATTATTTAAAAAACTGTTTTTATGAAAATAAGAAAGAATAATAATTGATTAAGCTATTTAATAACCTATACTAAGTTATCATGTGCTGAAAGAAATTTTAAAGTTTAATAGATATTATAAAAATCATAAATCATTTAAAAGGATTTTGCCCGTATACTATACAAAATATAATGTACTTTAGCTCTTACATTATAATGTTTAATATCAGCCCATATAAATATTATCAAAATATTTTGGTGTTTTTAAAGTGGAAATAATAATGCTTTTTTGAACTATGTGTAAAAAAGGAAGCTATAAAACACATATTAAAGCTAATTGTCATTTAAATTGTCAGTTTATCCAATTAG
>NZ_JAXJXF010000022.1:0-10918 GCF_036307625.1 Methanobrevibacter sp.
ATATAAAGGTATGTTTATTTAAACAATATGACAAAATTTATAAAAAAAATATAAATTTTTAAATTTTGAAATAAGCTATTTTAATTATATATATTTTGAAAACAGTATTTAGAAAGTACTCATTTATAAATGTTACTAATTTTCATCAAGACATTTATAAAAACAAAAATTTTAACCAATTTTGCCAAAAAGATTTTTAGAAAAATCATTTAAATGCAAATACATCACAGTATTTCCCACATGATTGCCTCCAGAATAGATATTATCATTACACTTTACATATAAAATATTTAAATAAATCCAATGGGGAAAATACCCCCTTAATAATATTTTAAAAAAAATAATGGTTTAGAAATATATAATTTATAGGAATATTAAAAAACTTATTAGTTGATTACCATGATAGAAGTTGAAGTGAAAGCCAAAATTGATGACTTTAAGGAAATGGAAGAAAGACTCTCTAAAATCGGCGCTGCCAAAAGCAAAAATGAATTTCAGGAAGACATTTATTTTGCCAGTCCGATTGTTGATTTTGCACAAACCGACGAAGCTTTAAGGATAAGAACTACAAACAACGATATATTCATAACTTATAAAGGTCCAAAACTCAATTCAGAGGCTAAAACCAGAAAAGAAGTTGAAATGAGTATTGAAAGTGCAAAAAAAGCAAAGGACATCTTTGAAGAAATCGGATTTAAGGAAGCTAGGACCGTCAGAAAAAACCGCCAATATTACACCTATGAAAACTTTGAAATCTCATTAGATGATGTTGAAGGATTAGATCCATATATGGAAATAGAAATAGCTCTTGAAGACGGAAGCGACTATGATGATGCCCAAAATAAAATCTTCGAGTTGTTTGAAAAATTAGGAGTTACCGACGGCTTCGAGAGAACATCATATATGGAACTTTTAGAAAATTTAAATAATGAATAACTACTAATATAATACATTAATATTATATAAACCGAAGTGATGAATTTGCAATATTTTATAAGTCATTATAATAAAGAGACTGAATTGACATTTCCTGAAGACATTACCATATATGACACCACCCTTAGGGACGGTGAGCAAACTCCAGGAGTTTGTTTCAGTCTTGATGAAAAATTAGAAATCGCAAGAAAGCTTGATCAGTTTAAAATACATCAAATTGAAGCGGGTTTTCCAATAGTATCTGAAAAAGAAAGAGAATCCGTTAAAACAATAGCTAATGAAGGTCTTGATGCTACAATCCTTGGATTGACAAGAACCAAAACCGAAGACATTGATGCTGCACTCGACTGTGATGTTGATGGAATTATCACTTTTGTCGGAACATCAGACATACATCTTGACCATAAGATGCACATTACACGCCAAGATGCCATCAACCTGTCTGAAACTGCAGTTGAATACGCAAAGGACCACGGATTGTTCGTTGCATTTTCAGCGGAAGACGCTACAAGAACAGACATCGAATTTTTAAAACGTATTTACGGTAAAGCTCAAGAATGCAGAGCGGACAGAGTCCATATCGCAGATACCACAGGAGCAATCACACCCCAGGGTATCGACTACCTGGTAAAGGAACTAGTCAAGGATATTGACATCGATATTGCTGTTCACCTGCACAACGACTTTGGATTGGCAGTAATAAACTCAATTGTCGGAGTATTAGCCGGAGCAAAAGCTGTATCAACAACAGTCAACGGTATTGGTGAGCGAGCAGGTAACGCTTCCCTGGAAGAACTCATCATGGCAATGAAAATTTTATACGGAAAAGATTACGGATTTAAAACCAAATACATCAAAGAATTATCCGACCTTGTATCAAAAGCAAGCGGTCTTCCAATCCCATACAACAAGCCCGTTGTGGGAAACAATGTATTCAGGCACGAATCCGGAATCCATGTTGATGCTGTCATTGAAGAGCCTTTATGCTATGAACCATACCTTCCAGAACTTGTCGGTCAAAAAAGACAGCTCGTTTTAGGCAAGCATTCAGGATGCAGAGCGGTAAGGGCAAAATTAAATGAATGCGAACTGGACGTCAGTAATGACGAACTTATTGAAATTGTAAGACAGGTCAAAAAACAAAGGGAAGAAGGTAAATACATCAACGATCAGGTATTTAAGGAAATTGTTAAAAATACAAAAAAATAAGGTCAAAATCATGAATATTACTGAAAAAATATTATCCGAAAAAGCAGGTCATGAAGTAAGTCCCGGCGAAATAATAGAGATACCAGTGGACCTTGCAATGTCACATGACGGAACTTCTCCTCCTGCAATAAAAACCTTTGAAAAGCTGGCCGACAAAGTATGGGACAGCGATAAAATCGCAATCATATTCGACCATAACATCCCGGCAAATACAATAGGTTCAGCGGAATTTCAAAAGGTTTGCCGTGATTTCATCAAAACCCAAAACATTACAAAAAACTTCATTCACGGTGAAGGAATCTGCCATCAGGTAGTTCCGGAAATGGGATTGGTCGAACCGGGAAAAGTAATTGTAGGTGCCGATTCACATACATGCACATATGGTGCATTCGGAGCCTTTTCCACAGGAATGGGAGCAACAGACCTTGCAATGGTTTGGGCAACAGGAAAAACATGGTTCATGGTTCCTGAAGCTATCAGGATGGAAATTGAAGGCGAACTTAATCCATACATTGCGCCTAAAGACATCATACTGAACATCATCGGAGAAGTCGGAATAGCCGGCGCCACCTACAAGACTGCGGAATTCTGCGGTGAAACAATCGAAAACATGGGCGTTGAAGGAAGGGCAACCATGTGCAATATGGCTATCGAAATGGGTGCGAAAAACGGAATAATGGAACCTAACAAAGAAGTCATTGACTACATATGTAAAAGAACCGGCAAAAAAGAATCCGAATTGAATATAGTTAAATCTGACAGCGATGCGGACTATGAAAATGAAATGCATTTTGATATCACAGACATGGAACCTCAAATTGCATGCCCTAATGATGTCGATAACGTGTGCGACATATCAAAAATTGAGGGAACACATATAGACCAATGCCTGATAGGTTCATGTACCAACGGCAGATTATCTGACCTGAAAGATGCTGCAGAAATTTTAAAAGACAAAAAAATAAACAACGACATCAGATTGTTGATATTGCCAGCATCCCGTGAAATATACAAACAGGCAATGCATTTGGGCTACATCGATACATTCATAGATGCAGGAGCTATTATCTGCAATCCAGGATGCGGACCTTGTTTGGGCGGACACATGGGAGTTTTGTCCGAAGGTGAAGTCTGCATATCCACAACCAACAGAAACTTTAAAGGAAGAATGGGAGACCCAGCTTCTTCAGTATACTTATCCAATTCCAAAGTTGTTGCTGCTTCAGCAATAACCGGAAACATCACCAATCCAAAAGATCTATAAGTGATTGAATGACAATTGACAAAAACGAAGCAAACAAAAGACTAATTGAAAAAATCAACGACCTGGAAACTGAAAACTCAAAGCAATTCTCAAATACGCAAAAAATACTGTTGACAACCGACGGATCAATTACTGCAATTTTGGATGTGCTTTATGGAAAAATAACATTGACCACACTCGACCAGCATTTCGAAAAGGCCGATGCGGATCATGCAAAACTGGTTGATGTGAATGAGGGCACCGAAATTAACTTCAGGGAAGTCATAATGCATAAGGACAAAAAGCCCCTAATCTATGCCATATCCCACATTCCATTGGAAAGATGCAGTGAAGACGTTTGCGCCGATTTAATCAGGGCAGACATACCGATTGGCAGAATACTGAAAAATTATAAAATAGAATCAAGAAGAGAAGTAAGAAAAATATATCTTGAAAAACCGAATGAAACTCTAAAGGACTTATTCAATACTGATGAGGAAATGTTGGCCCGGGAATATGTAATCATAAATAACGACAAAGTACTGATGTGGATTAAAGAAGCATTTCCAATTTCATACTTTACAAATATCTGAAGTGGTTTGAATGATTAACAAAGGAGAGACAATAACAAATACAACAAGAGAAAAAATAGCATTATTGGAAGAAGAGCACGACATAGAGTTATCAACTACACAGAAAATACTGTTATCACTGAAAGGACCAGTAACCACAATACTTGACGTGCTATACGGAAGCATGAATCTGTTTGTACTCGACCAACATCTGGAAGAGGCAGATGAAAACATATCAGAGCTGATCGATATCGATGAAGGTGCAACAATATACCATAGAGAGGTTATTGTCCATAAAAATGGCCGTCCATTGGTTTACGCAAAATCCTACATACCTACAAGCAGATGCAGCGATAAAGTTATTAAAGACTTGCATCAAAGCCATCTGACAACCGGAAGCATTATGGAAAAAAACAACATTGAAACTTTAAGACTGATAAACGAAATTTCCATAGAAGAGCCAAACGAACTTTTAAAAGAGCTGTTCCATACCAACGAACTAATGATAACCCGCAGATATGTTATGGTGCACCACAAAAAACCGGTAATATGGACCGAAGAAAAATATCCTATAAGCTATTTCAGAGAAGATTAAGGTGTTAATATGGGTGTTAAATTAAAAGATATTGTACAACCGAAGGATATAACATTTAAAGACTTAGAAGGAAGAAGTGTTTCAATTGATGCGTTTAACACTCTATATCAATTCTTATCAACCATAAGACAAAGGGACGGCAGGCCATTAACCGATGAAAACGGCAATGTCACATCCCATTTGAGTGGAATACTGTACAGAAACTCTTCAATGATTGAAAAAGACATTAAACCAATTTATGTATTTGATGGAAAAGCTCCGGAGCTTAAAAGTGAAACCCAAGCTAAAAGAAGAGAAATCAGAGAGGAATCCGAAAAGATATATAAGGAAGCCCTGGCTGAGGGAGATACCGAAAAGGCACGCAAGTTTGCAATGAGGTCAAGCAAACTGTCACCTGAAATTATCGAATCCTCCAAAAAGCTATTGACATTAATGGGAATTCCATACATTGAAGCCAAGGGAGAAGGTGAAGCGCAGGCAGCATACCTTGTAGCCAATGGTGATGCATATGCTGTGGCATCACAGGATTACGATTGCCTTTTATTTGGAGCCAAGAGAGTTGTCAGAAACCTGGCGATAAATTCAAATTTAGGAAATCTGGAATTCTATGAACTCGACAATGTATTGAAACAGCTGGACATAACCCGTGAAGAGCTGGTGGATATGGGAATACTGATTGGAACTGATTTTTGCGACGGCATGAAAGGAGTTGGAGCCAAAACCGCTTTAAAGCTAGCTAAAAAAGGACAGTTAAAAGAAAAAATAGCTGAACTTCAAAAGGAATCAAGCCATGATTTGGACGAAGTTCGTGAAATATTCCTGAACCATAATGTAAATAAAGATTATAAAATCAAATGGGAAAAGCCAAAACAGGACAAAATCATTGAATTTTTATGCTATGAACATGGATTTTCTGAAGATAGAGTAATAAAAGCATCCGACAAACTTAAAAACTTAAATTCATCACAGGGAAGTCTTGATGCATGGTTTTAGATTATTGCAAAAGGTTAAATAATATAAATATACAAATAATATAACAGATTCAGATAATATTATTCTACAATTACCACCACAAACACATTGTAGATAACAAACACGTAATAGCAGCTGTTAAACGGATGGTGAACGCTATTAAAAATATTATTTGAATCGCGTGTTGATGGTTCCTCACCACCCTTAGACAGGAATCATTGACAATTAATTAATCATCCTACTGTTTTTTTAAGAATAAGATTTGCTAATATTGTTATCATCAACACTATACTAAGGTATTCAAGTGAGTTGGTGAACAAATTGCCTGTAGCCAGGCCGAAACCTGAATTTCCAAGCAAATGATTTAAAAAATCAACTTTAAAAAAAGAATAAATTCCGCAAATAATAATTATCACATATAAAGCATAGGAAATCTTTTTTTCTCCCAACCTGTTAAAGAGGGCATTCAGATTAATGCCCAAATGCAGACCGAGTAAAATCAGACAAAGATATGCGAAAATCTTGTGAAGATAGATTGTGGATAAATTTCCAATATTCATAAATGTCAATGTGTATTGGCTTGACAAAAGCCCAAGAACGGAAGTTAAAGCAAATGCCACCATAAAAGCAACATTGATTATGAGCATTGAGCTTCTCTTGAGGTTGTATCTTCCCCTAGGTATTGACTTGATATATCTTCTATTCAAAATCAGGTGAATGATTACCAAAGCTATCAGAACTATTCCAATTATCTCATGAATTTCAGGTGGTAAATATAGCCTTGAAAACTGCACCACTATCAAAATGAACAATAGAATATCCACAATTATCTTTTTCATCTAATAACCCAATCCCTTCAACCATTGAACTGTCTGCTGTTTTCCATCATCGCTTCTTGCAGTTTTTCCATCCAAGGCCAGGCCTTTATTGTTGACCTTTGCGGAAGGCAACTTGGATTGAATTTTATCATAGGTTCCAGCATCGCCGGATCCCTCATGGGTATTGAACGGAATTACATCTTTTCCGTCGAACTTGTAATCTTCAAAAAATGAGTACATTATCATAGGCAAATCTCCCCACCAAATAGGATATCCCACAAATATTGTATCATATTTATCGAAATCGGCTATTTTGTTTTGAATTTTTGGCCTTGCATTGTCCTTTTGCTCCTGAGATGCCTTCTTGGTGCATTCATCATAGCTGTCAGGATACTTTTCAACAGGCACTATTTCAAATGAATCCGCCTTCAGATATTCCTTGATATAGGAAGCCACCATTGCTGTGTTTCCAACTTCAACATTTCCAACATTGTAATTGTCCCCAGTTCTTGAAAAATACACCACCAGTACCTTACTGTCAGTGTTATTCTTATTCAGAATGTCATTTGCTGCAGATTCTTCACTGCTTAGGGCAGTGACCTCTGCAATTCCAAAACCCAGCACTACAAGTGCAACTATCGCTAAAAGAAGTATTTTAGATTTCATGGTTTTCACCCCCAACTAATAAAATATATTACATTCAAGCTTTAAATATGTTGATATTTGCAACAGTTTATCATTAAAAAAAGAAATCAGTACGGAGGAAAATCGTCACCGAATACCTTTTTGGCGTATCTGACTGCCAAATCAACCTGGTCTTTGTATCGTATCAGCATTTCCCTTTCAAAATGCTGCCTTGAAGGAGAGCTCAAAATCAGTTTCAACAGGTTTTCATAGGTTTCAACAGCTGCTTTCCTATCAAATCCGTACTCCTTTACAATTTCAGGATTCAGTTTTTCGACACATGGAAATTCCAAAGTCTTGCAAACAGTATCAGTTGAAAAATAGGTCATTCTGATTAATGGAGATACCGAAGACACCAGAACATGATTGCCCAATTTTATCAGGGGAGGAATGCCTGTGCGATTATATCTTTCCATCGAAGTCAGCTTATCATAATTTTTGAGGTTGTAGCAGTGAAGCTCTGTGTAAAAGTCAGGTTCGAAATACTTGATCAAATCCATGATTTTCGCTCCAAGCTCGGATTCATAATATTCCCGCTTGATTGTTGATATATATGGTGTTTTATCGAAATTATAAAAATAGAATTGTCCAGAGGATAAGTCTTCAGTATTGATTCTTTTAAGGAATTTTAAAGAAGTTACACCTTCATTGCCGTGAATTCCACCAATGAACAATTTGGTTGGACCTTCACCGTTGTCAATGTATCTAAAATAAGACATAAAAAAAATAATATGAAGGAATTAGGTTCCTTCTTGCCAGTTTGCCATGTAAGCTTTTTGTTTGTCAGTCAATGAGTCGATTTCAATACCCATTGCTTTGAGTTTCATGCTTGCAACTGTGTAGTCGATTTCATCAGGAGCTTTGGTTACTCCAACAGGCAAATCGTTTTCTAAGATGTGTTTAGCAGATAAAGCCTGTACTGCGAAACTCATGTCCATGATTTCAGCAGGGTGTCCTTGTCCACGTGCTGCGGAAAGGTTAACTAAACGACCGTCAGCAAGCAAGTAGATTTTGCGTCCGTCTTTGGTGGTGAACTCTTCGATACTTTCTCTTACTTCTTTTACCTGTGTTGAGATAGCTTCGAGGTCTTGTCTGTTGATTTCGACATTGAAGTGTCCGGAGTTTGCAAGCATACATCCGTCTTTCATGTATTTGAAGTCATCTCCGCAGATAATGTCTGCATTTCCGGTTACGGTAATGATTAAATCTGCTTGTTTTACAGCTTCTCTGATAGTCATTACTCTGTATCCGTCCATTCTTGCTTCGAGTGCTCTGATTGGATCAACTTCGGTGACTATTACATCTGCACCTAAACCTGCTGCACGTAATGCGAGTCCTCTTCCACACCATCCGTATCCGCAGACCACTACGGTTTTTCCTGCGATTACCATGTTGGTTGTTCCCATGATTGCGTCGAAACTGGATTGGCCGGTACCGTATCTGTTGTCGAATAAGTATTTGGTGTATGCGTCGTTTACTGCGATTACTGGGAATTTTAATGCACCATCTGCGTGCATTGCTTGAAGTCTGTGTACACCAGTTGTGGTTTCTTCACATGCTCCTTTGATGTGTTTTAAGACATCTGTTCTTTCGTTGTGGAGTACCATAATCATGTCTGCTCCGTCGTCGATGATTATGTCCGGCTTGTGGTCGAGCACCATATTAATGGTTTGGTAGTATTCTTCATCGTCTTGTTCTCTCCAGCCGTAAACGTTTAAACCTAAATCAGCTGCTCCTGCAACTGCGTCGTCGTGAGTGGACAATGGGTTACAACCAGTCATTGCAACTTCTGCCCCACCGGCCATCAGGGTTAAACCTAAATTGATTGTTTTAGGTTCCAAATGTAAACATGATCCGATAGTGATACCTTTGAAAGGTTGGGTTTCTTCGTATTCAGCTTTGATGTGTTCCAAAACAGGCATGTGTTTTTGAACCCATTCGATTTTTCTAACACCTTCAGGTGCAAGTGACATATCTTTAACTTTACTCATAAAAATCACATGTAAAAAATTATTATAATAAAATATATTCTATTCCATGTTTTTAAATATAATGTTTTTTGTTGAAATTTTTGAAAAAATCGCCTAAAAACAAAAAGTTTAAATGTAATGATAAAAATATATATATTTGTTAGATGCCGGGGTGGCTCAGCTGGTTAGAGCGCACGGCTCATAGGGTAATAAAGCAGTGCTCTGACTTATTCCTGGGATACCGTGAGATCGCGGGTTCGAATCCCGCCCCCGGCATCCTAAATCCCAGGAATTTCCATCTAAACTACTTTTTTTAAAATACATTTTTCAAATCATAACTATTTTATATTTTACTAATTAAAATATCATTGTAAACTATGGGGATTTGAGAATGTTATACAATAAACTCGGAAAGACTAACCTTGAAGTTTCAAGACTCGGTTTTGGAACAATGCGACTTCCAACAAAAGATTCTAACGACAACATTGTGGAAGATGAAGCATCAAAAATGCTGGAATATGGAATTGAAAATGGAATAAACATCATCGATACAGCATATCCATATCACAGCGCCACATTGGACGGAAGCGGAAACAGCGAAACTTTTGTCGGCAAATTTCTAAAAGAGAACAGCTACAGAGAAGACATATTGCTTTCAACAAAATCACCGTCCTGGGCAATTGAAGAAAAGCAGGACTTTGATTTTTATCTTGATGAACAGCTCAAGAAACTCCAGACCGATTATATAGACATCTATCTGCTTCACTCCCTTACCGTTCCGGATTGGGAAAAGGTACAGAATCTGGACGTTCTGGATTTCCTGGACGATTGTCTAAGCAGCGGCAGGGTTAAGCATGTCGGTTTTTCATCCCATATCGAAGTGGATTATCTGATTGAAATTCTAGATGAATATCCCAAATGGGAAGTCGTCATGACCCAGATGAACTATCTGGACGAATATTACCAGTCAGGAGTTATGGGACTTGACTATCTCAAAGAGGTTAATGTCGGAAGCGTGATAATGGAGCCTCTTCGTGGAGGAAGACTTGTTCAAAACATTCCTCCTGAAATACAGAAATTGTGGGACAGCGCCGAAGTTAAAAGGACACCTGTTGAATGGGCCATGCAATACTTATGGAATAGAGATGATGTTGACTGCGTCTTCAGTGGCATGACCAGTCTGGAGCAGGTAAAGCAGAATGTCAAAATAGCTTCAACAGAAGATATCATCAGTGAAAATGACCAGGAACTCATCAGAGAAGTCGCAAGAACCTACAGGACATTTCTCGGAAACAGCTGTACCAGATGCGGCTATTGCATGCCATGCCCTCACGGCGTGGACATAATCAACTGCCTGACAGAATACAACATTGCACATATGATGCAGAACCCCAAAGCAAGTGCAATGCAGTACTTCAGCCTCATAGATGACGATTCAAGGGCAGACAGCTGTGTTGACTGTAAGGAGTGCATTCCATATTGTACCCAAATGCTTGACATTCCGGCGGAACTTCAAAAGGTTTATGAATACTTCGGCAGCGAATTTGATCATTTTTAGGTGCAAACATGCAAAGTAACGAAGACAATTACTGGAAAATAGCTACCCGCCAGATGGGCATGGTAACCAGACAGGAGCAGGAAAAGTTCAAAAATGCCAAGATTACAGTCATAGGCTGCGGCGGAATCGGTGGCGAAACAATAGAAATGCTTGCAAGAATGGGCATTGGAGAACTTGTTCTGGTTGATGAGGATTCATTTGATATAACCAATCTCAACAGACAAAATTTTGCAAATTCCTCCACCCTAAATCAGGACAAAAGCAGAGTTGCCTGTGAAAACGTCAGACTGATAAATCCCCATGTTAAGGTAACTGCAATAAGCGAGCATGTCAGTGACGATAACATTGATGAAATCATTGG
>NZ_JAXJXF010000023.1:0-9276 GCF_036307625.1 Methanobrevibacter sp.
GGTCTTAGCAGGTTCGCTTATGGGCGGTGAAATCACAGAATCCGTTAAAAATGTTAAAGAAAAAAGAAACCTGATTGTAATTTCTCTGAATATGCCGGGTAGTGTAACTGAATATGCTGACTTGATTATCACTGATCCTATTCAGGCAGGAGTTTTGGCGGTAATGGCTGTTGCAGATACTGCGGTATTTGATATTAAAAGACTTGGCGATAAAATTAAGTATTAATCATGTTTATGGACATATAGGGGAGTTATTTTTAACTCCCTTTTTAACTATTTTTTCAAACATATATTCTCATATTCGCATTTGCTGCATTTTTTAGGATTTATTTTTACATTTGGAATCTTGTTGTTTTCTTTAATTTCTTTAACTTCTCGTATAACTTCAAATAATTCTTTTCTTAAATTAACATCCATCACAACAGGTCTTTTTTCATCTATTTTTTCATAATATACAAAGCCGACAAAAACTTCGGTATCAAACTCCTCTTCAAGAAGTATTGCATCGGCCACCAGCTCTATTGCGTCCTGATTCCAAACACCTTTTAATGGGGGATTTGAACTTTTAAGGCTAACTGGATAATATTTTCCGTCAATTATTTCTATTTTGTCACAGATTCCAATCAATTCTAACTGAGGGTCTTTCAGTAAATATGAATACATGCAGTTTGGAAAAAACATGTCTGTTAGTGCAAATGCATCTTTTTTATGCATGTTCATTGCCTGTTTTATTTTTAATGCAGTTATTTTTATGTTAAAATAAGTATTTTCTATTATTTCATTTACTTGACTTTCATCTAGTGCCAAATTCATTGAAATTATTGCATTTGTATTGCTTTCTATAAATGAATCAATATTTTCTGATAATTCGTTTTCAATTTCGGCAATGGTCATTTCCTTTTTAATTTTGCGCATATTTTTCTGAATCAGGTCTAAAATATCTATTTTAAGCTTTTTAATTTCAACTGCCAACTGGTAATTGTTATTTTCTTCATTGTCTAGGTATGTTTGTATGTATAGATTCATTGGGCAGAACATGTGTGTTTTAATTGAAGATATGTTTATCATATTATAACCTCTAATTTTGAGTAATATTAGTTTAAATTTAATAATATAAATATTTAGAAGTTATAAAGAATGTAAATTTCTTAAAAATAAATAAAAAAAGAAAATAGCTATTGTTTTAGCTATTTTAAGTAAATTTTATGCGTCGTAGTAATTTTTATTACGTGCAGGCAGTAATGCAATAATACATGGAACCACTATCACCACAATTGTTAATATTAACATTACGATTGAACTTAGTGCATCTGCTTCATTAATGGTTGAAACCACTCCCTGCAACCAAAGACCTAGGATACAAATAGGTAAAATGTATTTGATGACTATCTTCCAAGTTTTCCCTACTTTAATTGTTGAATTGGCATTTAAGACTTCAATCAAGTCATCAAATTTGTAAATCCAACCAAATATTATGCATTCAAGAAGTACTGCAAATAATAATGCGAAGTTATTTAAAAATGCATCGAAGATTCCTAAAATTGTACTTCCAATGCCTGTTGTAAAAATAATTGAAATACAAAATCCAACAATGCAAACTACGGTTGCGGTTTTTTTACGTTCGATAAGGAACTTTTCAGAAATTGAATAACATACTCCCTCAAGAAGTGCAATAACAGATGTGATTCCTGCAAATAATATGCATAAAAAGAACAAAGGTCCGATTACATATGCTGCAGGTCCCATTGCATTGAATACTTGTGGGAACACTACAAATGCAAGTCCTGTTCCGGATGTTACAAGTTCATTAAATGGAATTCCGCTTGTCACTGTCATGAATCCTAAAATGGAAAAAATTCCAATTGAGTTAAACACTTCAAAACCTGAGTTTGAAAATGCTACGATTATTGCGTTATCCACTAATTTTGAACCTTCGGGCAGATAACTTGCATATGTCATTGCAATTGCCATTCCTAGACTTAGGGAAAATACGATTTGTCCGAATGCTGCTAGCCATACATCTAAATTGGCCAACGCCGACCAATCCGGTGTGAAAATTTGTGTATAACCTGCTGATGCACCCGGTAAAGTTAATGAGAATGCAACAATAACTACAACAATTCCACAAAGTATAGGTAATAAGATTTTACTTACATTACCGATTCCATCATTCAAATCTCTTTTGATAATAAACCATGCTATAAACCAAATGGCAAATACTGAAGCAAGGACAACTGGTACGATAGTAAAAAATCCTGATATTGAATCTGTAGAATGCAATACTGAATTAGTAAAATATAAGTCTGGATTTGATCCCCATGCTTTTGTAAAACTTAGGAATATATAGATTAAATCCCATCCAACAACACAAACGTAATAGGTCGTAATTAAGAATACAACAATCAGTATAAACCATGCTACAGGTTCTAATTTTTCATTAATTGAATATAATATTCTTGCAATTGATCTTTTGAACTTGAATCCGACAGCATACTCCACTAAAACAAATGAAATTCCTAAAAGAAATATTGAAACGATGTATGGAATCATAAATGATCCTCCACCGTTGGAGTATAAAACATTTGGGAAACGCCAGATATTTCCAAGACCGACAGCAGAACTAATCATTGCCATCATAAATGCAAGATTACTATTCCATTCTGATTTTTTCTGTTCTGTCATATAATCACATTAAATTTAATACTATTATTTAGGTGTTTGAAGTTTATATATTATTGTATTAAATTTGATTAATTCATGTTATTTTTTCTTAAAACAACTTGAATAGATTTATATTTGTTATTTTTCTTAAATGAATAATATTTATAATGTAAGATGGTGAAAAGTTAATAATATGTGTCTTAAATTTTCAGTGTTTGTTTAAAAAATTTGGCAATTATTTTTTTTGGCGAATCCTCTTAATAATATCATTTCTTTTTTTAAAGATTAATCTCAGTAAAGTTTATATGTAATGTTTTTCTCAAATCAATTTTATTTAATGGCTTCAACAAGCTTTAAATACGATTTAATGCATATAATTAATCAAGAGTGTTGTCTCCAATGGAAAGAACCTCTAACACGTTAATAGTGTAGTTTTAATGTCTAATGGAAGAGTATTGTGGGGTGAAACTCACAATATAGACATTAATTGACTATTTTTTGTTTTTCTATTTGAATTGTTATTCTGTAGTGGGTGTTTACATTAACATCAACCTTTTTTCAAATCCACTCTGGTTTTTTGGTTTAAAGAATTACAAACCTTGAAATATTATCTAAGCTGGACTTTCCTTAAGCTTTAGATACTCGTCAATTGCTTCACGGGTAGTTCCGACAACAATGCGGTAATGTGAAAATTCATCATTGACAATGACCTTTTCAACTTTGCCTTTTGCAACTACATGCTCTCCGTCAACAACCTCTCCAGCATAGGTGTGTGTAAATGAAACAACTTCAGTCAATGGGAAATCAACACCATCAAGAACTTCAACATTTTCAATTGTATAAAGTGAAGGATTGTCGAATGCTCCAAGTGCGCTTACGATATCACATTCGATTTTTGCTATTCCCTGAGGCTCATAAACTGTATCTCCCCAGCTTCCCTCAATTTCATCGTAATCCTTGGTTGCTAAAATATCGAATAATGTTCCGTTGATTGTTCCTCTGTTTGCTTTTCTGTTTTCATACCATCTGAATTCTTCTTTTGTAAGACTTTCGTCAAACATTCTTTTGTCATAAACAAAATCCCAGTAATCGTTGGTGATTCCTTCAACTGTAATGTGCTTGTCAACTTCTTCGATGTAGACTTCTTTTCCACGGTGTTCTTTAAAAGCGGCAATTGCTCTTCTGTGATTGTCAAGACCATAAACCACAAAGTCCAGGTCACTTACATCACTTTTTTGAAGGCCGGGCAGTATTGAACCTGAAATTCCTAAATGGTCATATGGAATGTCTGCTGTGAAATGGAAAAAGTCAGCAACATCCATTAATTTTGCAATCAATTCCGGATTTTTAACTTCTCCACCTTCATCAAAAGTCTTTTTAAGACCTAAAAGCCTTTCTTCAGGTTTTATTATTTTTTCAACCTTTTCCAATGGAACTCCCATCATTTCAACATTGGTAACATCTGAAAAATACAAATAATCAGGATAGTTTTCACGTAAATATGAGTATGCCTCTTCAGACCCTACTTTTCTATAACGTTTGCCGTCTTTTTCACGGTCTCCTTCAGGGTCAGGTACATATCTTAAAAAGGAAATAACTCTGTTTTCAGGGTGAATGTAATTTGTTGATGCGAAATACAAATCATCGCTTGTGTAGATAAAGTCTCTTGTTCTTACTTGCTTCATAATTTTTACTCCTAATTTTAATTTTTAATTTTAATTAATTAAAATTTTACTAATGTTGACGAGTTTGTTTAGTTCATTATATTGAGGTTATCTCTCAAATTAAGTTTAGGTATTATGAATCTGTAATGGATGGAATTTTTTTTTTAATATTCTATTTATATATTTTAAATTAAATATCATGTATCACAAATCCAACTATTAAAAGAAGTTTTGGACAGCTTCAGGAAAATGAAGTTAATGTTCGATTAAGCATGATATGAACTATTTTCCTACAATCTGACCGGCCTACTTGAAATGCGAAAGGAAACACAAACTGTGTTGTTTGCTGTGTTGGAAGAGATTGATCAACATGGCTTGAGCGGTATGGATGTAAACTATGAAAAATTAGGTCGGAACAGCAGATGGAATAGATAATATTCATGAAGAAGTAAATGTTGTGAAGGAATATAAAGTTGTTTTTTGATAAATGGTTGATGTTGATAGATAGTGGCATTGCTAATCAACTAATACTGGATGCTGAAAATAGTTGAAATAGTATATTCGATACTTTTTTTAATACCTTTGACTAAATATTTATAAGTATTTCTTATAGATTTTTATAGATTAAATAATACTTAAAAATCTTGCAAAAAATGCATTAAAAATTACATAAACATATAGGTTTTATTATGACTATTACTCATAAGCATGTTGATGAAATATTTGAATATGATGGAAGTCAAATTAATCCGTCATGGGCTTTCCAGGAGTTTGGAATTTACGGTTCTTCTATAATTACTTGGATTGGTCCGGTTAACATCACTCCTGATAATTTAAAAGATTTTGCAGATGTTGGTTTGGAAATTAAATCAAATTATATGGTTAATTTCATATGCGAGTTTTTTGACCAACAGCCTACAAACATGAGGGTTGCCTATTTGAGGCAAAGGCTTTTGGTCATGATATTTAGAGAAATATTGACAGAATATGGCATTTCAACAAAAAGAGAAGGGGACGATATATTTGTTGAAAATAGAAAATTGTCCATTTCCATAGCCAGTGTTTCTTTAAGCTCTGCCAAAATACACTTTGCGCTTAATCTGGAAGATAAGGGAACTCCTGATGATGTGGAAACCATTGGATTATTTGATATTAAAGTTAATGGTGAACGTGTATTCAACAATGATAATTTGTTAAATTTAATAAATGAAACAGTTTCCAGATTCATTGACGAGCTGGAAACTATTGAAAATGATATAAGTAAAACTAAGGTGTTAGGATGAAAATTTTAATAAATGGTATTCAATCAAATTTAAGATTTTCTTCTGCTCATATAATTCCGGGCCATGAATCCTGCGGATTTATTCATGGTCATTCATATTTTGTTGATATTGAAATTGAAGGTGAAAGGGCAGGAAAATTTGAGTTTGTAGTTGATTTTAAAGATGTTAAAGCTTATACTAAAGCAATCTGCGATGAACTTGATCACAGATTATTGATTCCGGTTTACAATGATTTGATAGAATTTAAAGAATTTGATAAAAATAAGGATTCAATTTTTGATTTAAAAGAACAAAATTCTGTTAGATTTAAAATTGATGGTAAAGGTTATTCTGTTCCTGCAGTTGACTGTGTATTTTTACCATTGCCGTATACTTCTGCTGAAGAATTGTCTAAATTTTTTGCAGAAACATTGGCTAAAAAATTAGCTGAAACTTATGATAATCTGGAATATGTTTCAGTTTGTGTTAATGAAGGAATCGGTCAGGGAGCAATGTATAGGAAAGATTTATGATGAAAGCTCCAATTATTGAGATATTCTCAAGTTTTCAAGGAGAAGGTCTTCTAATAGGTCAAAGACAGATTTTTGTCAGATTCGCAGGATGCAATCTGAACTGCAATTATTGTGACACCAATGATAGTAAATCTGAAAAATCAGGCAAGTTAATGACACCTCAGCAAGTAACTGATGAAATAAATAAATTATTAACTCCTGATTGCAGAACCATTTCATTTACTGGAGGTGAACCTAGTCTGTATCCAGACTTCATTAATGAAGTTTCAAAATTAACAGATTTGGACATAATGCTGGAAACTAATGGGACTTTGCCGGATAACATTGATTTGATTGATAGATTGGATATGGTGTCCTTGGATATTAAATTGCCTGAACATTTTGATGGTGATTTTGATGAGGAAATTTTTTTCAATGAAATTAAATCACTAAATTTATTAATGGCGAAGTCTAAAAATGTATATTGTAAAGTAGTTATATTGCCTTCAACTAAAATAAAGTCATTTAAAGAGGTAATCAAAAAATTATCTGAAAATATTTCAAGCAAAAGTAATCTTCAAATAATCATCCAACCTTCTAGTCCATTAAACGAATGGAAGGACCTTAATTTTCAATTATTTGAATTTTCGGCAGTTGTTGGGCAATATTTTGAAGTTTCCACCATTCCTCAAATTCATAAGATTTTGGATATTGAGTAATATTTTGTTTTTAATATTGTGATTTTATTTTATTAAGGTGTATAATTTAGTAGAGGTGTGAGAATGAAAGATAAAACATCCATTAACAGAAAATCAAACACAGGTGCAATTGAACGTGAAACTAAAGTTCATGATAAAGAAGGAGACATTATGGCTATAGCATCAAGAGATGTAGTTTCTATTCCTCCTTCAAAAAGTATCAAAGATACTGCTAAAATAATGATGGAACATGAATTTAGAAGATTACCAATTACTGACCCTGGTTCTGGTAAATTGTTAGGTTTTGTAACAGTAATGGATATATTGGACTTCTTTGGTGGAGGAAGCAAATTCAATATTATTGAAAAAAAATACGAAGACAACTTCTTAGCAGCTATAAATGAACCAGTCAGAGAAATCATGACTCGTGAAGTAGTTTCATTGTCTAATAAAGCTTCAATTGCTGAAACAATTGAAACTATGTTGTCAAATCAGTTAGGTGCTATTCCTCTTGTTGATGGTGATGAAAAACTTGTTGGTATTGTAACTGAAAGGGATATTGCATTATCCTTGGCAGGTGTTGCTTCCAAAGAAACTGCACAAGATTATATGAGTACTAAAGTATTCACTACAACTCCTGGAACTCCTCTTGAAGGTGCATGTAAAATCATGGTAAGAAATGGTTTAAGAAGAATTCCGATTGTTGGTGGTGAAGCTGATATTTCTAAAGCAGCTAAAAAGTTATTAGGTATAATTACTTCTACCGATATTATCAGATTCTTAAATGCTAAAGAATTATTTGATAATTTAAATTCCAATTTAGCTACAGATGTTTTAAAAACCGTAATTTCAGAAATAATGGTTAAAGAACCTGTCACAATTGAACCAAATATGACTATTGGGGATTTATGTGAATTATTCGCTGAAAAAAATATCGGTGGTGTTCCTGTAGTTAAAAATGATAAAGTAATGGGAATCATTACTGAAAGAGATATTTTAAGAGCAGTTAAAAGATATTAAACATTTATAGGAGATGATAATATGCAAATTAAGAATTTGATGTCTGAAGATATAATTAGTATAGATAAAGATCAAAATCTTTCTGATGCATTGAAATTATTACGTAAACATAATGTATCTCGTTTACCGGTAACCAATAATAAAGAATTAGTGGGAATTATCTCAGAAAGGGATATTGCTAATAAACTTGGTTCATCAAAATATGAAAGTATGCCTGCATCAAGACTTCATATTTCATCTGTAATGGTTAAAGATGTAATTACAGTTCCTCAGTCAATGCAATTGGATGAAGTGGCAAGAATAATGTTAGAAAAAGGCATTGGATCTGTTCCAGTAATGGAAGATGATAAAATGGTTGGAATAGTTTCCAAAGCAGATTTCGTTACTCTTGCAGTTGGAATTGCATTCGATAAGATTACTGTAAAAGAAATTATGTCTAAAAATTTAACAGTTGTATCACCAACTGAAAGAATTGTCCATGCAAGAAGACAAATGATTGAATCTCATGTGGGCAGATTGCCTGTTGTCGAAGATGATGGGCTTGTGGGAATGATTACTTCAAAAGATTTGATGAGGGCTTTCATCGAATTTAGAAAATCAGTTCCTGAAAAATACCAAAAATCTCAGATTAAAGATTTATTGGTTGAAGATATCATGTCTTTAAATCCAACATTTGTTTCAAAGGACATGTCTATTACTGAAGTGTCAAATATTATCATGGAGACAGGATTCAATGGATTGCCTGTTGTTGAAGATGATGAACTTGTTGGCATTATAACTCAAACCGATATTTTAAGACTAATTGAAAAATTAGAATCTTAAATATCCTTTTTTTATTTTTTTTGGAGGGGTTCTTATTTCATTGATTTCTTTTTTGGGACCTAAGGGAACATTCAGTCATGAAGCCGCCAGTATTGTAGGTGATGATTTAATTCCGTATTGTACTATCCCTGCGGTAATGGAAAGTGTAGCTAATGAAGAATGTTTATATGGCGTTGTACCTATAGAAAATTCGATTGAAGGGCCTGTTGGGCTTACTTTAGATTTATTGGCTCATAAGTTCGATTTAAAAATTTTTAAGGAAATAATCATTCCGATTAATCAAAATTTAATTGTTAATCCTGGATGTAAAATGGAAGACATCACTGATGTGTATTCTCATGCTCAGGCTATAGCTCAATGTCAGGAATATATATCTGATCATGGAATTCAGCCGCATTATGCAGTCAGTACTGCAAGTGCTGCCAAAAGTATCATTGGAGATAAATCCAAGGCTGCCATTTGTAATGCAAAAGTCGTTGAGTTATATGGTTTGGAAATTCTTGAATCAAATATTCAGGATATGGATAACAATGTTACTCGTTTTGTTGTTCTGTCAAAGCAAAGCCATGAAATAACTGGCAATGACAAGACCTCAATAATATTCTCCATTTATGAGGACCGTCCAGGTAGTTTATAC
>NZ_JAXJXF010000024.1:0-12802 GCF_036307625.1 Methanobrevibacter sp.
ACTGAAAATTCTTATGAGGCTACTATTTTGTATAATGGTTATCTTGGTAAGGATAATTATAATCAAACCAGTTTAGAGTCTTTCTATAATGCTACAATTACTGGTGATATGGTTATTTTGACTAATGGTACTTATGCTACTGGTACTACTAAATATGCTTTAACTAATTTCAATATTGTTTTATCTGAAAATGATGCTTTGACTAAAGCATTCTTGTATGTGACTTATACTTATGGTGGAACTAATGATAATATTAACATGTTTAATGTTACTTTGAACAATAATAGGTTAACTCCTGTTTTCTTCAGCCGTGATGCAAGTAACTTGAAAGCCAATAGCGGTTCTGGTGTAGTTGTGTTTGATGTTACTGATTATCTTGTTAATGGTGATAATGTTCTTGATTTGAATAAGACTGGTTCTGCTGGTGTTTATCCATCTACTTTAGTCTACATGTATAACACTACCGGCAGCAATGTCGAAAAAGATGTCTACATTTATAATGGTGCTGATTTATTAGGTTCCTACGGTGGACTCACCAATCCGATTCGCATAGATTCTGTAATCGATGTCGATTCTGCTAAGGCTAATAATGCTGTTGCTTATATTTTTGCTAATGGTGCTGTTGACGGTAGAGGTACTGTTGTAATTAATGGTGAAATCGAAGCTCACCCATGGAATGGAACTTCTCAATCTACTGATTTATACACTAAAGATATTACAAGTACAATTAAAGATAAAAATAATGTATCTGTTATTTTCAGTGGTGCATCAGGCAGTTTCACAGCATTACAACAAATCATTGTCGTAACTAAAACTAAAGAAACTCCTGTTGTTAAGAAAGCGACTAAAATCACCGCTCCAACTGTAACAAAAGTTTATAATGTAGCTAAAAAATTTGTTGCCACTTTAAAAGACAGTAACGGAAAAGCGATTTCAGGTGTTAAAGTTACTATCAGTTTAAACGGTAAAAACTATAAGCCAACTACAAATTCTAAAGGTCAGGCTATTGTTTCTATTCCTAATTTAGCTCCTAAGAATTATGCAGTTACTGTTAAATTTGCAGGAAATGATGACTACAAAGCATCTAGTTTAAAAACTAAAGTTGCAGTTAAAAAGGCAACTCCTAAAATGACTGCTAAATCAAAAGTGACTTATAAGGTTAAGACTAAAACCAAAAAGTATGCTATTGTTTTGAAAAACAACAAAAAACAAGCTATGAAAAAAGTTAAAGTTTCCTTAAAAGTTAAAGGTAAAACCTATAAAGCTACAACCAACAGTAAAGGTAAAGCTGTATTTAAGATTACCAAATTAACTAAAAAAGGTAAATACACTGCTAAAGTTAAATTTGCAGGAAACAAATATTACAATGCTTTAACTAAAACAGTTAAAATTACTGTTAAAAAATAGAGATTAATTTCTCTATTTAATTTTCTTTTTTTAAGTTTCCAAATTACCAATCTATTTTAACTAATTTTCACATATTATCATTATGAAAGTGTTTGGAATTTGTGCCAGTCCACGCAACAATACAACTGAATACGTTTTGAAAAATGCGTTGGATAAGCTTGAGAGTCATAATTTTAAAACTGAAATTTTTACATGCATGGGAAAGGATATTAAACCTTGTATGCATTGCGATTACTGTTTGGAAAATAAAAAGTGCATTATCGATGATGATATGGCAACTGTTTATGATGGTCTTCAGTGTGCCGACGGTATAATTTTAGCCACTCCAATTCAAAGCGGAGGTATCAGTTCTAACCTCTCAGCAATCATGGATAGAACACGTGCTTTGGAAGCTGTTGATTACAATTTATTAAGAGGAAAAATAGGCATGAGCATTGCTGTTGGTGGGGACAGAACCGGAGGTCAGGATTTTGCACATCTTAAAAATATTACATATTTCATGATACATGGGATAATTCCGGTAAGTGGAGGACCTTTTGGTTCAAATTTAGGGGCTTCATTTTGGTCTAATGACTCTATTGATGATATTAAAGAGGATGGTTATGGAATGGACTCGTTGGATAGGACTTTACTTGAATTTGAAAATTTTTTAAATAAGTACATTTAAATAGTACAATCAATTATATTATAAATAACTAATTTTTAAAGGTATATTATGGCAAATAAGTTGGTAAGAGGTAGTTTGATAATTTTCATTGGTAACATCATTTTCCGTATTGGTGGTTATCTTTATCGTTTTTTAATGGCAACGCTTTTAGGTCCTACTGGTACTGGTATTTTAGGAATTACCATGTCTTATCAGGGTATTTTTCAAACTTTGGCTTCAGGAGGGCTTCCTCCAGCAATATCTAAATATATTGCAGAATATGAGGCTGTAGATGATCATAATATGGCCCGACAGACGGTGTATACGTCTTTAAAGATGATGATATGTATCGGGCTGGTTTTGGGAGTTTTAATGATTTTTGTTATTGCTCCGCTTATGGCGAATGTCTTTTTAAAAAAGCCTGAAACATTAGTTCCAATTCAAATTATTGGATGCATAACTCCATTCAGTGTAATTTTGGGTGGTTTAAGGGGTGCATTCCAAGGTGTATATAAAATGGAATATATCGTTTATACTCGTGCTGTAGAACAATTGTTCATGATTTTATTTGCTGTTGGATTTATTTTAATGGGTTTATCAGTTGTCGGTGCTGTATGGGGTACTGTAATCGGTTATGCTCTTGCCGCATTCACTGCAGTTTATATATTTAAGGTTTATATGCCGAAATATATTCCACAATATACAGATGATTTTAAGTTTTCCGTTTCCCAGGAGTTGAAGTTGGCAATCATGCTGATTAAGTTCGCTATTCCGGTTATCATAACTGCTATTGCTGAAATGCTTATCTTCAATATTTGTACCTTGGTTATGGGTAAGTTTTTAACACTTGAAAGCGTCGGATTTTTCACTGCGGCAGATCCTATTTCAAGACTTCCTTTGATGATTTCCATTTCTGTTGCAACTACAATTCTGCCTGCTTCCTCTGAGGCATTTAAACTCAAGGACATTGAATCACTTCAGAAGTATGTCGGTCAATCTTACAAAATCTCATTGCTGTTTGTAGTTCCAATGTGTATTGGACTTGCCTTATTCGCTGTTCCTACTTTGCAGGTATTTTACTTTAAAAATCCTTCTTATGTCAATGGTGCTGCCGCTTTAGCTATATTGGCTATTGGTATGACTTTCTATTCTATTTTTGCTATTTCCACAAGTATTGTTCAGGGTGTCGGAAATCCTAGAATTCCGATGTACATATTGGTATTCGGTTCAATTGCAACAGGGGTTCTCTCTTGGATTTTAGCTCCTATTTTGGGAATTGCTGGTGGTGCAACCGCAACCACAATTGCCTGCTTCTTGATGATGGTTCCTTGCGTTTATTTTGTATTTAAACTTACTAAAACCAAAGCTCCAACGATGGCTGTTGTAAAAATATTGATTGCAGCGTTTATTATGGGGGCAATAGGTTATTTCATCCCTAAAACACCTTTATGGCTATTCCCAGGAATTATATTTTGTATGGTTGTTTATTTCTTTGCATTGATTTTGGTTAAGTTTTTCACCAAAGATGATGTTGCGACTTTAAGGGGTTATGCCTCTAAATTGGGTCCTCTCTCAAAATTGGTAAATAAATTATTAAATCTTGTTGAAAAATTGGAATTTAGGAATTAATTCTATTGAGAAAAACTTATTTAAAATATAAAAAATATAAACTATATCAATTATAATTGGGGGATTATAATATGACTGATGTAAAGGCAGGAGTTGAATATAAAATTAACATTGATGGCAATTCTTTCTTGCTGGACAGTAAGAAATTCAAACTTTTAGAGTCCATTTTAGATTCAGGATCACTTACTGAAGCGGCAAAATCCATTAATGTTTCCTATAGGACTGCATTAAACTATATTGACAAGATTGAATCTTCTCTTGATGTTAAGATTGTCAGCACCACAAAAGGTGGAAAAGGTGGGGGTGGAGGAACCTCTCTCACAGAAGAAGGCTATTCAATTTTGAAAGAATGTAAAAAGATTAATGCTATTATGGAACTTCATAAAGAAGTAAATGAAATAGAATCTGAAATAGTGGCCATTGATGATGCTAAAGGGGTCATGACAATAAGAATGCATGACTTTCAGATTAATGCTCCATTAAATAGGAATTATGAAGTTGGAGACAAACTATTGGCATTAATTAGTTATGATAATATTTTCTTGATGTTGGAGCCTCAAACATCCAGTATCCGTAATATTTTGAAAGGTCAAATTGTTGAAATGAGACTTCAAAATGAGGTTATTCGTGTTAAAATGGATGTTGGTGGTGTTTATTTATATTCTGACATTACTTTATCCGCTGAAAAAGAATTAAATCTTAGTATTGGTAAAGAAGTGTATATAGGATTTAAAGCAATGTCTGTTGCTACTTTAAAATTATAATTTGAAAGGTGAGATTATGTTACAAATTTTAGTCGATGAAGATAAATGTATTGGATGTGGAAACTGTTATGATATTTGTCCGAAAGCAGCTAAAATTTGGAAAGTTGATAGAGTTGCACATATATTGGACTTAAGATATTGTCATGTTTGTACATTATGTGCAATGGAATGCCCTGTAGACTGCATTAAAATTATACGTCCGGGCGAAGAAGCATAAATAATTAATGATTAAATCAATTATTTTGTAGGTTAGATTATGGCTAGAATTTCAGATGTTTCAAGGAAAACTTCCGAAACAGATATTACTATAAAAATGAATCTTGATGGTACAGGCAAATACAATATTTCAACTGGGGTTAATTTCTTTAATCACATGTTGGAATCATTTTCAAAACACAGTATGATTGATTTGGATGTTGATGCTTCAGGTGACATTGAGATTGACGACCACCACACCATAGAAGATGTTGGAATATTGCTTGGTGAAGCATTCCTGCAGGCCATTGGTGATAAAAAGGGAATTAAAAGAATGGCACATGCCATGGTTCCTATGGATGAGTCTATTGCGACTGTTGCAATTGATATTAGCGGTCGCAGCTATTGTAACATGAATCTTGATTTTAAAAATGAAAAGATTGGCGACATGACTTCGGATGTTGTTATTCACTTTTTCGAATCATTTGCAGGTTCAGCCAAATTGAATATTTATGGCACAGTTGAAGGCGCTAACGATCACCATAAGGCTGAAGCCATATTCAAAGCATTTGCAAAATCTTTAAAAGAAGCAATTAAAATAGAGCACGATCAAATTCCTTCCACCAAAGGAATGTTATAGCTATTGACTTAGCTATCTTTTTTTTATTATTTTTTTGATAAAATTGTCAGGATTAAGGAATTATTTATAAAAATAGCTAGTTTTGTAAAAAAATTAAAAAATAAAAAAAGTAAAGTAGCGTAAGCTACTTATTCTGGTTTTGAGATTAAGTCTGTTTTAGAACCTGGGTTTCCTTCTTTCATGTGAGGGGTTCTTAAAACAGTATCATTTGCTTTTTCGATTTCTCTTGCTTCTTGTGCTAATTTAGCAGCACATGCAGCAATTTCGTGAGCAGCAGCTACTAATGGGATGAAGTTTTCGAAACCTTTAGTCATGAAACAACCTTTCATGTCTAAGTTAGCAACGGATCCAGCCATTTCGTAAGCAGCAATAGCTTTTGCTTTTGCGTATGGGTTTGCGAATCCACCAGCTTCTGCAGCTTTTTCAGCAGTAACTATGAGTTTAGGTAATTCGATTGATCCAGCTTCAGCTTGTTCGATTACAGTGTCAATAGTTTTTTGTACTAATCTTAATGCTCCGGTTTCTGCTAATACTTTTAAGATGTCGGAGTTGAAAATAGCCATTTCAGTTGGGTCTAACCATTCTCTTTTTGCACCAATCATTGGGTCAGACATTACGATAATGTAACCGAGGCCTTGTTCATCCATTTCATCTTTTTTACCTTTACCAGGTGCGTCACCAACGATAATAGCAGGGATGTCTTTTGCAGATAACATTTCTCTTGCTTTAGCTGGTCCAGGTGCTCCTGGGTTTGGGCTAATGAAAATTGCGAAGTCAGGTTCGAAAGCGTCTATTTTAGGTACAACGTCTTCTACTTGTTCTGGGTTCATTTTTGCTCCAGATCCAAAAGTTCTTACATCGATATTTGGTCTGTCTGCTCTTTCGTCTAACAATAGGTCAATTACTGGTGAAGTACCAATATTACCACTTTTAATAATAGCAATTTTAACTACCATAATTAAGTCTCCTTTTTCGATATTAATAACTTTAATTCAAAAACTATTTAAATTTTATTATTTAATGTTTTTAATCAATTAAATAATTATTAATATGAATAGTATTCATTATTTTAATTTAATCTACTATTTTTTATACAAACTATAATAAAATTAGGATTTTCTTAATAAAGTATATGTCATTTTCGTTATTTTTAGTAAAAAAATAGATATTGAAATCAACGAAAAAGTTGCCTAAAGTGATAAAATTTTAAAAATTAGAAAGCAGTGGTTCCGACGAGATTCGAACTCGTGATCCCCTCCTTGTAAGGGAGGTATCATACCACTAGACCACGGAACCAACAAACAATATTATGATTTTATTAATATATAAATATTTCGGTTATATGGTATTTAATGTATGTAACTTTTATAATATGAACAATATAATTATTATTATAAAAAAATGATGTGATAAAATGGCTTGGGATGACACAGCTAGTAAAATATGGATAGATGGAAACATGGTTGATTGGAAAGATGCAAATATTCATGTACTTTCTCATGTTGTCCATTACGGTACAAGTGTTTTTGAAGGTATTCGCGCATATAAAAACGAAAAAGGCGTTGCAGTATTCCGTTTAAAAGAACACGTTCAACGTTTATTCGACTCTGCAAAAATTTATAAAATAGATATTCCATTTACACAAGAGGAAATTGAAGAAGCAATCCTAGAAACCGTTCGCGTAAATGATTTGGATGGTTGCTATATCCGTCCTATTGTATTTAGGGGATATGGTGAACTAGGTGTAAATCCTTTAAACTGTCCTGTTAATGTAGTTATTGCTGCATGGGAATGGGGATCATATTTAGGTGAAGAAGGAATGGCCAATGGTGTAGATATTGGTGTTTCATCATGGAGAAAACCAGCACCAGATACTTTCCCTGCTCTTGCTAAATGTGGTGCAAATTATATGAATTCTCAATTAGCCAAACTCGAAGCTATTGACAACGGATATGATGAAGCGATTATGCTTGATTATGAAGGGCATGTTTCTGAAGGTAGTGGAGAAAACATTTTCCTTGTTGAAGGAGAAAAATTATTCACTCCTGCAATGTCTTCATCAAACCTTAAAGGAATTACCAGGGACACCATCATGACCCTTGCTCGTGATTTAGGTTATGAAGTTGTTGAAGAAATAATATCCAGAGAAAGATTATACTCAGCTGATGAAGTATTCTTTACAGGAACTGCTGCTGAAGTAACTCCTATACGTTCAATTGACCACAGAACAATAGGTGCGGGTAAAAGAGGACCAATCTCTGAAAAATTACAAACCACATTCTTTGATGTTGTCGAAGCTAAATCAGAAGACAAATACAACTGGTTATCTTATATTTAAATGGTGTAGCCTATGGATATACTTCAGGGAATTATTATCGGTATTGTTCAGGGATTGACTGAATTTTTACCGGTTAGTAGTTCAGCACATTTAGTGTTTATTCAAAACATTTTGGGTGTTCAAAGCTCACTTGCTTTCGACACATTTCTTCATTTGGGATCATTGCTTGCGGTATTATGGTTCTTCCGTGCAGATATTATTAAAATGATTTTATCATGGATTTCAAGTCTGTCTGATATCATACATGGAAGATTCCGGGAAGGCTTTTATGATGATCCCTATAAAAGACTTGCTTGGTATGTTATTATAGCTACAATTCCTGTAGGTCTTGCCGGTGTATTCTTTGAAGACTCTGTCGATGCACTGTTTTCAGGTGCACTTTATGTTCCTGCATTCTTTTTGTTTGTAACTGGTACTATTCTTTACTTATCTCAAAGAATGACTAGTGGTAGTATTAATTTTCGCAATATTACTGGAAAACATGCTTTATTTATGGGATTAGGTCAAGCATGTGCAATTCTGCCAGGTCTTTCTCGTTCAGGTACTACAATAGCTGCAGGGCTTGTCGCTGGTTTGGATAAGGAATTTGCTGCAAAATTCAGTTTCATATTGTCAATTCCTGCTATTCTTGGTGCATTTATATTGCAGGTCAAGGATATCGGTTCAGCGATGGATGCAAACTTTTTACCTGTCTTTTTAGGTTTTGTCGCAGCATTTATTTCCGGATACATTGCTATCAAATGGATGTTAGATTTAATTCAAAAAAGAAATCTGGATATTTTTGCCTACTACTGTTGGATTGTAGGTATAGTGGTGTTCATGGGTACAATTGCCCACATATTTTAAAATTAGAATAATAGAGATTGTTAATCTCTATTTACATACTTTTTCTATTTTTCTTCTTAGCTTTTCTACAGAATTTCCTAAAACAAGTGCTGTATACATAGCGCCTCCCGCTCCAGCACCTTCCTTAACAAATCCTTTCAAATAATTTTTCAATCCTTCGTGTTCTGATTCTTCAAATCTAGGGTCTACTATATTCACGGTAATGCTGTCGTCTATCTGTTTTAAAATACCAAATAAATCAGCGGTTTCATCGCCTGCAACATATACTGTGGTTGCTAGGTTGATTCTTGAAAAATCAAAGTTAGGCTGAACGGATTTGATGATTGCACAAACAGCAGCCATTTGAGTTCCGCCTGCCAAAATGATAGGAATGTCTGAGCCTAAAACAATTCCTGCTATTGCCGGCAATGTCGGATCTCCCACTGCTCCAATTGCTTGTATGGCATCGATATCATCTTTTTTAGGGTCAAGTCCTGCATTTTTAAGTCCCTCATCGACAACTTTTGTTTTCATGTTATGTGGATTGTGAGGCATGCTTCCACTTACCTTTTCATTTGCATCATAACCGAGAGCTCTCAATACTCCTAAAGCGGTTGTAGTTCCTGCAGCAATACTTTCCCCTATGACAAGCATTTCATGTCTTCTTGATAATTCAGCACCTAAATCTTTGGCGTTTTCAAATATTTCAAGGGGATTTAATACTCCTTTTCCGGTTCTTATGTCTCTGCCGTATTCCTTTCCAAAGCTTACGTATTCAACTTCAGGTTTAATTTTGGAACCGGCATCTATTACTACAAAAGGCATTTCTGAAAGTTGAAGTGATGCTTTTGTTAATCTTGCGGGGGTTGGTGCAGCTGCGTCTCCAACTACAGTTTCTGCGGGAGCTTCACAGCATCTGACTTCGCCCAAAACCATAAATTCAACATCGGATGCAGGGGTGTATTCAGTTAATTCCGCTGAAGGACCCGCACCTGAAATTCCATCTATCAATGAGGTTTCAGTAGTTCCGATTGTGATTAAAAATACCGGATCTTCGCAGTTCTGTAATTTTTCGGTTAATTCGCTAGATCCGTATGTGGTAATTCCATCAATCATTTTTTTCACCTAATTTCTTTAGTTGTTCTATGATAATCTTGTTTTGATTAATAATTTTCTTATTTTGATTCATTATTTTTATTAACATTTCCCTTTCTGGAAGTTCATTGTCTGTTTTGAATGTTTGACCGTCTCTTGATCTCGGTGGGATTTTTATTTGGTCTTTCGGAGGAAGCTTATTTTCCTGTTTCGGCATTGCAGGAATCACACCTCTTGATGCACTGTCTTCTTTTGAAACGAAGTCAACATATCTGTGTGTTACTTTAACATTTCCCCTTTCATCAAGAAGTTCCATTAATCTTTCGTCTACTTTATCAACACCTACGAGCTGTTCCTCTTCCACTTCATGGATTAATCTTTTTTGAATGTTATATGCATTGTATATAGGAATTCCCCTTGCTTTGCATTCGTTTTTGAACATGTCGTGAATGTTAATGTCTCCGGTCAATTGTTTTACTCTCTTTTGTTCTAATGTATTAGCACTATAAAATCCCATACTTTCACTTATGTTTTTTAAATTTAAAAAATATTTTTATATATTTTTAGATAGTAATATACTAATTAATTAAATTTTTTAGTTGATTGTCTTGATAAGTTTAGGTATTGAAGGAACTGCAGAAAAAACTGGTGTGGGTATTGTTGACAGTGATGGAAATATATTGGCTATGGCCGGAAAACAGTTATTTCCCGAAGAAGGTGGAATACATCCAAGAATTGCTGCTGAACATCATGCAAAATGGATTCCTGAACTGATTCCTCAGGCCATTGAAGAGTCAGGCCTCACTTATGATGACATAGACTTGATTTCTTTTTCACAGGGCCCTGGATTGGGTCCGGCATTAAGGATTGTTGCAACTTCCGCACGAAGTCTTGCATTATCATTAAATAAGCCGATAATTGGTGTCAATCACTGTATTGGGCATGTTGAAGTCGGAAAGCTCGATACTGGTGCTAAAAACCCAGTATCTCTTTATGTAAGTGGGGGCAATAGTCAGGTAATTGCATATGAAAGCGGAAGGTATAGGATTTTTGGCGAGACATTGGACATTGCAATCGGAAACTGTCTTGACCATTTCGGACGTGAAACAGGATTGGGCCATCCTGGCGGTCCGGTAATTGAAAAATTAGCTAAAAAAGGTTCTTATATAGACTTGCCTTATGTGGTAAAGGGAATGGATTTTTCTTTTTCAGGATTGCTGTCTGCAGCTTTAAGGGAAGCTCAAAAGGGAACTCCTATGGAGGATATATGTTTTTCACTTCAGGAAACTGCCTTTGCAATGCTTGTTGAGGTTACCGAAAGGGCTTTGTCACACACTCAAAAGGATGAGGTGATGCTGTGTGGTGGAGTTTCAGCCAATTCACGATTACGAGAGATGCTTAAGACAATGTCTGAAGAGCATGGTGCAAAATTTTACATGCCTGAAATGAAGCTTTGCGGCGATAATGGGGTCATGATTGCATGGCTGGGTCTTTTGATGTGCAAGGAGTTTGGGCCTATGGACTTGTCCCAAACTGGAATTATACAGAAATTCAGGACTGATGAAGTGGACATACCATGGATTGACAATTCAAAATCTTACCTGAATTTAAGTGATGATTTGATAGCCAAAGGAGCTGAGTCCAATATTGTCAAAAGTAGTTATTTGGGCGAAAAGGCAGTTTTGAAGGATAGAATTCCTAAAAATTATAGAATTTCTGAAATCGACAACAAAATTAGAAAAGCCAGGTGCAAGGAAGAAGCAAAATTATTGTCTGATTCCAAAAGGGCAGGTGTTAAAACTCCGGTTTTATATGACGTTGATTTGAATAGCAAATCAATACTTATGGAAGAGATTGACGGCGTGATGGTAAAGGACGTTATCAATGAGGAATTGTCATTCAGAATAGGTGAGGAAATTTCAAAGCTTCATGATGCCGGAATAATTCACGGAGACATTACTTCTTCAAATATCATGCTGCAGGATGATGATTTGGTTTTCATTGATTTTGGCCTTGGCAGATATTCCACTTTGGATGAGGACAAGGCGGTTGATTTGCTTGTATTGAAAAAATCACTGCAGAGTATTGATTATAATTTGGCATTAAATTATTTTGATAGTGTTTTAAAAGGTTACGGTAATGATTCAGTTGTCAATAAGATAGCTGACATCGAGTCAAGGGGAAGATATACTCACTGATATTGGGAATAGTTTTTAGTTAACTATATTAAAAATTTAAAATATACTATTTTTATGATAACATTTATAACTGGTAACGAACATAAAGTTAAAGAAGCAGAGAATATTTTCAAAAATTATGACATTGAGTTAGAGCATATTGATTTGGGTTACACAGAACCTCAAGGAACTCTTGAGGAAGTGGCCATATCAGGCGCAAAATATGCTTGTCGTAAACTTGAAAGACCTGTGATTGTTGAAGATGCTGGTTTATTCATTAGAGCTTTAAATGATTTTCCTGGGGTCTATTCACACTATGTTCAAGATACCATAGGAAATCAAGGAATTTTAAAGCTATTAGCAGACACTGATGACCGTTATGCCGAATTCAGGTCAGTTATTGGGTACTGTGCCCCCAATTCTGAGCCCAAGACTTTTTTAGGCAAGGTTTCAGGTGAAATCGCAGTTGAAGAAAGAGGAGATTTAGGATTCGCTTTTGATCCATTATTTTACGTTCCTAGTGAAGGTAAAACTTTTGGAGAACTTACAACTGATGAGAAAAACCAATTTTCACATAGAAAAAATTCATTAAAAAAATTTATTGAATGGTATTCTAATCAAGAATAACTATTTCATACTTATTTAAAAATTAAAGAGGTTATATTATGGCAAGACCAGAATGGGTAACTTATAGTGATGAAGAAATTGAAGAAATGATTTTAAAATTTAACAAAGAAGGTAAAAGTACTTCCGAAATCGGTATTATCTTAAGAGACCAATACGGAATTCCATCTGTAAAAGATGTTACTGGTGAAAGAATCACCGAAATCTTAAAAAGAAACGGTCAAGCTGGAGAATACCCAGAAGACTTATTAAACTTAATTAAAAGAGCTGTTAATATCAGAGATCACTTAGAAGAAAATCCTAAAGACTTACATTCCAAAAGAGGTTTAACTATCATCGAATCCAGAATCAGAAAATTATCCTCTTACTATGTAGGTGAAGGTGTATTACCAGAAGGTTGGAGATACAATCCAAAAGAAGCAGCACTCCTTGTTAAATAGAGCCGGAGAAGCTACTAATGTG
>NZ_JAXJXF010000025.1:0-6916 GCF_036307625.1 Methanobrevibacter sp.
GTGTAGCATTCAGGTTCTCCGCATTCAGGACATTTTCTGAATTCGACGTCCGCATAACCCAAACGGATTGAAATACCTCTTTTTGTTTCTTCACTGTGAGTATCAGTCCATACACCTGATAATGCTTTAGTAAGAGTAGTCTTACCGTGGTCGACATGACCAACCAAACCTATGTTAACATCTGACTGTACGTTCACAGATAACCACCTTTTTCATAATTTAATTCGACTAAAAGTAAAATAAGAAAAATAGTAAAACTATTCTTCCTCTTCTTCACCAGCACCAAGAATATCAGCTATTGATTTGCTTCCAGCTTGAGTAACTACAGTGTTGATTTGTACAATATCTTCAGCGATAGTGTTTCCTCTAACAGTTTTCCTTTTTTTGACACCAGCAACTTTAGGATGGTAACCGATACCACCAGTTAATAAACTTTTTATTCTTCTGGTACCAGAAACATCTTTTTTCATGGTAAAACCGTTTTTGTCACTACCACCAGTGATTTTTAAAGTGTAACCATCTAAACCAACGATTCCACCATCAAATTCATCACCTATGACTAATCCATTAAGAGCTTTAGCTTCATCCACTTCAACTTGATGAGTTTCAGCTCCCTGAGACACAACTACTTTGAATGCCATGGTATTTCCTCCTTAATTATTTTATAAACCCAATTTATTATTCAAAAAGACCAAATTTACCCCAATCAGGGTCTTGTTTACGTTTAATTTCAACAAATTCATATAAAGTTTCAAATTCATCTTCAGTTAGTTTCTCTTTAAATTCTCTTTCAATGAATTTGTAATGTTTTTCAGGAATATCAACATACAGTTCATCCCCTTCGTCAAAATGTTTCCCAACAATAGCGTCCTTAATAGCCATTGCAACTCTTTGACCTCTAGGAATATCAGGTAATGTTTCTCCTTTATCTTCCATACTGGCAATTACGCCAACATATTCACCATTCTTATTAATTAAAGTTTGACCTTGTTTAACTGTACCGCTTAAGGATTCGATTCCAATGATAGCGGGTTTACTTTGACGGAAAACTAATTTCGGTAAAGACATGAATTTAGCAGGCTTGATAATAGCATCGTAAAACGCTTTCTTCTTAGCTTTTTCTATTTCATCAATCCAAGATTCATAATCTTCAATGATTTGATAGATTACATCACCTTTAAATAGTTTAACATCTGAATTTTTAAGGTCTTCTTCAGAATTTTGATGAACATTAACATTAAATGCAATAATAGCACCATGCGTATCATTTTCATTTAAAGCAATGGATGAATTAATAATATCTCTACGAGATACATCTCCTATGTCTGCTTCACGAATAGGGATATCCAATTCTCTTAATAATTTAACAATTGCTTCAAGAGAACCTAATGTGTCAGCTTTAACCAATATTCCTTCATCTTCTGTACTGATAGTAATATCTTCAATTTCTTTTAAGATTTCTTCCTCAACATTTTCGTTATCACTTAATACTCTAAGTGGAGAACCGGAAACAACATCATCTAGATTAGGTGCAGCAATTTTAATACCAGCGGCTGCAACTACCTCATCAAATTTTTGGAATTTCTTTTTAGAATCCCTCATTTCTTCCAGTGGAAGTGGTCTTAAAATAGATCTAACTTTAGTAGTCAATACTTCGTTTGAAGAAGTCATTAAAGCTATTTCATCATTAGTTCGTAAAACACCATCATAAATAATACTATCAATAGTTAAGCCTAATCCGGTTTCCTCTTTGATTTCTAAAACAGTACCTTTAGCAGGTGCATCTTCATTAATTTCAAGTTGCTCTGTCAAATACTCTTGAGCAAGCCCTAAAAGCATAGCTAAAACTTCAATAATTCCTTCTCCAGACCTAGCACTAATTGGAATAATACTGATTTGGGAAGCGAAATTACTGACCCTGTCAAATCTTTCGGATTGGAAACCTTCCTTATGAAGAGTACCTACAATTTCATAAATTTTTGTATCTAACTCTTGTTTAACACTTTGAGCCTGTTGTTCAAAAGATTGCTTAAATGAAGCACCTTCATGAGTTTCCCAACCAAATATCATGTCAATTTTATTAGCTACTACAATAAATGGAGTCTTATACATTTTAAGAATATTTAACGCTTCAAATGTTTGTGGTTTAAATCCATCATTGATATCAACAATTAACACCGCTAAATCTGCTAACGCTCCACCACGTTTTCTTAAACTAGTGAAAGCTGCATGGCCTGGAGTATCAATAAAAAACAAACCAGGGATTAAATCTTTGATAGTTAAACGTGATATGAAATTTCCACAGATTTCTTCAATAGTATCGTTAGGAATTTCTGTAGCACCAATATGTTGAGTAATACCTCCGGCTTCCTTATCCGCAATAGTACTACCTCTAATATAATCTAATAATGTAGTTTTTCCGTGGTCTACATGACCTAATACTGATACAATCGGGGATCTGATTTTCATAGTATCTTTTTAATAATAAATTTTTAATATCTTAAATTTATTCATAAATTAAATCATTGTCGACGATTTTGTAATCGCAAATTTCATCTTCATTAAAGAAAAGAGCAATTTCTCTTTCAGCAGATTCAGGAGCATCTGAAGCATGAATAATGTTTCTACCGGTATCCATACCAAAGTCTCCTCTGATAGTTCCAAGGTCTGCTTCTAAAGGATTAGTTGCACCAACTAATTTCCTAATAGTAGTGATAGCTTCTTCTCCTTCAATTACCATAGCTAATGATGGGGATGAAGTGATATACTCTACTAAACTTGGGAAAAATGGTTTTTCAGCATGTTCTCCATAATGAGTTTTTGCTAAATCTTCATCAATTTGAATTAATTTACAAGCAACGATTTGAAGACCTTTTTCTTCAAAACGAGATAATATTTTACCCATAAGACGTCTTTGAACAGCGTCTGGTTTCATCATTACAAAACTTTTTTGAATCATTCTTTAACCCATTTAACTTTTCTTGGAACTCTTCCGAGTTTAATCATATTTTTTTCACATTTACTGCTACAAAAGAAATATATTGATCCATCTTTTTTAACGTACATTTTTCCTGTACCTTCTTCAATTTCTTTACTACAGAATGAACAAGTTCTCATGTTGTTACACCTTCTTATGGAGTCTTAATTTCCTTAGCTTCTCTAATAGTATCAAGTAACATTAAAATGTCGCCTTCTCTTACAGGTCCCATAATGTTTCTTGTTAAAATTCTTCCTTTATCTCTACCATCGAGGATTCTGCATTTAATTTGCATTACCTCACCAGTCATACCAGTTCTTTTTAAAACTTCAATGACTTCAGCAGGAGTTCCTTCTTCCATTTTATCACCGTGAAAATCCTTTAAAAGAATTTATTTATTCTTTTAATTCAGCAACTTTTTCTACGATTTCAGCAACAGCAGCTTCAGCGTCACCAGCATCTACAATACATGCAGAAGCAGTACCAACAGTTAATCCAGCAGCTCCACCAACTTGTTCTTTGGTAGGTAAGTATACGTAAGGAATTTCTTTTTCATCAGCTAAAACAGGAATGTGTGCAACGATTTCAGCAGGATCTACATCTTCTGCGATAACAACTAATTTTGCATCTCCTCTTTCGATAAATTTGGTTACTTCGTTAGTACCTTTAGCTACTTTACCTGTAGCTTGTGCGGTTTCTAATGCTTCTTCAGCTTGTTTAGCTAATTCTTCTGGTGTGTCAAATTTTACATAAATGTTTGCCATAAAATATACCTCCTTTTTCATCTGGCTATGCCATCCATCGGCAGATATTATAATTCTTTTGAATCATAATATAATGTAATTATATATAGTTATATTATCTTTTAACTATAGAAATTACTCAAATTATTCAATAAGTGAATAATCTAATATAGTTTTTAATAATACTAATTCTTGAATAATTCATATATCACTAAATATAATCCCGTAATAAAAAAACAAGGGGGATTAAACTTTCAATACAAATAATTTCTGAATTTCATATAATTTTTAGCAAAACTAAAAATAAAAATTTAGTAATTAATGAAATAATTCTAGAGAACTAGACAATAATAAATTGGTTTGCATAGTATATAAATGTTTGTAAAAATAAGTCAAAATAAGCAAAATTAAAAATAAAAATTAAGAAAATAAATAAAAAGTGTAAAAGAGATAGTAAATAAATTACTATCTTAGATAATTAACAAATCTATTTAATTGCTAATTTAACATCTTCAGCTTTTACAGTTTTTCTACCAGCGTGACGTGCAAAACCTACAGCTTTAGCTGCGATTTCATTTCCGTAATCTTCGATAGCTTCGGTTAATGCAACTTTTGCATCATCACTTACTCTTTGTGCACCAGCATTTTTTAATACTCTTCCTACAGGAGCAATTGGTAATTCACTCATAATTTACACCTCATTTTTTTGATAATAATAGTTTTTATTTGCTTATATATAAATATATTGGTTCAATACTTTTAATTTTGAAATATTTCAATACAGTAAACTAAACTAAAATAACCTAAAAGGTGACAGTACTATCTTTGAAAATGTTTTTCATACATGACTTTAAAACAGAAATATGAGCTTTAACTTTGGAAAAAAAAGAAATAAAAAGCAAAAGATAAAATAAAAAAAAAATTAAATAAAATTTATAAAAGATAAATTTATTTTTCCATAAGAATTTTTCTTAAGGTGTCGATATCTGCATCAACTTCAGTAGGTTTAGTACATGCATCAATAGCAGTGTTTGGATCTTTAAGCAAGTGACCGGTAACAACACATGTAATTGTTTCACCTTTATCTACAACACCCTCATCAACAAGTTTTTTAAGACCTGCAATTGAAGCTGCAGACGCTGGTTCAACACCAATACCTTCAGTTCTTGCAAGTAATTTTTGTGCATCCAAAATTTCTTCATCACTAACGGTTTCTGAATAACCATTTGAATCATAAATTGCATTTAATGCTTTAATATCACTAACAGGAGCACCAATACGTATTGCAGTTGCAACAGTCTCTGGATTTTCAACAGGAACAACTCTTTTATCTCCTTTTTTGAATGCATTGGTAACTGGACATGCTCCTTCAGCCTGAATACCTGTCATCATAGGAACATCTTTAATAAAACCAGCATCATAGAATTCCTTTACACCTTTCCAAATAGCAGAAATGTTACCTGCATTACCTACTGGCAAAACAATTCTATCAGGAGCTTTCCAACCTAAATCCCTTACAATTTCATATCCAATTGTTTTTTGACCTTCTAATCTATAAGGATTGATTGAATTTAATAAATAAAGATGTTTTTCTAATGCAAGAGCAGTCATTGCTTCAAGTGCTTCATCGAAGTTTCCATTGATTGACATGACTTCAGCACCATGGAACATCGCTTGAGCCAATTTACCCAAAGCGACTTTACCAGAAGGTAAAAATACAATACATCGTAAACCTGCACGGGCAGCATAAGCTGAAAGGGATGCGGAAGTGTTACCAGTTGAAGCGCAACCTACAGTATTAACACCCAATTCCATAGCCTTAGTCATTCCAACAGTCATTCCCCTATCTTTAAAACTTCCAGTAGGATTGGAACCTTCTACCTTAACATATAAATTAACGCCAAGTTCTTCACCTAACTTATCACATTTGCAAAATGGAGTTCCACCTTCATTAAGAGAAACAATTTTAGATTCATCTACGGGAATACACTCTTTAAATTTCCATAATGTATCTTTTCTTCCGTCAAAAATATCTTTAGAAACATCAATATCATTAACTAGCTCAAGAACAGAGCCACACTTTTCACAAGTGTAAATTACCTCATCATCATCATATTCTTCGCCACATGAAACACATCTTATCATAAAAAATCACTGTATATATTTTTTAAATTATTATTATATAAAATTTAACCAATAGCCGAAATTAAAAATTTACCTATAGGTATGGTAAGATAAACTTCAATTAATCCTGCAATAACCATCAGAATTGAAGCAATCAAAAGTATTATGAAAGCTTGCATCAGCTTATCAAAATTCACTTCATAAGAATAAAACAACCTATCAATAAATTTTCTTTCCTTTTCCTTCAGAAAAGTTTTAAACAACATATAAACAAAATTGAACAAAATAAAACCTGAAGCACAAGCTAGAATACATGAAGTGAATTCAAAAATTCCATGAGGAAGTATCAAAATTATCGATTGCAAAATATTGGGAGATATTGCAGTATAATAACCTACAAAAAATCCGTTAAATGCTAAAATTAAAGCAGAAATACAGAAAAACAATCCATAAATAAACATCTGAAGGACAATCATTATGTTATTAATAAAAATGTCCTGGAAAGTTAACTGAACAACACCTGTTTCAACTTTATTGGTTAAGTCTTCAACAACAGGATTTAAATAGCTGTGAAGAGACGGTGCAAAGACAAATCCCAAAATTAATGAAATAAAAAGAATAAAGGCAGAAGCAATAACGGCAGATTTATTCTCAACAAATGCCTTTTTCACTTCTGTTTTGATTTTGTAAAGCATTATATCAAAGTTTTAGCAATTTCACGAGCTTCAACTTGTTTTTCTTTTAAGTCATCCATAAATTTTTCCATTAACTCAGCAGCCATTGCCTTACAATCACCACAACGCAATGTTCCGTTTTTGCAGTCATGACGTATCTTTTCAAGCTCGTCATCGTCATCAATGAAATGATACAGCAACATTTCATAGATTACGCATTTATCAACTTCACCGCCTAATTCCTGTTGTTCTTTTAGGCTTTCCCTACCTCCGGTTTTAGCTGATTTGACTTTTTTTATTGCATCTTTAGTTTCATCATTAAGATAAATTGCAGTAGATGGCTTTGAACTGCTCATCTTATCACCGGTTAAACCAGTTAGGAACCTGTGATATGTAGA
>NZ_JAXJXF010000026.1:0-55758 GCF_036307625.1 Methanobrevibacter sp.
ACTTTAACATTATCATTGGATTTAGCATCAGTAGCATATACAATACCACAATCTGCAGATCCTTGAGCAACTTGATTTAATACAGCAGTCACATCGGTACCTAATGATAATTTAGATTCTACACTATCCCAAATACCAGTATTATTTAATACTTCTTGAGCATATTGTCCAGCAGGTACAGATTTAGGATCACCAATAGCAATATTACCTTTTACATTCTTCAAATCATCAAATGAAGAGATATTAGAGTTTGAATCTTTAGGGACAATTAAAACAACCTTATTTTCTAAAAATTGGAGATTGGTTTTATTGTCAACAATACCTTTATCAGCTAAAGCATTCATCTGTTTGTTAGCAGCAGACATGAACACATCAGCTTTTAAACCATTTTCAATTTGAGTTTGCAAATCCCCACTTGAAGCATAGGTAGGTGTAACTTTTACACCATTATATTTTTGTTCAAACATCGGGATTAATTTTTCGTCGAAAACATTTTTCAAACTAGCTGCTGCAGCTAAGTTAACAGTTTGTCCATTTAAATCAGGTGCATTATTAGAATCACTAGCACCTACTGAGTCAAAGAAACCTGCAGAAACAATACCCGCACCAGCAACAACTATTGCAGCAAAAATTGCAATGAGCAATATTTTTTTTGTAGACTTCATAATTATTCTCCTTTAAATTAATTAAACATACCATGACCAAACATCCAAAACACGAATTGAAAGATAATGAAAAAAAGTGATGAACTTTGAAAAAAATATATGATAAAATATTCCAATATAACACAACACACACATCTACACATTGCAGACATGAAATCATGAAAATAAAAATAACTTAAATTTTAATTCATAATATCTCATTTTTTTCACTATTTATTCGACGTTCTTAAAGTACAATTAAAATATTTTGGCCCATAATTATAACTATAATAACATGATATATAAATATTTACATATCGATATAACCATATTCATATCGAGCAAAATTATTATCTTAAAAAAATGAATAGATTAATATATGCTTTCCAAAATATAACAATAATGGTATCAAACTTTTAGAGGGATTTAAATGTCAGATATTGAAAAAGTTAACGAAATATTAGAAAAAGCAGAAGAATTCTACCTAGCAACTGTCGACGGAGACAAACCAAAAGTAAGACCTTTAGGATTCCATTTATTAGATGATGACAAAATCTACTTTGGTGTTGGAACCTTCAAAGCAGTTTATAAACAAATGGAAGCTAATCCAAATGTTGAAATAGCCGCATGGGACGGAGAACACTTCCTAAGATATTATGGTGTTGCCGATTTAACCAAAAATGAAGAAATAGTTGAAAAAGCATTTGAACTCATGCCGGAAATTGCTGAAGCATACAAAGCAAACGGCTGGGAAATGGGAGTCTTTTTCCTAGACAAAGCTACAGCTGAAATCAGAAACATGATGGAAGTTGAAGAAACATATGAATTTGAGTATTAACAATACTCAAATCCTATTTAAAATTAAACATGCCCAATATCCGTATAATCAGATATTTCCGAATTTATTGTAGACAAATCATTAATGTTCAAGTCATGTACATTTTCATGACCAGTTATTCTCGCAAAAGTTTTTAACTCTTCAGTTGAAACTTTTAAATAATTTTCAACTCTTTTTGAAGCAGATTCTATTTTTAACCTTTGTCTTAATTCTTCATCTTGCGTTGCAACACCAACAGGACAATCCCCACTATCACAAATTTTATACTGCTGACATGCAGCAGCAATCATTGCAGCAGTACCAATAGCTATTGCATTTGCACCCATTGCCAATGCCTTTGCAAAATCAGAGGACACCCTTAAACCTCCAGTTATTGTTAGGGAGATATCGCTTTCATGTTCATCCAAATATTTTCGAGCGCGTGAAAGTGCATAAACAGTTGGAACTGATGTAGCATCCCTGATTAACTTTGGACTTGCACCGGTTGAACCGCCACGACCATCAATAGTAATAAAATCAGGTTCAGCATATAATACATACTCCAAATCATCTTCAATTCTTCCAGCGGCAAACTTTAAACCAATTGGTCTGCCATGAGACCTTGATCTTAAATCATCCACCAACTCTTTCAAATCATCTTTAGTTTCAATACCAGGAATCGTTGCGGGAGAATGAATATCATGACCCAAAGGTTTTCCACGGATTTCTGCAATTTCAGAAGTTACTTTTTCTCCTTGAAGCTGTCCTCCAAGACCAGGTTTGGTTGCCTGACCAATTTTAATTTCGATTGCATCAACATTTTTTAAATTTTCTTCATTTACCGAATACTGATTTGGGACATACTCAAAAATATACCTGTAAGCATTTTCCATCTCTTCGGGAAGTATTCCTCCCTCACCACTACACTGTGCTGTCTTAATAGCTGCACTGCCTTTCGCAAGTGCAATTTTAGTTTCCCTTGACAGTGCTCCAAAAGACATGTGAGTAATGTATATTGGACTTTCAATGACCAATGGTTTTTTAGCATTTTTACCAATTATTGTCTGTGTGTTTACATCGACATCACTTTCCAAAGGTTGAGGGTTTAACTGATTTCCTAAAATTAGTATTTCATCCCAATTAGGCATTGGCAAATCTGTATACATTGCAGATACCAATGATTTACCAGTAATTGCCATTTGATGAATTGAATCCATTTGTCTTATGTCTTTATCGCTTTTTGCATATTTCTTGTCATAAAACAAATTAGAATCGTCTGAGGTTGAATTTTCACTAGACTGTGAATTTTCTACTTTTACAAATTTAGATATCGGCTGGCCGCAGATTGGACATTTATCTAAATTTTTTAAAAGTATTCCTGTCGCTTCTTCGTTGTGTATGTGACCACAAATTGTACATTTGTATATCATGGTAACCAACTCACTTGATTTAATAAGTAATTACCTACTATAAATATTTTAGCTATTCACAAATTTCATTAATAATCGATAGTGCATTGAGTGACCTTGGAAAACCAATATAAGGTAAAACTACTGTTATAGCTGAAACTAATTTTTCTTTGTTGTTGCCGACAGACAAATTACCTTGAGCATGACCCCTAAGCTGGTTTTCACAACCACCAAGTGTTGCAATGAACACAAAGGTGATTAGTTCCCTTTGCTGGTCGTTTAAACCATCACGGGTGTAAAAGTCTCCAAAGCAAAATCCTTCCAGAAAAGTGTTGAAGTGTTTTTGACCTTCAGGAGCATTGTCATTCATTGCCTGAATCATTTCAGCTCCGAAATACCTGTCCTGAATTTCACGTCCCTTCTGACGCCTGTTGTCAGAAGTAGTATTTGACCTGTTTTCCAATGGTAAATCAATTCCCTTTTTTTCAAACACTTTAATTACAACTCCAAAGAAATTATGTGCACGGCCAAATCCAACATAAGGCACAGACTGGTAGAGCAATTCTTTAACCTCTTCAGGAGTTATATATTTATTTATTGAAGAAAGTAAAATCTTTTTAAATGCCTTTGGTGATTGACAGGCAATCAATGAAGCCAATGTCACCAATACAGATTCTTTCTGTGTTAATGTAGAGTATTCATAAACTTCATTAAAAGCAAATCGTTTAAATATCTCATGAAATTCAGGATCATTTTTCCGGATTCTTTCAAAATTGTCGTATAAATCATTCATGATAATATCTTTAATGTTGTTAAATAATTAAATTTCCGATTTGGCATAGAAATATGATGATGTAGGCTGGCGTTTATAGATTTTGTAAAAAAAGAAATCATTCAAAGAAATTAATGATTAATAAAAAAAGTAAAGATAAGGGAATTATGCTCCCTTATTCCAGTTCACAATACCATAAACAATACATAAAAGTGTGGATAAGATAATTCCAACATAAACTCCCCAAATCAATGGATCCTCTATTCCAAAAATCATCATTATGCATCACTTCCTTTTTTGCCTATGTTTTCAAATGCTTTGTCAATTACTTCTTGAGCAGGAGGCTGAGTAAGTAAACTTACAACGATTACAAATATTGCTGAAACCGGAACAGCAATTAGCATTACATCAATAAACGGCCATGGTGCTGCAGGCAAGAGTGTATCAACACCAAATATGAATTTACAAATTCCAAGACCAACCGCAGTCTTTTTGAATACAAACATTAACCAGAACAGACTTACAAATGTTCCGGACAATATTCCTGCAATTGCTCCAAGTCTTGTAATTCCTTTCCAGTAAAGTGCACCTAAAAATACAGGCAGGAATGCTGCCGCACAGATTTCAAAGAATAAACTTGTTCCAAGTGCAACCACACTTCCTGGAAGTGAAAATGCCATGACCAATGCCAAAATAATAGCTATTAAAATACCCACTCTAGAAATTGATACTTGATCCAGTTTTTGTTTTGATTTGTCTCTTAAAGTATGATATATATCCACACCAAATGCTGTTCCCTGAGTATGCAATTGTGAGGATATGGTTGACATTGCAGCAGCAATTAATGACAATAAGAAGATATATACAAACCATTCAGGCAGTGCCATTGTAATGAATGTAGGAATAATCTTATCAATATTTCCTCCAACAACATCAACTGCAATTTTACCCAATTTATCCATGAAATATACATTTGAAAGTGACCCTACAATGTAAGCAGTTGTAGGCATAATTGCAATGAATATTCCACCAATTAAAACAGATCTGTTCAATTCCATATCAGATTTAACAGTCATGAACCTTACAATTAATGAAGGCTGTGCGAGTACCCCAATACCCACACCAATTAAAGTAGATGAAACTAAAGACCACCAGAACGGTGTTCCAAATTCTGGAAACGAAGTCCAACCCGTTCCGCCCGTAGCCAAAGCATCTGCAGGATACAAATTACCCATATTCGTAAGTGCAATATTTGCAGTATCGATTCCACCAAGCAACCAATATACAAATACAAGCAGGAAAACCATAGCTAAAACCATAATTGTTCCCTGAAGTGCATCAGTATACATTACACCACGTATGCCTCCAAATAGAACATAAAATGTAATAATGATTGATAAAATTAAAAGTGCGATACTGAAATCAATCAACAGAGATGATTCCAAAAATCTAGCCGCACCAATCAATACGACAGCAGCATAGATTGGCATTGCACAAAAAATAATTAATCCAGATACTGACTGAATAAATTTACTGTCAAAACGTTTACCTAAAAACTCTGGAAAAGTCAATGACTCCAATGCATGACCCATACGTCGAGTTCTTTTTCCCAAAAATACAAAAGCGATGAACACACCAATAATAATATTCAAGAATGCTAACCATAAAACACTCATACCATATTGGCCCGCAACACCTCCAAAACCAACAATAGCCGCCGTCGAAATAAATGTAGCACCATAACTCATTGCCATAATAAATGGATGAGTATCTTTACCAGCTATCATAAAATCTTCAGAGGAATTAGTTTTTTTGTATGCATAATAACCTACAAGAACCAAAGCAAAAATGTAGATTATAAATACAATTGCCAAAATCATTACGTCCATAAATAATTACCTCTTAAAAAGGAATATTAAAAATTAATTCTAATATTACAATTATTTATATACTATAAAATAATATATAAATATTGGCATAATGATACATTGATGTACAATAAAGTACATTAATATTATTGGTCAAAAAATATAATAAACTCCACACAATAATTAAACAACATTATAAATTTTTATAGTACTTCAACCTAATAATTAAACATATTAAAAAAAATATTAAAATAGGGATACTATGTTTTGGAATGAAAAAGCGGAATGTATGAGCAAAGATGAAAAAGAAGCCCTTCAACTTGAAAGACTTCAAAAAACTGTCAAGCATGCATATGAAAATATTGAATTTTATAAAAAGAGATTTGATGAAATTGGATTAAAGCCAGAAGACATCAAAACCCTAAAGGATATCGAAAAAATCCCATTTACAACAAAAACCGATTTAAGAGAAGCATATCCATTGGGATTACTAGCGGTACCCCGTGAAGAAATCGTAGAAGTTCACGCCTCATCTGGAACAACTGGTAAACCAACAGTAACCGCATACACACAAGATGACTTGGATATTTGGGGAGAATGTATTGCACGTGGCCTTAAAATGGTTGGTGCTGAAAAAGAATATATTATCCAAAATGCTTATGGATACGGATTGTTTACAGGAGGTTTCGGTATTCACCACGGAGGAAATAAAATGGGTGCCATAACCATACCGATTTCTGCAGGAAATACAAAAAGGCAACTTGACACCATGGTAGATTTCCAAAGTGATATCCTAACTTGTACCCCTTCATATGCGACATACCTTGGTGAATCAAGAGAAAAAGCTGGAATTCAATTAGAAGACATTAATCTTAAAGCAGGAATACATGGGGCTGAAATGTGGACTAGCGAGATGAGAAAAAGAATTGAAACATCTCTTGGAATTAAAGCTTACAACATTTATGGATTAACCGAGGTAATGGGGCCGGGAGTTGCTCAGGAATGTGGTGAACAAAACGGAATGCATATCCAAGACGATCATTTCTACCCAGAAATCATCGATTCAGAAACCGGCGAAACATTAGATTACGGTGAAAAAGGGGAACTTGTTTTAACATCCCTAACTAAAACTGGAATGCCTATTTTAAGATTTAGAACAAAAGACCTGACTTCATTAATTGGTGAAAAATGTGAATGTGGAAGAACAACTGTAAGAATGACCAGAATCACTGGAAGAAGTGACGACATGCTTAAAATCAAAGGTGTAATGGTATTCCCATCACAAATTGAAAAAGCATTGCTCAAAATTAAAGGAATCAGTCCTAATTACATGATTCATGTAACAAGACCAGACATTCTTGATGAGGTCGAAGTTAAGGTAGAAGCTTCCAAAGAGTTATTCTCAGATGAAATGAAAGAAATGGAAAGAATAGAAAAACAAATCCAAGCATCAATTAGATCAGAAACTGGTTTAAGAGTAGATGTAACATTATGTGAACCAGATTCACTTCCAAGAAGTGAAGGTAAAGCTGTTCGTGTAATAGATGAAAGGAATTTTGAATAGGTGATATAATGGTAGTTCAACAAATTTCAATATTTATCGAAAACAAAGAAGGAAGAATTAAAAAAGCTATTGACACACTAGCTAAGGAAAATATTAACATTCGTGCGCTTTCAATAGCTGATACAACAAAATATGGAATTTTAAGATTGATTGTTTCTGACAATGAAAAGGCAATTAATGCCCTTGAAAAAGACGGTTTTGTTGTAAAAGAAAATGATGTTATCATCGTGGCAGTTCCTGATGAACCAAACGGATTAAATTCTACATTAGCAATCTTTGATGAAAAAGGAATCAATTTAGAATATTTATATGCATTTGTAAGCAGTAACACTGATGAAGCTATAGTAGTTATGAGATTGGAAAATATGGAAAAAGCTATTGAAGTTTTAGAAGATAGTGATGCCAAAATTTTAAATACTGATGACATAAAAGAACTTTAGAAAAGATTGAAATCTTTTCTATAACTTATTTTTATTTTTTTACATAATGATGCAAGAATACCTCAACTTCTGTAAGTCGAGGATGAATCTTAAAGTGCTCTAAAACTCATCAACACACTACTTTTTTCTGCTACTTTTTTAATTGAAGCAGTATGCAATTCAAATGAGAGATATTTATCTTCAAAAGTTTTATTCTCTTGTAAACACTGCATTTATTCAAAATCATCATCATAAAACTCAGATTTTGGAGATCATCCCCCAGTAACCTTCACGATAGATTTTAATTCAACAGTTTTTCATTTAAACTCAAATTCAATTTTAAAAAAATAAAATCTAAAAAACTAAAAAAAGACCATTAAAAACATGAAAAAAATAGAAAAAATTAAAGAAAAATAGCTAGAATTCTTTAATCATTTTAGCTACATCTTCTTTTGAATAACCTAAACGAACAAAAAGATTTTTAATAGATTCATTTTCAGGAATTGAACCCAATTCCCTCCAACTTTTAAAATCATTTTTTAAAATACCATTGATTAAAAGTTGAATAGTGATTAAATCATCACTTTTAACAGCAATAAATGCATCTTCATCAGCAAAAACATTGTCCGGATCAATTAAAGTAAGTTTGCCTGTTACATCTTTTTTTACAATTGCATTATCAATTTTGTAAGTCATAATACCACAACTCTCCACTTACTAAAAACTTTATTTTAAATAGTATTTAAATATTTAACCTTTAATAGATTTATATCCACTTTCAATAGCTTTTAAATTCATATCATGGAATTTTGGTTTTAAATTATTTTTCATTGCATCAATGACAGAATCCTTTGATAAAGGGAACTTATCATCCGCAGTCACAGCACCCAATAAAACCATATTCAATGCCAAAACACTTCCCGCATCAATAGCCAATTTAGTTCCATCAATCGGAAGAACATGTTTAAAATTCTCTTTTAAAGTTTTGGTTATGCTGTCAACACTTGGATAATTCTTATCTGATGAAGAAGGAATAATTGGATGAGTATTATATACAATTTTAGTTTCACTGTTTACCTTATCCAATCCCCTTATGGTTTCAATCGGTTCAAAAGAAAGCAACATATCTGCACCATGATTTGGAATGATTGAAGAATTATATCCTCCTATTTTTAATTCAGTAGAAACAGATCCACCTCTTTGAGACATTCCATGAATTTCACTCATTACCACATCCAAACCCTGATTCATTGCAGCTTCACCTATGATTGTAGAAGTTTTAATAATTCCCTGACCTCCAACACCGCAAATATATATACTATAATGATTATCCATTTTCTCACCTACCTGCCTCTAAAGCACCATACCTACAAACTTGAATACATACATTACATCCATCACATTGTGATTGGTCTATGACAATTTTTCCATTAATTTTTGAAATAGCAGGACATGCAAGTTCACTTACACATTTATCACAGTTATTACAATTGCTTTCAACCAATTTTACTGGAGGTTTTTTGGTTAAACCTTTAATTAATGTACATGGAGCTTTTGATACAATTACAGCAGCATCATTTCTTTCAAATGCTTCTTTATAAGTTTTAATAACTTGTTCCAAATTAAATGGATTGATTACGCGCACATAATCACATCCGCAAGCCAAAGCCAATTTACGGATGGATATTTCAGGTGCTTCATCACCCATTCCATCAACCGGAATTCCAGGATTTGGCTGACCGCCAGTCATTGCAGTAATCCTATTATCCAAAACAGTCAATACAAAATTATGTTTGTTGTGAACTGCATTTATCAATGGAGAAATACCACTGTGGAAAAATGTTGAATCCCCAATAAAGCTTGCCACTTTTTGGTCAGTTGAAACAGAAAATCCACAACCATCACCAACACTTGAACCCATAGACAACAAGTAATCGGCCGCATTATATGGCGGGTTAATACCTAAAGTATAACATCCAATATCTGATGCAAACACCACATCATCAGCTTTCAATCCAAGCTCACCAATAGCTTTGTTGATTCCATAATACATCGCCCTATGAGGACATCCTGCACATAAAACAGGTGCACGGGATGGAATATCCTGAGATAATTTTTCCAAACTTGATGAGTAACTGGTAGATTCACTTTCATCAAATTTCAATATTTTATTGAATCCTTCGCCAACAATGTCTGAATTAAATTCATGATAAAGAGGGAAGGTTCCATCCAATTTACCGTGAACAATAACATCCAACTTTTTAGAACCGATTGTGGCCAATGTGTCTTTTTCTATTATAGGATCAACTTCCTCAACAATGAACACTTCGTCCAAATCACTTAAAAATTCAGCCACTTTTTCCTGTGGGAAAGGATATGAGAATCCCAATTTTAAAATATCCACATCCAAATCATTGAATTTAACAACATCATGAGCATAGTTATAAGCACTGCTTGAAGAAATCACACCATATTTCTTATCACTTGCAAAATTCACTTCACTATTTAAATCACTGCTATTGGTAATCTCTTCAATCTTATGTATTTTATCCCATAATCTAACATGCATTTCGCCGGCAAAAGCAGGCACCGGAACAAATTGAGAAGGGTCTTTTTTAAAGTGACCTCTTTTCCAATGGTCATCGTTGTTTGATGAGTTATCATTAATATCACCAAATTCCACAACCCCCCTCATGTGAGATACACGAGTAGTTGTCCTAACGATTACCGGAATTTGGAACTGTTCAGATAAATCAAATGCATATTTAACCATGTCCTTTACTTCCTGACAGTTAGATGGTTCTAAAATAGGAACATTAGCTAATCTAGCATAATTACGAGTATCCTGTTCATTTTGAGATGAAAAAAGTGAAGGATCATCTGCAGACAATATTACCATTCCACCCCGAACTCCAGAATAAGCAGTAGTCATGAAAGAATCTGCAGCTACATTCATACCTACATGTTTCATAAATGTAAATGAACGTAATCCTGAAGCGGCAGCAGTAGCTGCAACCTCCATAGCGACTTTTTCATTAGCAGAAAACTCAAAATAAATATTAGCTTCTTTAGCCAATACTGATAATACATTTCCAATTTCTGATGAAGGAGTTCCCGGATAAGTAGCTGCAATAGAAACACCTGCCTCTATTACTCCTCTTACAGCAGCCTCATTACCAAGTAAAAATTGTTTTTCACCAGTAACTCCTGTAACTAATTCTTTTAAATTCATTATATTTTCCTCAAAAATATCATTAATACAATATATTATATAATAGTTTAAGATATAAATATTATATTATAATATTTTATAAGCTTTTATAATAATTGGAGGGGAAATGATGATTAAAGTATATGTTTCAAGATTCAATAGTGAAACCGATGCAGAACCTCATTTGGAGTGTTATGAAATCGAAAAAACACCCCATATGAAAGTACTTGATGCACTTCAAGCTATCAATGAAAAATATGATGCTGACATTAGCTTTAGAAGTTCATGCAGGGCGGGACAATGCGGATCATGCGGAATATTGTTTAAAGGAAATGGTGCTCTTGCCTGTCAAAAAGAGATTAAGGACGGAGCGATAATTGAACCGCTGAACTTCCCGGTCATTAAAGATTTGATTGTTGATAAGTCAAGTATCGAAGCCAAAGTAAAAGATTTAGAGTTATCCCTCCAATGTGACCATAAATGTAGCGAGCTTGATACTTCAATTACAAAAGAAGACATTCGAGATACAAAAAAAGTAAGAAGTTGTATAGAATGTTATTCCTGCCTTTCAACTTGTCCTGTTGTTAATATAGCAACAGAAGAATTTGGCGGACCTTACATAATGAGATATATTGACAAGTTTGAAACCGATCCAAGAGAAAACTTTGACAGACTTAAAGAAGCCTTGGATGAAGGTTTATACAAATGTACCAGCTGCGGAAAATGCCTTGCAGTATGTCCTAAAAATATCAACACATTTGGTGATGCGATTGAAAAGATGAGAGCTATTGCAGTTGCAAATGGTTCAGGACCACTTCCAGAGCATGTTGCATTTAAAGAAAACATTTTAGAAAGCGGAAGATCTATTAAAACCAATAAAACACCTTTTGTCGAACAGGCTGAGAATTATAAAGGATCAAAGATTGCATTCTTTACAGGATGTATGGTTGACTACAAATTCCCCGAAATCGGACAAATGCTAGTTGATGTTTTAAAAGAAAACGGCATAGATATTGATGTTCCAGAAGGACAGGTTTGCTGTGGTTCCCCATTATTAAGAACAGGTCAAACCGACATAGTTCAAGACCTTGTTGATAAAAATAAAGAAGTTTTCAAGGATTACGATACAATCATTACAATTTGTTCCGGTTGCGGAGCTACACTCAAAAATAACCATCCTGAATTCGGTTCCAAATTAAATGTGATGGACATTAGTGAATTTTTAGTAGATAAACTGGATACCAGCAAATTGAAAGATGTAAACATGACTGTTACCTACCACGATCCTTGCCATTTAGGCAGAGGCCAAGGCATTAAAGATGCACCCCGCGATATTATTGAAAAGATTCCAGGAATCACATTTAATGAAATGAAATATCCATGCCAATGTTGTGGAGCAGGAGGAGGAATCAAATCCGGAAAACCTGAAATTGCATTGGAATTAGCTCAATCAAAAGCAGAAATGGTAAAGGAAACTGAAGCCGATGCAGTGATTACAATTTGTCCGTTTTGTGAATTAAATATTCAGGATGGATTGGATTCAATAGGTTGTGAAAATATTAAAACAATGCATTTACTTGAATTATTGACAAAAGCTTATGAATAATTATCTAGAAGTTGATTAATATGGGAGATACTGCTGTAAGTGAACAAAAGGTTGTAGAAACTAGTGCAATCAAATCATCAGAAAACAAAGAAGAAAGCAAAGCAGAATCTTCATCAACCTCCACAAAAAAATCAAAGCCAAGAACTCAATCCAGAGGAAAAGCAAGAGCAAAACTCATTCGTGAAAACGAAGAAAAAGAGGTAAACCATTTTAAAGAAAACATTTATATTGTTTTTGTGGAATGTGAAACTCCGGGAAACATTGGTTTTCTTGCAAGAACTATGGCAAATTTTGGATTGAAAAATTTAATACTTATCAACCCTCCAAAATTAACCAATGAAGCTTATTATCAGGCTACTCATGGAAAATACATTGTTGAAAATGCAAAAGTCTATAATACATTAGATGATTTCTATCAATCACAAAGGATAGATTTTAAAGTTGCATCAACAGGGATGGCAGGAGGAAGCTATAATCTAGCCAGAATTCCCATAAAACCCGAAGAATTAGGAAAGTCTTTGAATGCTTCAAATAAAATTGCTATCCTATTTGGAAGAGAAGGAGATGGCCTTACAAACAATGAAATCAACAACTGCGACATCTGCGTATCCATTCCAACCGATCCGACTTACCCAATAATGAACATTTCCCATGCAGCAGCCATAATATTCTATGAACTATTCAAAAACAAGCACGAATTTGGTGTTGAGGGTTTGAATGAAAGCAACGCCGTTGAAAAGGATTACCTATTAAAAGACATGAAAGAACTGATAGATTACTTGGACATTCCAGAGCATAAAAAGAGAAATGGACTGAAAACATTCAACAACATAATTTCAAGAGCATTTATAACTAGTAGAGAAGCGCATACCCTTAAAGGAATATTAAGAAGATTAAAGAATAAACTTGGTGAACAATGAGACGACCTAGATTTGTAGACATTAGTATTTTTACTCTTAAATACATATTCAATTGGAGATTTTGGATTGCAGAGATTACCAAAAAATCAAAATCTTACAGAAAATTCATCGACAAGATGCTTTTTGAAAATGATGAAATCGTCATTATACCTAACAGCATTAATGTCAATAAGAAAATAGAATCTGAAGGCAGTGAATTCTTACCTACAGACATTCTCAAAGACGTTGTTAGACGCTGTGATGATATTGTAGTTATGAATACATGCTTATGCAGAAGTTCTAACGGCTGTGAAGATTATCCTCAAGACATTGGTTGTATTTTCCTTGGACCAACAGCAAACAAGATTCCAAAACATGTTGGAAAAAAGGTGACAGTTGATGAAGCTCTAGACCACATCGATAAGGCGGATGCTGCAGGTTTAAGCCATCTCATTGGAAAAAATAAAATCGATACCGTTTGGATGAATATACACCCAGGAGATGGACTTTTAACCATATGCCATTGCTGCCCATGTTGCTGCCTATGGAAAGTTTATCCTAACCTGGATGAGGAAATAAGCAATAAAGTAGAAAAGCTCGACGGCATTACAATAACTCTCCATGAGGACAAATGCAGAATGTGTAAAAAATGTTTAAAAGAAGTTTGCATGTTCAAGGCCATAAGTTTAAAGGACAGTAAAATCTCAATTGACTATGATATTTGCCGAGGATGTGGCCTTTGTACAACTGCATGTAAATTTGATGCTATTACAATTGATTATTCTGATGAAACTATTGATAATGTAATTAATAGGATGGACAATTTATATAAAAAAGAATTATAATGTTTGTGTGAAAATATGGCAATTTTAAGTGACAAGACTATAAAAGAATATTTAAATGAAGGGAAAATATCTATTGAACCTCTTTTAGATGAAAAACAGATACAACCTTCTTCTGTTGACATGCGATTGGGCGATGAATTTAAAGTATTTAAAGTTATTAGAAAACCTTACATCGACCCTAAAGACGAAGAGGACATTGCTTCTTATATGGAATACACCACAGTTAAAGAAGGTGAAGCATTTATTATACACCCTAATGAATTTGCACTTGCAACCACATTAGAATATGTTAAAGTACCTGATGACTTGGTGGCCAGAGTAGAAGGTCGTTCAAGTATGGGGCGTTTGGGCGTTACCATGCACGTTACCGCTGGTTTCATCGACCCAGGTTTTGAAGGAAAAATTACCTTAGAAATTTCCAACATTGGAGCAATGCCTGTGGCACTTTATCCAGGTCAAAGAGTATGTCAAATTGTATTTGAAACAATGACTACTCCTTCACAAACCCCATATGGACATCCAGATAGAAATAGTAAATACATGGGACAAACTCGCCCAGAAAGTAGTAGAGTTAAATTAGATTATGAATTGAAAAAAGATTAGGAGTTAATAATTATGAATCATGACAAAATGACCAATATCAGTGCAAAAAGAGGATTCTTATGGCCATCCTTTGAAATTTACTCAGGAGTTTCTGGATTTACAGACTATGGACCTCTCGGAGCAAGTCTAAAAAACAACATCATGCAAAAATGGAGAAAACAATATGTTTCCGGTGAAGGATTTTATGAAATTGAAGGCCCTACAGTAATGCCTAAAGAAGTTTTAAAAGCATCTGGACATGTTGATAACTTTACAGACCCTATGTGTAAATGTGAAGAATGTGGAGAAGTATTCAGAGCAGACCACATCATCGAAGAAGTAATCGGGGAAGATGTAGAAAGTTTAGAGAATGAAGAACTTGATCAAATAGTTATTGACAACAATATAACCTGTCCTGAATGTGGCGGAAAATTATCAAACATCTGGAACTACAATTTAATGTTCAAAACCGAAATCGGTGCAAAAGGAGACAAAGTAGGATACATGAGACCTGAAACCGCCCAAGGAATATTCATTTTGTTTAAACGTTTAGAAAGGTTTTTCAGAGGAAAACTTCCTTTTGGTGCAGTCCAACTTGGAAAAGCATACAGAAATGAAATTTCACCAAGACAAGGAGTAATCAGGCTTAGGGAATTCACACAGGCAGAAGCGGAAATATTTTTAAATCCTAAAGATAAAACCCACCCAAAATTCGCACAAATTGAAAATGAGATTTTAACCCTAAATTCACAGGAAGTTCAAGAGAATAATACAGACCCAATAGAAATAACTGCACGTGAAGCATTGGACAAAGGCATTGTTGCTAATGAAATGCTCATTTATCAATTATACTTAGCCCGTAAATTTTTAAATGAAATTGGAATTCCAAATAAAGCCTTAAGATTCAGACAACATTTAAAAGGAGAAATGGCCCATTATGCACTTGACTGTTGGGACGTTGAAGTTAAAACTGATAAATACGGATGGGTTGAAATTATTGGAATTGCTGACAGAGGAGATTACGACTTGTCATCCCACTCAAAATTCAGTAATGATGATTTGAACGTATTTGTCGAATACGACGAACCTAAAAAAGTTCAAAAAACCATTGTTAAACCTAACCTATCCAAATTCGGACCAATCTTTAAGGGAGATTCACCTAAAGTTAAACAAGCCATTGAAGATGCAAATCCTGAAGACATCAAAGCAGCACTTGAAAAAGATGGAAAATTCACTGTTGAACTGGACAAGACCTATGAAGTGGATGAAGAACTTCTCATCTTTGAAGATGTCGAAGAAGAAATAACCGGAGAAAAGATTGTTCCTCATGTAATCGAACCTTCATTCGGTATTGACCGTATTGTATATTCAGTCTTATTGCATTCATTTACAGAAACTGATGAAAAAGATTACTTTAAATTTGACAAATCAGTAGCTCCAGTGCAGATTGGAGTATTCCCTCTTGTAAACAAAGAGGGTCCTCGTGAAATTGCACAAAATTTGACTGAAGAGTTGAGAATGACAGGATTTAGGGTAGAATACGATGCAACCGGAACTATTGGAAAAAGATATGCTAGAGCAGATGAAATTGGTATTCCTCTTGCCATTACTGTAGATTTTGATACTCTTGAAGACAATCAGGTTACAATAAGAGACAGAGATAGTGAAGCTCAAGAAAGAATAGCTATCGATGAAATTAACAACTATTTAGAAAAATATTATAAATGAGTTTAAAACTCATTTATTCTCATTTTTAAAATTTTCAAAAAGGCTCATGGCCCATCTAATTGAATCATAATTTTTAGAAATCAACAACCTATTTTGGTCGTAACTACCATCTTCCTTAAATAAACCCAAAATCATTACCTCGTCAGTTATAATCAGCAAAATATTATTATTTCCACTGAATGAAGAAATTTTTTCAACTTTTGATTCCTCTTCAAAAATACTGAAGATACTTTCACCTACAATGGCTTCAACATGTTTGCCCTGTTCCATCAGATTATCCAACTTTTTATTAAAATTATCGTAATTAAACGGCAAAATACATTTTACCTCGTTTGCCTGTTCCAATGCACTTTCAATATAGTTATAAGTCCTATATGCATCAATGTCATTTGACTCTATCAAACTTGCATTGCCTAAAAGATACAATTCTGCTACTGAATCATTTGGAATCATATCAACCAAATGCTTATCCAATATATTAAAAAACTTGTTTAATATGTCTATAGTTTCGTTCAACTCAATTATGGTCTCGATTTTAAACCTCATGCAATTAGACAGATAATATTTACTAGATTCACGATAGATATATCCTTCCAACTCCAATTTGTGCATCGTACTTGATACGGAGCTATAACTTAATCCAGTAGTAACTGTTAAATTTTTCATAGTTTTAGGAGCATCATATAGTGATGCAAGTACTTTCAACCTAGATAATGAGTTGGTAAGATATTTTAACTCATTTGCAATTGAATTATAACATTTTAAATAACATTTATTTTCGATCACAGTAGACCACCTATCAGTATTACTTAACATATTATTTTTATTACTAAAAATATAAAATCTCTTGAAGTGAACAAGTGTGAAAAGTAACACTTCCGAAAAATATAAAAATATAATAAAATTCAGATATTTTTTTAAAATATGATAGACAAATTAAAAAAACAGATAAAAAAACACCGAGAGATAAATATGATTGATACACACATGCATGCAGATTCAAGAAGCGGGGAAGACTTCAAAGAAATGTATCTTGCAGGAATCGACACTGCAATCACATGTAGTTTTTACCCTTATAAAATCGAACATGAGATAGTTCTTTTAAATCACCTGAACAGAATTTTAGAACTGGACACCAAAAGAGCAAATGAATATGGGTTAAATTTGAAAGTAGCTTTAGGAATCCATCCAACAAATTCAAATGTGAATCCAGAAAAAATCTTTGAAAAGTTATATGAATGGATAGAAAACAAACAAATAGTTGCTATCGGAGAAATTGGCCTTGAAGATTTAACTGAAAATGAAATAAGCATATTTAAAAAGCAATTGGACATTGCAGATGAAACAAATTCCAAAGTGATTATCCATACTCCAAGAAAAAATAAAAATAAAGTTTTAAAAGAAATTTTAAACATCGTCCCACAACATTTAGATGAAAAACAAGCTGTAATAGACCACATCAATCCAAATGTCATAGAAGACGTAATAGATACCGAGTATACTTTAGGCCTGACAGTGCAACCTCAGAAAATGGATAAAACAGAAGCAATTTCAATTTTAGACGAGTATGGATTTGACAAATTCCTGTTGAATAGTGATATCAGCAACAAACCTTCCGATCCCCTTTCTGTTCCAAAAACAATACGTGAACTGCAAAGGCTCGGATACGACAAAAATGAAATAGATAAGGTATCACATAAAAATGCCGAATATTTTTTCGATATTTAAATGAGCATCCTACCAAATATTTTTCATTTTTAAAAATTAAAATAATATCATGATTGAAAAAATACCTCTTCCAATATGTGGAGTAATTCTTGCATTATTTTCACTTGGAAATCTTTTAAATGATACTCATCCCCTTTTAAAGTCCATCTGTGTGGCATTGGGCATGATATTTTTAATTTTAATAATATCTAAACTAATACTATACCCTGAAAAAATAAAAGCAGACTTTCAAAATCCAATACTGACAAGCAATTCAGGTACTTTTTCAATGAGTTTAATGCTTTTATCTACATACCTTTCACTATTTATACCAAATATTGCATTTGGTATTTGGATATTAGGTGTAGCCTTGCACATTCTACTGATGATTTACTTTACCTATCATTTTATCATACATAATTTTAATATTTTAACAGTCTATCCTAGCTACTGGATAGTGTATGTTGGAATTACGATGGGAGCAATTACTGCACATGCACACAATCTTGAAGAAATAGGAATCATATTCTTCATTGTCGGTTTTATAGCGATGATTTTAACAATGCCCCTCATAATATACAGATATATAAAATATACGGACATTCCAAATGGAAATAAGCCTCTGATTTGTATTTTTACTGCTGTTTTAAGCATACTGATTGTAGGATATATCAATTCATTCAACACAATATCAAACGAGTTTTTAATAGTGATGTACATATTTGCATGCATATTATATATATTTGCATTTGTAAAATTCATAGAATATCGAAATTTAAAGTTTTATCCAAGTTTTGCAGCATTTTCATTTCCATTTGTAATAAGCGGACTTGCAACAAAAGGAGTAATATCAAAAATAGGACCAAACATCATTCTAAATAATATTCTAAATATAGAAACAGTAATAGCTACAGGTATTGTAGCATATGTATTAATGAAATATATAAAATTTTTAAGTAGAAAATCATCTACTTAATTTTTATTTACCAATTTAACTTTTTCTGGAGAAATAATGATTAAATTTTTATTTTCTGAACGGGCAAGCAATAATGCCTGAGCACCATATCTTGTTCTCATTTTTTTAATCTTTTCACCAGCCAATCTAAAATTAGCATGACTTTCCCTTTCCAAAAAGGACAAATCTACAATGACTGGATTTTTCTCTTCAATTACCTGGTCAACAACATAATTAACATCATCAATTGATTTTGGTCTAATAAGAGCGATTTCATAAAATGATTGTTCAGGAGTAATTACATAATCATCAAATGTATTATAAACTGGAGCTGATTTAGGCATAGGGTCAGGGTTTGGATTATAATTAGGAGTCGGATTAGGACTAGGTCTATGACTAGAACGATAATTTACATCAGCATCATAATCTTGTGCTGGTTGTGAACTTTGATAATCTTTGCTTGAGGAATTTTGAAAATTGGAAACCTCAGTCATGATAGTGTCTTTTATATCGTTAAATCTTTCTGTAATACTAGAAGCATCATTAGTGTTTTCACCAGATGATTCTGTTTCTTCGAATCCCAAACTTCTTTTTAGGTTATCTTTAAATCCCATTCTAACTACTCCTCTAAATATCTAAAAATAGCATCTAATAACTTATCCGCACCATTGTTGTAAACATCTTCAGCAGGCAATCCAAATTCAGATTCAAAAGATTCGATTGTCATGTCGGAATCAGCATTTTTAAGATTGATTGATAAACCAACAACTTTTGTAGGTTCAACTGCTTCAATAGCTTTAATTTCTTCTGCAATACCTCTTGGTTCTCTGTAAGGGTGATTTGGTCTATGTCCAACTATAACTGCATCAGGAGCACTTCCAATCAATATTGCTGCAGATAAACCTCTTGGATGAGGATTTCCATCTTCAGTTAAACTAGATTGACCTTCAATAAATATAATGTCTGGTTGTTTGGTTTCTTCCACATATTTAATTGAAGACAAAACCGCAGCCGGAACATCCATTGCAGATAAACTTCCAGCCCTAAAATTAAAATCAGTAGGTTCCTCCAATCCCATTTCATCAGTGGAAATAATTGCAGGATTTAAATTTCTTTTCATACAAGCTTTACCCAACTGTTTAGTTGTAGTTCTTTTTCCACACTCCTGAGATGTTCCACCAACAAATATTACTGGAGCTTTTGGAGTATAAGAAATCTTTGGTAAAATTTCACAAGGCTTTTCTGGAGCCACACCAGCCACCATTTCAACAACATCCAATCTGGAACCTATTTCCTTAATAACAACATCTTTTGAGGATGCAAATTTCTTTAAGGATAAATTATCCTCGATTGATAATGATCTAAATGAAGTAATTACATTTAATCCGGCATCAATAGCTTGGACAGCATATTTTAAAGCTGAACCTTCAGCGCCGATTGGCAACATTATAACAAGAGATTTTGCATTAGGTGCACGTTTTAAGCATTCGTCAAGACTGCCTGCTACAACATGTCCGCAAAATTCTTTTCCTTGTTTATTAATATTATCATCAATGAATCCTACCGCTTCTACACCTTCAAGATTAGAGAATTTTTCTCCTCCACCACCACAACCAACAACGATGAATGGATTTAACTCTTGAATATCTTTAACTGATTTTACTGAATACAACAATCTCACCCCTATAACTTATAATTTATAATTATCCCTGTAATTTAGTATCCTACTATTTTTGAAAAAATCATAAAAATAATATTATATTATTAAATATAATTTTTCATATTAATAAATGTAAATGTTTTAAGAAGAATAATTCATAAATATATTATCAATGAAAAAAATTAAGGAGAAAGTTGCATGAGAAAACCATATGTTATTTTGATTGGAAGTGCATCTGGAATTGGAAAATCAACAATAGCTGCAGAATTAGCCAAACAATTGAATATCAAACATTTAATTGAAAGTGATTTCATCAGGGCAGTTGTTCGTGGAATTATTGGAAAAGAATATGCACCTGCACTACACAGTTCCTCATATGATGCATACAAACAATTAAGAAACAAAAATCGTTTTGAAAATTATAACGATTTAGTATCCGCAGGATTTGACGAGCATGCTTCCTATGTAATTCCAGCACTTGAAAAAATAATTCAAAGAGCAATAACAGATTACGACGATATCGTTATTGAAGGTGTTCACTTAGTTCCAGGACTTATAGATATCGAGCAATTTAGAGAATTTGCAAATATCTACTTTTTTGTATTGAGTTCCGACGAGGAATCACATAAGGAAAGATTCGTTAAAAGAGCAGTCCAAATACACAGAGGCGGAAAACAACTGGACTTCTTTAAAGAAAACAGAATTATTCATGACCACCTATTAATACAAGCGGAAAAAAACAATGTGGACGTTATCAACACAGAAACCATCGAAAAATCTCTAGATAACATATTATCAATAATCAATAAAGCATGCACCACTGTGAAATTGACAAATAACGTTGAAGAACTTGAAGACGTCATCAATATCATTATAAAAGAAAATAACGGATCAATGGATAAAATCACATACAACATTTCAGGATTCAGTGAACCATTGGTTAGAAATATAAATATTTCAGACATCAATTCGGCAGAAAAATTTATCAAAAATATAAACGAAAAAGAAGACAAAAAAGAATACTTAACTAAATTATACGATTTATCAGACTATCGAACCACAGTTATATGTGCCTCAAATCAGAAAAAACTAACCAAAATTATTAACGAACTAAAAGCTAAAGGATATGTATTAAATGAATGAAGAAGAAATTAATGAAATGATTATTCAATGCCCAGTATGTGGCATTGAAGGCGTTGCAAAATCAGTAATGAAAGAGCTTGAAATCCCCCATTTCGGTAAGGTTTTAGAAACAACAATACTCTGCCCTTCCTGTGGATTCAAACACAGCGATGTTATAGCTTTGGAACAGAATGACCCTGCAAAATACATTCTGGAAATAAATAAAAATAATTTATCCATAAGAGTCGTCAGGTCACAGTCCGCAACAATTTCCATACCTGAAATAGGAGTTAAAGTAGAACCCGGACCAAAATCAGAAGGATATGTAACCAATGTTGAGGGAGTGCTGACACGTTTTGAAAGTGCCGTTAAAAAAGCATTGAATCTGTTTGAGGATGAAGAATCACAGATAAATGCAAAAAATACATTGAAAAATATCCAAGAGTTGAAAAAAGGAAATGGCACTGCAACATTAATTATGCTTGATCCGTTCGGACAGAGCAATATCGTAAGTGAAAATGCAGAAATATTGGAAATTCCTGAAGAGGAACTCCGTGAATTAAAAACAGGTTTTAGTAAAATTGAAGATAATTAAAGAAGATTATTCTTCTTCAACTTCTTCATCATCGACATTTGCTGAAAAATCGGTGAATGAATCTTCTTCAACAACGTCTTTTAATTTTAAAGTTTTTTGAACATCCATAGCTAATGCATTACAATCTGCTTTAATAGCTTCTAAATGTAATAAAATTCTTTCTTTTTCTTGATTAATCCTTTCAATGTTAGTGTATGGGTAAGTGGATTCTTTAAGCATTTCGTATTCTATAGTTGTGTATGGATAATCATTTAATTGTTTACATACATTTTTTAAAACATCACCTAAGAATTTGTTCATTTCAACTTTTACTCTTTCCCTAATCATTTTGTCGTCATCCAAATTTTCTTTCATTAAACGGACAACTTCAGCTTTAGCGAAAGGTAATTTTTCATCATCTTCGTCGATAAATTCTTCGGAAGTTTCTTCAATCATTTCTTCTTCAGACATAATTACACCTCATTTAGTTATTTTAAAATATTGAGTCCATGTGTAATTTTTTAAAAAAAATTATCAATACATCAATATCTAATTAATAATTTATCAAAAGTATTATTTAAATGTATTGATTTAATTGGAGAATTGAAGCAGTATTTTGGTATTTATCAGTGCAACTAATGAAATGCTATAAGGGAAAATTAATAATTTTGATACTTGCAAAATTTTGAAAAATCGTTTGAAAAAAATAAAAAGTAGTAGCATAAAAGCTACTTTAAATTATCTTTTCTTTGAATAACAACCACCCATGAGAATCAATACAATTAGAGCATAAATTACTGAAAATAAAAATGGATTTCCAGTTACATTACTTTCAAGCAAACTAAGAGGTTTGTCCACATTTACATCGTTTGAATGCTTTTTATTGAATTTATGAGTCTCATTGGTGTCATTTTTTGGAGTCTTATTATTTTCAGTGACGTTAACAATTTCAACATCATCATTATTTTTCGGATTATGGTCAAATGTTTCACTGGTCACTGAAACCACATTCTTGACAATTCCTTTAGCTTTTGCGACAGCCTTAATTAATAATTCTGCAGATTCGCCATTATCCAATGCATCGATTTCCCATTTTTTAGTGGATTCGTCGAAAGTTCCTTTAGAAACACTGAATGATTTTAATGTCAATGAATTGTCGAACATTTCCTTGACTTCAATATTTCGAGATTTATCTGGACCGTTGTTTGTCAATTTAATTGAATAGGTAATGACATCACCAACATTATAGTTGTATTTAGATGCTGTTTTTGTTATTTTTAAATCACAGGCAGGAGCAACATAAATTGATTCATCATCGTTGTTATTTGAAACGTCAGGATCAAATTCATTGCCTTGAATGCTTACAATGTTTTTGAAAGTTCCGGTTGCGGAAACCCTGCAAATCAATTCCAAATATTTTTCCTCACCCACATTTAAATCACCTACATACCAGCTTCCATCGGAATAAACGAAATCACTAGTTCTTATTAATGTCAAGCCTTTAGGCAGGCTTTCCCTAACAAGGACTCCTGTTGCATCATTAGGACCATTATTGGTGACTATTATTGTCCATTTTACTAGGTCATCATAATTCGGAGAAGATACATTAACAAGTTTTACGACAGCCAGGTCTGCGACTGGAGATGCATCGATAACTTCGGTGTCATTGTTGTTTGAGATATTCAAGTCATATTCACTACAGTTGGCAACAGCATAATTTGAAATCATGCCCAAATCATCAACAATGCATGTGATGTTTAAATAGACAATTTCATTAACGTTTAATTGCCCTACAATCCAACTATTATTTGCATATTCTCCAACAGTACTGTCATAGCTATTGAATATTAATCCATCATCCAATAAATCATATAAAACTACATTTGTTGCAATATCCGGACCATTATTTTTAATTGAAATAAACCATGTAATCATTTCACCAAAATAAGGGTTCTTATTTGATACATCTTTAATAACTTCCAAATCAACAGTCAATGGAACATCAATTGTAGCATTGCCCTTATTATTGGTTATGTCAGGGTCATACTCTTCAGCCTCAATAGAAGCAACATTGGTAATATTGCCTGTTTTATTGACTTCACAAACAATTTCCAAGGTTTCCTCTTCACCATTTTCTAAACAGCAAACAAACCAAACACCATTTTCATAAAATCCTTTAGATGCCTCCACATCAACCATAATTAAACCATCAGGCAAGATATCATAAACATTTACGGAAGTAGCCTTATTCGGACCATTGTTTTTAGCAATCACTGTCCATTTAATCAGATTTCCATAATATGGATTCGGATCGTCAACAAATTTAACAACTGAAACATCCGCAGTTTTATTGACTTCAATTATTTCAGAATCATTATTGTTTGACAAATCATAATCAAACTCATGGCCCCTGATTGAAACATTGTTCTGAATAATGCCTGTTCCATTAACTTTAGAAACAATATCCAATTGAACGACAGCGTTAGAGTTTAGCTGACCTATAATCCAAGTACCGGTTTTTGAATCATATTTACCATTACCATTGTCACTAATCCAAATCAGAGATTTAGGAAGAACATCACTTGCAACCACATCGTGAGCAACATCAGGACCATTATTTCTAACGACAATACTCCAAGTCACATATTCTCCATAATTAGGATTGGACACATTAACAGTCTTTACAACTTCCAAATCAGTAGCCGGATTAATCACTATTGGCTCATCATCCACATTGTTTGACAAATCATAATCATACTCATTTCCAGTGATATTTGCAACATTAACAAAATTCCCAGTAGATTTAACTTTGCATATTATACTTAAAGTTAGTTTTTCACCCACTGCCAACTTATCAATCTTAATAACACCATCAGAATAACTTCCTTTATCCAAAACAGAATCCACATAGACAAAACCCTCCGGCAAAATATCAGTCACAATCACACCAGTTGCATCATCAGGCCCATTATTTGAAATCAACAACTTCCAAGTAACCAAATCATTGAAATCCGCTTTAGACACATTGACCAACTTAACAATAGCCAAATCTGAAGAAGGAGAAACCTTAATAACTTCAGAATCATTATTATTAGACAAATCATAATCAAATTCTTTTGATGAAACTGAAACATCGTTTACAATTATGCCAGTGCCATTAACCAAGCAAATAATATTTAATTTAACCTCTTCATTAACCTTAAGAGTCCCAATATTCCAAATTCCAGAGATATGATCATAATTGCCAGTATTGCTAATCCATATTAAAGATTTAGGAAGAATTTCAGTCACTACAACATCATGAGCAATATCAGGACCATTATTTCTAACGACAATACTCCAATTTACCAAATCCTTATAATTCGGTGATGAAACATTGACATTCTTTTTTATTTCCACATCACAAGTCGGAGGAATGTTTATGGATGCCTCATCAAAATTGTTGGTCAAGTTTGTGTCATATTCCTTGGAAGTGATGTTGGCCTTGTTTACTATTTCACCGGTTTTATTGACAATGGTGAAAATATTGATAATTTTTACTTCACCAACATCCAATTCACCAATGTTCAAAATACCTGTTTTGACGTCATATTTACCACCACTGTCATCACGGACATAAATTAATCCTTCAGGCAATACATCTCTTACAACAACACTGGTTGCCTTGTTTGGACCGGCATTGGTAATATTCAATGTCCAGATAACCATATCTTCAAAATTGTATGAATCCAATGAAGGTGATTTTTTGATTCTGCTGTCTATTTTAGGAGAAACTGTGAAAGTTGTTCTGTTGGTTATTGCCTTGTAGTATGTATCTTCCAAGTGTTTTGCAGTTACATAATATTTTCCCGGCTGCAAATTAGTCAAGACATCTGAAACCTCACCAAGATAGTTGGAATTTAATGTCTTATTGTAAATCAATTTACCATCATCTTTTTCAACAGTCAATATGATTTCCATATTATATTCTCTATCATCCTGATAGAGTTTTCCGTCGTTTGTTGCACCGTTAACCGGACTTTCATTATCAACTTTAATTTTAGAATAACTTGCAGCATTGTAAATTGCATTGGACACAGCCAAATTGTTGTATTTTGCTATATTGTTACCTCCATGAATGATAGCTCCAATTATCTCATCATCACCGCAATAGATATTTCTTGCAAAAATTGGCAATGCATAAACCCATGCCTGATTCTGATACATTGTATTATTGACCAATACCAATTTTTCACCATGTTTATCATAATAAACAGCACTACCATTTCTTGCAGTGTTATAATAGAAACGGTTATTTTCAATGTTAGTATTGGTACTGTTTACATAAATTGCACCGCCTAATCCTTCAAAATACTTATCATCATCAGGTATTGCACTATTATTTTCAAATGAAGAATTAACGATTAAAGTATTTTTTCCTTTAATAAAAACGGCACCACCGTCACTTTCAGCAATATTGCCTGCCAAATAAGAATTCTTTAAAGTAACGGTTATGGCTTCCATGTTAATTGCACCCCCATTGGAAAATGCATGATTATCCTTAAATACTGAATTATCAATTCCTATATTGGATCCAATTAATTGAACTGCACCACCTAAAGGAGCTTCATTTTCAACGAATTTACAATCCACAATATTTAAAACCATTGAAGGAATTAAGCCAATTCCAGTAGATAACGCACCACCAAATTCAGAAGCTGTATTAGAAATGAAAGTACAATTGCTTACTTTACCTGATGCATGATAAGTCAATGCTCCACCTTCATCAGCGGAATTATTTCTAAATAGACATCCAGAATATTCAATTCCATCACGTATACATCCGGCGCCCCCATGAGTATGGCCCACTTTGGAAGATACATAATTATTAGTGAAGTTACAGTTTATCACATATCCCTTACAGTTTGGCTCGTCCATACCTATTTGAATTGCACCTCCGTAACAATCTCTGCCAACATTATCTATAACCCGATTAGCATTGAACACACAATTAATAACTTTCGAATTCTTTCCGAATAAACCTAAAGCACCACCTGCCAAGTTTCCAGTATTTGAAACAAATTTACAGTTTTTAACAACAGTATTCTTAGCCAATGATGAATTATAAACACTACTTACTCCAGCACCACCAACAGAGGCATGATTTTTTTGAAAAACACAATTGTCTACCACAATGTTATTGCCTTCAATATAAATACCTCCGCCTCTAAACCGATCACCATTGATAAACTTAAGGTTACTAATTGTAGACCCAGCAGCACCTTTTTCAAACCACATTATCCCTACAGAATTCTTACCATTAAGAACTGCTGAAGAGGAAGATGTTATATTAAGTTTTTTATTTATTACTATTCCATCATTACTATCTTTAGATACAAAAGTTCCCTTTAAAATAATCTTATCTCCTGCTTTTGATTGATCAACCACCTTTTGAATATCACTAAATGAACCGCCATTCAAAGTATATGATTTTGCGGCCAAAATTTCATCTTTATTATTATTCGCTACACCAAGAATTTCATTTTGAGAATTTTCCAGTTCATCTTCAACATCTAATCCAATTTCCATTTCAGCACTAGTTTCATTTAAATCCACAGCATAAGAATCATCGATTGTCAATCCCCATGTTGTAAAAATTAAGCAAACAAATAGCATTGAAATTAGGAAATTTTTGCTAATAGCTATCTTTTGAGTTATTTTCAACATTTAATCACCAATTTGAGGACGATGATAAAATACTATTAATTAACAAAAGCTATTAACCAGCAATTAAACTTTTTACTTTAATTAACATTCTAAAAAGAATACCTCATCAATATAAAATTTAAACAATAATTCCAAAATTATTAGAAAAACTATTTATTAGCATTCTACCACAAAATATTTTTTTCAAATATCCGCTCAAAGTTTAAAATTAAACGAATTTTATATACTAAAATAAACTTTTTTAAAATCTCATCATATTTAACTTAAAATAAAAGATAACCTCCTATAAATCCTCAAAATGAGTATTAAACCCCAATATATTTAAATTTTTTCTTAAAAACGATTACAATTTATTATTTATAAAAAATATTAGATTCGAAAATAAACTTGACAAACATTTATGAAAAAAATATTTTATCTATAAAATAGATATTAAAATTATAGTAAAAGTTAGGGTAATAAACATGAAGAAAAAAATTGCAATATTTCTTATGGCATTATTATTGATTGCACCAGTAATGCAGGACGTTACTGCAACTAAAACTGTTTTCATTACAACAGACAATATAGTTGATCATGATTTTGATGTCAGATTAATAACAGCCATTAAAAACTATGTACAAGAATTAAGTGGTGGAGAACTCCAAGTGGTAGTCGATAACGAAGCCCCAGCACCGGGTGAAGGTTATCGATCAATAGCTGTGACAAGTGATGTGAGTATAGACCTGGCAGCTTCAGATGCTGGGAACTATTTACAATTAGCAAATTATAGTGCAAATTCAAATAAGCAAATTGTTTTTGTAAATATAGGCAATTATAATTTAGATAACTCTTCAAATTTCCTTAGAAGAGCATGGGACGACAATTATACTAATGAAAGTTTTGCTGGAGTTCATGACCCTGGAAAACTTCTCAGAAATTCAGGAATATACTATGTCCAACCGGCACTAAAATATCCTGATAAATTTAAAGACGGTGTTTTAGACAGTTATAACGATGAAATGGCTAAAGAAATTTCTAAAGAAATAGTCGATATAATCAATACCCACGACAATGAAACCAAGGTACTTAGTAACGAACTGATTGTAAAAAACAACATCCCTCCAAAAGGAATGGCAGATGCAAGTAAAGCATTAATAAACAGTGGCGATAAAGAAATGAAAGGTCCATTTGGACCATACACAGGACCACAACTGTTATATCAGACCAGTTCATATTTAAATGGTAATGGATTAGATGTTCCTAAAACATTCGAAGAACCAGAAAATCCGATGGGTATTTCATTATTTAACAAAGGCACATATTCCATTTCAGATTATTTCAAAATGGGAGGAATAGTAAGAAATTACATGGACGAACATGGAAAAGCTCCAGACTATATTGATTATAATGGAGCTAAAATCGGTTATTACGATTTATTGTATAACTTTGCAAAAATAACTCAGAATCACACAGATACATACCATATGGGCTTTGATAATGAATATAACTTCGATAGAGTGAATAATTCATTCTTATTGGATGCATTCCCATTCATATTAATATTATTCATATTATTCTTAGCATATTTAGTTTATAAAAGGATAAGAAGGTAGATGTTAAATATTATAAAATACAAAATCTTAATGTTCATTAATTAATGAATAATAAATTTAACACGAAGGGAAAATAAATGAAAAGATATATTGCAGAATTAATAGGAACTATGGTTCTTGTCCTATTCGGATGTGGAAGTGCTGCCGTAGCGGGAACAGTTTTAGGTAATCTGGGCATAGCAATGGCTTTTGGATTATCTATTGTTGCCATGGCTTATGTAATCGGAGATGTATCCGGTTGTCATATCAATCCTGCAGTTTCCATCGGAATGTGGATTGATGGAAGAATGGAAACAAAAGACTTAATTATGTACATTGTATTCCAATGTATAGGTGCAATAATTGGTATTGCACTTCTTGCAGCTATCATTAACTCTGCTCCAAGCCTTGGAGGATACGCTGTAACAGGATTAGGTCAAAACGGATTTGGACCTGCATCAAGCGTCGGTCTTAATGTTACAGGTGCAATCATTGTAGAAATTATCTTAACTTTTGTATTTGTATTCACCGTTCTTGGTGTTACCAAAAAAGCAGAAAACGCAACTATTGCAGGTATTGTCATTGGTTTAACTTTAGCCTTTGTACACATTATGGGAATTCCACTAACTGGTACCTCAGTTAACCCTGCACGTAGTTTAGCTCCTGCATTATTCTTAGGTGGGCAAGCTCTCCAACAAGTTTGGGTATTTATTTTAGCCCCTATAGTAGGTGCAGTAATTGCAGGTCTTTTATACAAAGGTTTAATTTCAGAGGATGCTTAAATCCTCTAACTTTTTTTATTTTTAAATTTCAATACTTCCAATATAAGTATGTCCTTTAATTTTTTCAAAATCAGTTTTAATATTAAATTTAAAGGTTTTTTCATTGGCTACATACATATGAGCCAAAGCGATTCCAATATCAATCGGATTCCATTTTTTAAGAATTTGTCTTTTTAAAATATTTTGTTTAACCTGATATACATCAAAACCATCATTATTATGTTTAAAATACCAAGGCTGTGAGTTAATGGCTGATGGAGCCAATTGTGCAGGAATCAAACTCTCATCGGCAAAATCACTAATTTCAGACAGCTTTTTTCGTTTAAAATCAGGTACATCCCTAGTTTTATTATCAGATTTTCCAAATGCAATTAAGATTATAAAATTAGGATCCTTCTGTTTTACTGAAGCCATTCCAACCCAACAGCTCCCAATATCAATGCTTTGTAAAAAAAGAGAAACCTGTTGAAAAATAAATCCAATATTTTCTAGATAATTTTCTTTTTTCTCTGAATATAATGCCAGGTAATATGGTGCACTCCAAGGAGTTTTAATCTTAACATCCTCTTTTTCAAGAATCTCATACCTATAACTAATCCCTTCATTTAATGGTTTAACATTAGATATAAAGTCATGAATAGGTTCCATGTCAATGGTATCATCAACATACTTGCGACAAGACTTCCTAAGATATATCTGATTGACTAAATTCATCGAAAATCACCTTTTATACTAATCTATATTTCATACAATATAAAATTTAAATAATATTGAATAGATAGAATATATATAAGGTGAATTTATGAAGATTGTTATTGCAATTGGAGGATCAATATTATTAAAAGAATATGATTATAAAAAATTCCAAGAGTATAGTGATATCTTAAAAGACCTCTCAAAAGAACATGAGTTATTTGTTGTTGTAGGTGGTGGAAAACCTGCAAGAGAATATATTGGAGTAGTTCGTGATTTAGGGGCAGGAGAAGCACAATGCGATGATATTGGAATAGAAGTTACAAGAATAAATGCAAAACTGTTATTGTCTGCGCTTGGAGATGTGGCATATCAAAGAGTGCCTCATAACTTCCAGGAAGCATTGGAATTTTCAGCTAGCGGAAAAATTATCGTTATGGGCGGAACTGAACCTGCACACAGTACAGATGCAGTATCTGCAATTCTTGCGGAATATATTCATGCTGATAAATTAATCAATTTAACTTCAGTTGATGGAATGTATACCAAAGACCCAAATAAATTTGATGATGCCGAACTTGTTCCGGAAATCTCTGCAACTGATTTGCTTGAATTTTTAAGCGGGAAAGACGTTAAAGCTGGAACTTACGAATTTTTCGACACAACTGCTGTTCAAATGATTAAAAGATCCGATTTGGAAACTGTCATCACCAATGGTTTTGAACCTAAAAACCTTATCAAAGCCGTTAATGGTGAAAAGATAGGTACTAAAGTTATAAATGAATAGGTGATTAAGTGGAAAATCTCATTGATATCGGTTTAAACCTTATGCATTCTTCATTTAGAAAAGACAGATTAGAAATAATTGAAGAAGCTAAAAAAGTAGGCGTTAATCAGTTCATAATTACTGGAACCAATGTTCATTCAAGTCACATAGCAGCAGAATATGCATCAAAATATCCTGAAACTTTATTTTCTACATCAGGAGTGCATCCTCATGATGCGAAAACTTGCAATGGACATACAATCAATGAATTAGAAAAAATAGCTAAAAACAAATGTGTTGTGGCCATTGGAGAATGCGGTCTTGATTATAACAGAAATTTTTCTCCACAAGATTTGCAAAGAAAATGGTTTGAAGCACAAGTTGAATTGGCTGAAAGATTAGACATGGGTTTATTTTTACATGAAAGAGAAGCTCATGAAGATTTGTACAATATATTGAAAAAGCATGAAGGTGTTGCTGAAAAAGCTGTTGTTCACTGTTTTACAGGAACAAAACAAGAAGCACAAAATTACATTGATTTAGGTTGTCACATAGGTGTTACAGGATGGATTTGTGACATGAAAAGAGGAAAAAATTTACAAGAAGCTGTAAGCGTCATTCCTCCAGAAAAGTTAATGATTGAAACAGATGCCCCCTTTTTAATACCTAAAAATTTTGATAAAAAACCTAAAAAGAATAGAAATGAACCAAAATATTTACCACATATCCTCGAAACAATTGCACTTTGCATGGGCCTTGATGCTGAAGAACTCGCAATCCAAGTTACTAAAAATACTAAAGAATTTTTTAAAATATAAAAAGGAGATGAAAAAAATGTCAGTAGAACCTCATAAACATTGTCCTATTTGCGGGACACCAATACCTTTAAACGAACTTGTTTGCTCACCAGACTGCCAAAAAGTCTGGGATGCAAGATTAAATCAAAGAAAAAGATCCCAAATAATTTTATATGTAGTTATAGCAATATTTTTAATAATTTGGGCATATCTGACATTTATGAAATAGTGATATAAATGATATTAACATCTTCAAACACACTTGAAAATAAGAAAATAATGGAATATAAAGGATTAGTAACTGGAGAATCCCTAATTGGTGCCAATATTTATAAAGACTTATTTTCAGGTGTTCGTGATGTTGTAGGTGGTAGAACTTCAAGATATGAAGAAGAAATTCAAAAAGCACGTGACATCTCAATAAACAGTATGATTGAAAAGGCTGAAAGGTTAGATGCTAATGCAATTATCGGGCTAAAAATTTCTTACGATAACCTTGGAGGCACTATGGGAAATACAATACTTGTAACCGCATACGGAACAGCCATCAAATTTGAATAACATGGAAATCAGAAATAAAAAAATCGATAAAAAACGATTACAACGAGCAATATTCTGTATAGGAATAGGTACAGCAGTAGGGCTTCTAGTTTATGGAATCTTTTTATATTTTAAGATAGACATCTTTGGATGGAATTTAGGTTTGATATTTGCTCCACTGGCTGCAGGTTATGTAGAAACAATCCTGGCACATAGGATTATCGGTGAAGATATCGGAGCAATAAGTGCATTCATACTTTTTATTGATACTACATTTTACAGTTTCATACTGAAAAATCCGACATTGGGTTTTAATTTAATAACTGCAGGAGCAATATTAGTTATTCTTCAGGCAGCATTTCCAACATTGATTAACTACATCCTTCTAGTAGTGGTTGGAGGATTCCTTTCCCTATTCGTTAATACGTTTAAGGAATACTGGAGAAAACTTAAATTATTTATGAAAAAACAGCAATATGTCAAATGGGATGGGCCGGATACCGAATTGAATACTGAACCAATACCCGCTTACGATGAAACGGGAAGTAATGAAAAAATCAATGGGTTGGATTTTTTCTTTATAACCAGTAGTGATATGAAAACAAGAAAGCATGATATCATTGGAATTTATCAAAGCGAAATTATTCTGGAAAAAGATAAAAATTTGATAAAATTAGGCCCTCAAAAAGCTGAAATCAAACAGCTCAACAACATCAAAGCGGGGAAAGATGAATGCTTAATTAGATTATCCGAACAAATTAAAAAAAATGGAGGAAATGGTGTTTTAGATTTATCCATGACATATAATTTAATTGGAGTAGGTGGAGACAATATTCAAATCACAGCACGAGGAATGGGAATTAACATCAAACAATAGAAGTGAAAACATGGAAAATAAAGGAAATATCATAATACCAATCATTGGATACATCATTGCATTAATATCCCCACTCATAGGCTTAGTTTATGGAGCGATATTATTTTTTACAAAAAAAGATGTTTTATTGTATAGAAAGCATGGCAGATTCATAATATACTTTTCAATTACAGTATTCATTGTAAGCTGGATAATGAGACTCTTTGTCTTGAAATAAAAAAAAAGGTAAAATCTTATTAATTTAATTAATAAGATAATTTATTATTTAAAATTGATTATATTTTAATTTTAAATCGAATTTAGAAAATTCGGTTTCATTTAAAAATTTATTCATGTCCTTATCTAATTTTAATGCCAAATCAACAACTACATTCAAAAAGTTTTCAAAATCTTTTTGAGATTGTGATTCAAGCCCATGAGCCAAGACAGAATTATTACGCTTATGGGTCAAATCCTTAATCTTATTTTCATGCTCTTTATAATATTTTCCTAAATCATCACCCAATTCATTAAGTAGTAAAAAATCAGCAGTCAAACCGATTTTTATTTTTCCATCTTCTTCCATTTTTTCCAGATATCTAATGAAGTCTTCAGATACATTTTTTTCTAAAAGCAGATTCATATCAATATCTGAACTGACAAGATTGTATTTAGACAGTTTAATTTGAGCAATCAATTCAAAAGATCTGTATAAACGGGCTATAGCATCATCATATTTATATTCTGCAGCTCTTCTTTTAGAATTGTTAATCAAGCTTGCAAGAGCATAACAATTTTTCAGATTCTCAGACTTTGAGTTAACAATAATGCCCAATGCATTTAAATTTTTCTTCAATTTAACTGCGATTTCAATAAAATGTCTCTGATTGATATTGACTTTAGTTAAAAAGCTATAAGCATTTTCAAAATCCATATTATCCCAATAATAATAAGCTTTACATAGATTTAAAAAGGATTCTTTCTCAATATTCAAATCAACAATTCTCTTTAATGTCTCAATACATGCCATGAAACGGTTAGCATTGAAATTATGCCTTATCCGAATTACCGCAAATCTATCATAAATCTTATAGAGATTTTGATAGTTTATGATTTCAGTACCGACAGAAACTTCACCTGTAGTCCTATCCCCACCAACGGAAATCAAATCCTTATTGTAAAACATGCCACAACAGGCCATAGCTGCAGACATTGTTTTGGTTCCTGAAGTATAATCCATTATGATTTGATACTCTTTTGTTATGTCCATATCAAATTCCCATATTTTTGATTCAAATACTTCAAAACAAGTATTAAAATCATCAATAGCATCAATTGGAACAATATGATAGTCTTCTTCAAAAATAAATTCATCATTATCGTTTTCAAATAATTCTTCAATATAGCCGATTGTTTCTTTAGATCTATCTGATGCAAAAAACACAACATGATTAGGATATATTTTAGTTATAGTTGAATATAATTTTTGAGCAAGCAACCTAAACCCTTCATCGCCAGACTTTGAATTAACACCAGTTCCAACAATCATAAATAGTATAATATCTTTTCTTTTCATGTTATCACACAAATAATTAATTAAATATATTATAACTTTCTATTAAAAAAGTTGTTGAAAATTCAACTCTTAAGCAAATTATGGCAGGACGCCCAACATCTTCAATGCCATATAAAATACCAAAATTGAAAATACAATTTTCAGCTTTTTTTGAGGGACTTTGTGTGCAAATTTCGCACCTACAGAAGCTAATGGAACCGAAAATGCAGCTATCAGAACAAAATTAATTATACTTACATAACCAATAGAATACGGAAAGGTATTTACTCCCCAACCAGACACAATATATGATAAAAAACCGCCAATGGCAGTTAGGGAAATAAAAATAGAAGATGTACCAATAGCCTCAATCATTGAAAATCCTAATAGTGAAGTTAAAATAGCTATTAAAAATATTCCTCCACCAACACCTAAAAGGCCAGATGAAAATCCGACAAGAAGACCAATGGCTGCTGTTGAAATTAAATTAAATGGGATTTTAGCATCTTCTCGTTCCTTGTTGATGTTCACAATATTATTAACTGTAATGAAAAGTAGCAAACATCCAAAAATTATCTCCAAAACTCTTGACGGCAATCCTGATGCCACAAATCCTCCAACAGCACCACCAATTATTCCAAAAACTCCCAAACGCAAACCCGGTTTAATAATATTATCCATTGATCGAGTATGTCTATATGCACCACTCAACGATGTTGGAATAATAATGGCAAGGCTGGTGGCTAAAGAAATCAGCATTGCAAGGTCTGGTTCGACTCCTATGTATTTTAACAGGAAATATTGCAAAGGAACAATAATGAATCCTCCACCAATACCCAAAAGACCTGATGCGAATCCTGCACAAATACCTATTAAAATCAAACCCAAGAAATATTCAATTGGAAACATAAATATCAATTTATTTAAACTATTAATACTTAAATTATTGTAATGAAAGTTAATAAAACTATCTTAGTTGGATTCCTATTCATCATATTTGCAGGAATAATTTTTGTAACGGACATGTTCAATCCAATCATAAGACCGGTTACATACCAATTTTTAATGGGATCATCAAAAGGAAAGGACATAATGTTTTTTGGTCTTTTAGGACTGTTTCTAATAATGTCCCAAGTTATCAAAAAGGAAATTGATGCAACAAAATATCTGAAATTATCCATTGTAACTGGAGTTATTTTATTGACTTTAGGAATTCTAATAGAAGTTATTTTTAGATTGCAAATGGGAATAGCCCTAAACTCTATTTTTGCATCCATGACCCATGGAATGAGTTCCACAAGCATTCTGCACACCCACCTCATAAAATCAATTTTGGGAGAAATCTTAGCGAATGTTATGGGACCATTTATCCAAAGTGAAATCAACACAGGCGTTGGTTTATACACATATGTTCCCGACATCGCAAAACTAGTCGTATTATTGATTCCAGTTTTATTTGTGATGATTGTTCTGGCAAGTCAAAAAAGACCATGGCTTACAAACTTTTTAATAGCTTTATTTGGAAGCTGTTTAATAATAGGGGTCATTGACGGAGGAATGTTTGGAACACCTGCACTCGTTGGAATCTGTGGTCTACATCTAGTTTACAGGAACGGTTATTACATGAACTATATTATTGGATACATAATTAGAGATGAAGATTTACTTGCTAAAAATGAAAACTTCCAGGCCCCCTACAGAAACGTTGGTTTAAGCGAAGCAAGATATATTTTTAACAGATTTGCATATATACTTGTCATATTTGCCGTGATTTTTTTAAGATTCACAGTAGCTTTTGCCGGTGCCGAACCTGATTATTATACCGTTGAAATCGCAAACATGGACAAGAACGTTGATTTTGGAGACATACCCCTTGAAAAAATCAGCCAAACAAACAATACTGTTACATATCATGTAACACCAGAATATAATGAAATGGAACTTTTAAACGACTTGAAAATTCCTTTAACTGATTCGTGTGAATATTATACTGTCAGTTGGAATATTTATTCCTATTTAGATTAGCATGAGGAAATTATACTTAATTTTACCCATCCTAGCAGGTTTCATGTTTGGATCAAGTGGCATATTTGTTCGAACATTAACCCAAAATGGAATAGACCAAACCACATTGCTTTTTTTAAGGTTTTCAATAGCCATTATCCCCATAGCCCTTGCAATACTACTAACCGACAAAAAATTGTTCAGGATAACACTATCTGACATTCCGCTTTTCATTCTATGCGCCATCTGTATCATGGGACTTAATCTGTGTTATAATTACTCAATGAACACAATTCCATTATCCCTTGCAGCAGTATTGCTTTCAACCGCACCAATTTTCGTATTAATATTTGCTTTTATATTTTTTAAAGAAAAAATTACCCTAAAAAAGATAACCTGCATAATATTGGCCATTACAGGATGCTTTCTAATGACCGGAGTTTTAGAAAAGAATCTAGTGAGTTTTTCAATATCTGGAATAATGTCTGGCATTGGTGCCGCATTATTTTGGGCAATCTATCTGATAGCTTCGAAAAAATCTCTCGATTCCGGAAAGCACACTTTCACAATACTGTTTTACTCAGTGATATTAATTTCAGTGTCCTTAATTCCATTTACCAATATTAATCAGATAGTCATATTTATCGACATTAACCCCTTATTAACCACAATATTTTTAATTTTGCACTCTACACTGTCATTTGCACTTCCATATATTCTCTCAACCTTAAGTTTGAATTATATGGAGTCCGGAATTTCATCGATATTATTGTCAGGAGCTGAACCTTCAGCGGCATTGATATTTGGATTTCTGATATATTCAGAAATACCTACAGCATTAATGTTTTGCGGATTTGCATTAACTCTAACGGCCATAATAACATTAGGCAAAAAAGAAAAAAATGAATCAAACAGCACTTAAAAACATATATTTAAAAAAATTTATTAATTTTAAAAAAATAAAATAAAATATATGATATTGAGCATTATTATACCTACATATAATGAAGAAGAATATCTTCCGAACCTTTTGGAAAGCATTGAAAAACAAAGCTTCACCGACTATGAAATCATAATTGCAGACGCAAATTCAACTGACAGAACAAGAGAAATTGCCGAAGAACATGGCTGCACAATAGTTGAAGGAGGCCTTCCAGGAGTAGGTAGAAATAATGGTGCCAAAGTAGCCAAAGGAGAGTATCTGCTATTTTTAGATTCTGATTTGGAGCTTACTGACGATTACCTGCGAAATGTCCTATATGAATTTAGAATGGAAAAACTGGGAATCGCAATCACACAAATGCACCCACTGTCTTCAAAAATTGAAGATAAAATTTTCCACGAATTTGCCAATTATTTTATGATAAGCGTTGAAAAAATAAAACCTCATGGCGCAGGATGTTATGGAATTATTTCAAGAAAAGAATTGCATGACGAATGCGGAGGATTTGACGAATCATTAACCTTTGGTGAAGATACCGATTATATTGAAAGATTAGCTAAAAAAGAAAAGTTTAGAGTTTTGAGAAATGCCCAAATCGGAGTTTCAACAAGACGTCTTGAAGAAGAAGGAATTACCACATTAATTAGACAATATGGAAAGAGTACTGTTAATGATTTTTTAGGAAAACGAACAGATGCCAGTGCCCTCAATTATAATTTCGGCCATGAAAAAGTAACTACAGACGAATTATCCAGACTGGAAAGAACCACTGCACGCTTAAACAAGATAAAAGAAAGTTATAATGAATCTATTCAAAAAATTAACTCAACCAGACACCAATTAAAACCTAAACGAAAAAGAAATAAAAAAATAGTCTTTTATTGTGTGTGCGGTGAAGGAATGGGCCATGCAATAAGAACCGGAGTGATAGTTGACAGAATCAAGGACAAATATGACATTTATCTTTTCTCAAGCGAAAGAGCATATAAATATCTTAATGAAAAATTCGATAATGTTTATGAAATTGGTGGTTTTAACACAGTTTACATCAACAACAAAGTAAATAACTTAAAAACATTATCCAATGCTATAAAAAGAAATCCAACCAATATAAAGGTAGGATATGAAATATTATACAAAAAAGCAAGGCAATTACGACCAGACGTTATTGTAACCGATTTTGAGATTTATGCAACCACAGTGTCCAAAATTTTAAATATTCCTTTAATTAGCTTGGACAACATGCACATAATGACCCAAGCAAAAATTGATTATCCGAAAAATCAATATGTGGAAATGATAAAAGCCAAAGGAGTTATTAAAACATACGTTGTAAAACCTAAAGTACACATTTTAACCAGTTTCTTTTATCCGAAAATTAGACCAGGGAAAAAGGCAGTTATCTATCCCCCAATAATCCGTGAAGATATTTTAAAATTAAAGCCTAGCCAAGGAGACCACATCATCGTTTACCAAACAAGCAAAGAAAGTGTAAAGCTAGTCCATAAATTAAAAGCAATTAAAAATGAAAAATTTATTGTTTACGGATTCAATAAATATGAAGAGGATGGAAATCTGACTTTTAAAGAATTTAACGAAGATGAATTCTATGATGATCTGGCTTCATCAAAAGCAGTATTATGTAATGGTGGTTTTACATTTATTTCAGAAGCCATCTATCTTAAAAAGCCAATATATTCTATTCCTGCAATTGGAAACTTTGAACAAGTATTGAATGCATTTTATGTTCAAAAATTAGGTTATGGAGAGTATCATGAAACAATGAATGTTTCAAAAGTGAAATCATTTTTAAAAAGGCTTCCAAAATACCAAGAACAGCTTGAAACAGTTAAAAGATTCAATAATGATGGAATTATCAATGAATTAATTTATAGAATTGAGAAATATTCCAGATAGCCGTGAAAAAAATCAGAATATAAAATTAACAGAAAGACAATTATAACATATTAAAAAGAAAGAATTGGTTAATTATACATTAGAGTATAACAAACCAGTAGCCCGATTATAGAAAAATATTATATAAACACTTAACACACCCAACACGAATCCGCCAATAATATAATTATAATCAGAGATTGAATCGGAAACAACGAATAGAACAGATCCCATAACAAAAGCCAAAACTACAGTAAAAATAATTTTGATTAAACCTATTTTAAAAATATCAGCCATAGCTTCATTAATTGCTAAAGCTTCCCTTAAACTGTCATTTTTAGCCAACCTGCATCTTGCCATTAATTCCGCCAATGCAAAAATGATGAATAAAACAATACCTATTATTGCAGATATCCATCTTGCTAAAAAAATTGATAAAATTAGAAAAATAACGAACGGCACGAATAAATAAACAATTTCAACCACTACCAATTTAAGTGCATTTGAAAATTGTCTCCTAATATCAATTCCTGGAGAATCACTTCTTCTGTAAATACTCCATTTAACAACATCTATCATATAACCCACGATTAACAATGAGAGAATTAAAAAAAGGAGTATGCCCAATATATCAGCTTCATTAGCAATAATATTATTTACACCCAAGAAGTCTAAAATAAAATCTATAGCAGTTGTACCACCAGAAATACCAGCAATGACTCCCAATACAATAAATATTACTAATGCCTTAATATTTTGCAAAGGATATAACAAAGAATTGCTTAAAATGTCACCCATATCCATATTATACACCATCTTCATAAATTTTAATACATATATAATAGTTTATTTTGAAAAGTATATAAATTTAAATAAAAATGATAATATGAAACAAAAATATTAATAAAAAAAAGAATGATTAATTAAAAAATTAATTAATCAGAATGAAACTATAAAGTTACACCCATTTCCAACTGTTCGGTTAATTCTTTGTACCTATTACGGATGGTTACTTCAGTTACTCCTGCAATGTCTGCAACATCTCTTTGGGTTTTCCTTTCACCAAGCAAGACAGATGCAATATATAATGCAGCTGCAGCAACACCAGTAGGGCCTCTTCCAGAAGTCAAACCTTTTTCCATTGCTTTTTCAATGATTTCAATAGCTTTAGATTGTGCTTCACCAGAAAGACCTAACTCACTTGCAAACCTTGGAACATAATCTACTGGGGAAGTTGGTGGCAATTTAATGTTTAACTCACGAGTTAAGAATCTGTAAGTACGTCCTACCTCTTTTTTGGTAACCCTTGATACTTCAGCAATTTCATCTAAAGTACGTGGCACATTACAACGACGACATGCAGCATACAATGAAGCAGCAACTACTCCTTCAATACTTCTTCCTCTAATCAACTTATTATCCACTGCACTTCTGTAAACAACAGATGCAGCTTCCCTTACACTTCTAGGAAGACCTAATCTTGAAGAGTCCCTATCAAGCTCACTCAATGCAAATGCCAAGTTTCTTTCGGTAGCACCGGAAATCCTAATTTTCCTCTGCCATTTTCTTAATCTATACCATTGTGCACGGTTTCTAGCAGGGATATCACGACCGTAGATATCTTTATTTCTCCAGTCGATCATAGTACTTAAACCTTTATCGTGAATTGTATAAGTAATTGGAGCTCCAACCCTAGTACGTTTATCTCTTTGTTCATGGTCGAATGCTCTCCATTCAGGACCCATATCTACAAGGTTTTCATCAATAACCAAACCACAACGAGCACAAACTACTTCTGCTCTTTCATAATCACCAATCAACTCTTCAGAACCACATTCTGGACAAACAGTTTGTTTATTATCATCAAAAACTTTATCTTTTGGTTCTCTCCTAGTTCTCCTACTTCTACTACTAGGAGCTTCTGTTACTTCTTGTGTCGTGCTTTCATCCTCCTTCTTTTAGGTTTTTTGGATTTTGGTTTTGATACAAATAGTTTTTCACCACAATTTTTTGCAATACGATCTCTATTTGCAGATTTAAACAATCTAATAGAGACATATGGTTGTTTAGTTGGTCCAAAAACATAGCTAACCTTACCAATTTTGTTTTTATTATTATCAAAAACGATTCCACCAGGTGATGGTGTTTTGGAAGACCTAGCTATTAATTTACCAGAATTTGCAATATGCAAACTATTTCCTAAGAATTTCATATAATCAAACTTAAAATCAAATCTGTATCGTTTATATATTATAAAAAAAGTAATATATAAAGATATCGGTAATATTTATATAAACAAATAATTCCTATTTAAATGTTTTACTATTTTTATCTGAGACCAGTAATCTGAGCCAAAGTCATACCTTCACCCAATTTATCCACAATGGTAGATTCAGTTAATTTAACCCCAAGTGCTGAAATCATGACCTTGTTGAATAACTGTTTAGGAATTATAACAACTCCAGTTTCATCACCAAAGAAAAAGTCTCCAGGATTTATTTTATTGCCTTCAATTTCTATAGGTTGATTCAAGGTACCTAAACCAAGAGCAAATCCTGCATTTGGAACAAAATTAGATGCAAAAATAGGGTAATCCATATATAATAAAGCGTCTAAGTCACGAACAGATCCATAAATTACAGTTGCCTTGATTCCATTATTTTTAGCAGAAGTTGAAGCCAATTCTCCCCAAATAGCTTTTTCATCACTGTCTACCTTGAAAAATAAAATATCTCCCTCATCAGCATCATCAATCGCTAAAGCAGAAGTTCCCCAATCATCGCATGATGTTTCAGCAGGATATATGCTTCCCCATACTTTCAAGTTATTAATCGGTTTTATGGATTTTATTGTTCCTGAACGTTGTGCAATACCTTTAAATGCATCTGAAATTTGACAAGCAGAAATATTTTCAAGCAAAGATTGGAGGTTAATATATTCCTTGTAATTGTCCCCATTAAACTTTAAATCATCAACAGTAACCTTTTCTAAATCAATGTCTTCAACATCAACCCTTTTTTCTAAATCCTTATTTTTATTCAAAACATCTTGTGGAGTTATTGACATTACCTCACCATTTTTTATTTTTCTATACATTGATATTACATAAACAATGTTAAAATATTTTTTCAATATAACATATTTTATATATTAGTTTTATCAAAATTAATAAATGTAGTATTATAAAAAAATACTTAAAATTATTATATGCTCATAGAGTTTATTTACATTAATCATTTATTATAATTATTATTAATTAATTCAAAGACAGGAGAAAAATCATAATATTAAGGAATCGAAGATTGGCAAGTTTTATAAATTTCTAATTAATCATATGGAATGAATTAATAAACCCTTAATCGTGTAACACTCCTGATGTATTAGCTCTTTTTTAGTGTATAATAGGTAAAAATATGTTTATCGTATAATTTATGAAAAAAGGTTATTTCCAAGAAATAATCAAATTTTTAGTTATGACATAAATTATCCCGATTAAATTAAGCTTAGGAGGCTTAAATATGGGAAAAGGTGAAGAATTAACTACAACAAAATATTTAATTCATGCCCAAATCACTGCAAACGGTATTGTGGAAAAACCAGATGTTGTTGGTGCAGTATTTGGACAAACTGAAGGATTACTTAGTAATGATTTAGATTTAAGAGAACTTCAAAGAACTGGAAGAATTGGAAGAATACAAGTTAATATTCATTCAAATAGCGGAAGAGCAAAAGGCGAAATCGTTATCCCATCCAGTTTAGATAGAGTTGAAACTGCCATACTCGCAGCATCTCTCGAAACAATCAATCGTGTCGGCCCTTGTGAAGCTAAAATTCAAACTTTAAAGGTTGAAGACGTAAGGGCTGTCAAAAGAGAACAAGTTGTCAACCGTGCAAAAGAAATCTATAAAAACATGGTTGAAAGCGTTGGTCCTGCAAGCATGAAAATGATTGAAGAAGTAAGGGAGGCCATGAGAGTGCACGAAATTTCCGAATACGGAGACGATCGTTTACCAGCCGGCCCAAGTATCCACACTTCCGATGCAATCATTGTAGTGGAAGGACGTAGTGACGTTTTAAACTTACTCAAATATGGTATTAAAAATACCGTTGCTGTTGAAGGAGTTAGTGTCCCTCAATCAATTGGTGAATTGAGTAAAAAAAGAACCACCACTGCATTTGTTGATGGAGACAGAGGTGGAGAACTTATTCTAAAAGAACTATTGCAAATAGGTGACGTTGATTACATTACCCGTGCTCCAAAAGGAAAAGAAGTTGAAGACTTAGAAAAAGATGAAGTATTAGTCGCACTTAGAGATAAAGTTCCTACAGCACAATTTTTAGCAACACACAACATTTTAAATGAATCCAACAGTTCCAATAAAAATAAAGATAACAAGAAATATCAAAATAAAAACTCTAAAAAACATCAAAAATTCACTCCTCGTGAAGAAGTTGTCGAAGAGCCAGTTATCGAAGATGATGAAGTTGGCCTAATGAAAGACATGTTAAAAGAGTTTGAAGGAACTGGCAGCGGAGCTATTTTGGATGAAGCATTGAATATGACCAAAGAAGTTGAAGTGGAAAATATCTACGAAGAAATTAAAGCCATAGAAGGTACTGCAAATAGTGTCATATTTGATGGTGTAATCAGTCAAAGATTAGTGGATGTAGCTTCCCAAAAAGGAATCAAAAAACTAGTTGCTTTTAAATCAATGAATATAGTTAAAAAACCACATGATGTGAAATTAATAACTATAGACTAAATAGAATATATTTAAAGGAAATAGAATTTCTATTTCCAAACTTACTTCTTTTTTAAATCAAACAATATTAATTATTAAATCTGATTTTTCACAAATAATATATAATACCCCCAACATAAATAATATAGGAATTATTATTGGAGGGTAAAAATGGATATTAATATTGATAATTATTATCGTACTAGAAAAAATGTTTTCGAAAGATTTGAAGATTCTAGTACCGCAACTAAATTAGTCATGTCTTTATTAATGGCATGTTTCACTGGTATAATGGCACAAATTATTATACCTCTCCCATGGACTCCAGTACCTATTACCGCACAAACATTTGCAGTTTTATGTTCTGGTTTACTTTTAGGTAAAAAATACGGTTGTTTAAGCCAAATACTTTATGTAATTTTAGGTATTGCATTCATCCCATGGTTTGGTGGAATGACCGGAGGCATTGAAATACTATTAGGATCTACCGGAGGTTTCTTAATCGGATTCATTATTGCATCATATTTCATTGGAGCAATAAGAGACAAATATTGCAGTGCACGTAACTTTACAAGAATGGCAATAGTCATTGGTATTGCAAACTTTGCACTAATTTACATCCCAGGTCTTGCAGGCCTTGCATTATGGTTAAATGCTACCGGAACTCCAGTAAGCATTGTTAATGTTTTAATGATGGGACTTGTTCCATTTATCGCTGGAGATATTGTTAAAATATTAGGTTCTGCTACAGTATCCAAGGTATTTTTACCAAAAGACTAAAAAGGTTTAAACCTTTTTCTTTTTTTTATTTATTTTATTTTTGATATTATGAAACTTGTTTTAAGAGGACATCATCTGTTATGTCTTCAAGGTTTTCAGGGATATGGTTATAATAAGGATTTTGTTAAAAACATGACAAATATCAACAAAAAAAGAAAATCCGAAGATACAACCATTTTGCTTACAAACGAGGCAGATAATATCTGCGAATACTGTCCAAATTTAAAAAATGATTTATGTCAAAATCAATCACAAAACGAAGTAATCAAGTCAATGGACAATGAAGTATTATCCCACATTGATGCAACAAAGGAACATGACAGTCTGGAATTATTTGCTGCAGTTGAAAATATATTTAATTCCAAAGAAAGCGTGGATAAAATCTGTTGTAATTGCAGATGGCATGACGAATGTTTATTTTATCAAAAACTATAAACCGATACTTTTAAATACTACATAATAAAGATATATTAAATGTTGTAATACAACAAATATAGTCCCGTAGGGTAGTGGTAATCCTTCTAGGCTTTGGACCCGGAGACGGCGGTTCGACTCCGCTCGGGACTATTTCAATTAACTATTTTTTATTGATATTTTATGGAAAAGCTATTACTTATTGGAATTGATACAAGAAGTATGCTTAATAGTGCTTTAAAGCTAGATTACACTATTTATTCTACCAGTTATTTTTCAACATCAGATACTCCGACAATCAAAAACCAAAAGATTATTCTAAAAGAAGAGGATGGAATAAGCTGTGGAGTTTTTGAGGATAAATTTAACAGTACAGACATTATAGAACTATCAAGAGATTATATTGATGAGGTTGATTACATAATTCCGATTTCTGGGGTTTCACCGTCTGACTTTACAAAAAAAGATCAAAAAAAGATTTTGGGAAATACTAATGTAAAAAATATAGAAAATAAGTTCAGGTTTTACCAAAAAATAAAAGAAAAGTTTTTAACTCCTATGACTTTTAGTGTAAGTGATATAGATGAAGTCCATGAAATATGTAAAAATTATCCAAACACCCAATTTATTTTAAAACCCGTGCAAGGAAGTGGCGGGTATGACATCAATCTTTTAGATAAAACTAGTGAAATACAATTTAACGATAGTGAATTTATTCTTCAAGAATACATATCTGGAATCAATGTAAGTTCATCAGTTCTTGCAAATAAAAATGATGCAAAAACAATCATGAACTCCAGATTGTTAACAATGCATGACACTGAAAAAAATAACAGTTTCATATATGTTGGAAACATTTTGCCCTTAACAAAAAAATCAATTATGGCTGATGTTGAAGACATTGATAAAATAAACGCTGAAATGAGAGACACCTCCGAAAATTTAGCGAAAAAATTTAAGTTAAACGGATCAAATGGTGTAGATTATATCATTAATGAAAATGGATTGTACGTTATCGAAATTAATCCAAGGATTCAGGGTACATTTGAATGTGTTGAAAACTCTTTAGGAATAAATATGTTAGATGCGCATATTAAAGCCTGTAATGGTGAAATAATTGAAATTCCAAAAGCAAAATATTACTCATACAAAAAAATAATTTATTCACCAACAAGAGTGAAATATGAAAAAATAAACTTAAACAATATCTATGACCTGCCACACATAGGTTCCATCACCGAAAAATCTGAACCTCTGCTTACAATAATTGATAAAGATAAAGATTTTGAAAAATTATATAAAAAAGTTGAATTATCCAGTGAAAAAGTAAATAACTTAGCTATACCATTCCAACCAGATGTAAAATAAATATTATTAGCCCAATTGTTATCATAAAAGTAGTAATAATCATAACCCTAGTAATCCAAATAAATACTTTAGCTTTATTGTCAGGGTCTTTCATATATTGGTCAATTGGATTTCTTTTCATTTTAAACACACTTTCTCGAAATTTCTAGTAAAAAATAATTTTACAATAACTTACTAAAATAAACAAATTTTAAAAATAAATAAATCATATAACTTTAATTTAAAAAATATAAAAAATAAAAGAAAATGAGAAGTATTAAGAAAATTTTAAGCTTCTGCATTTTTAGCTGCTTCAGCCGCAGCAGCAGCTTTTTCATTTTTCTCAATAGTTGACCTAATCATTTTCAATCTTACGAAGTTTTCCCTTTCCATTTCTTGGAGTCTCATATCAATATACTTTTCAGTATTTTGGAATCTTGGAATCATAATATGTTCCAAAGCATTTACTCTACGTTTAGTAGCTTCGATTTCTTCAGCGAGCAAGAAAATTGTTTTTTCTACCTCACCCAGTTCGATTAAGTACTTAACAGATTCCTCGAATTTTTTAGCAGCTTCGTCTAATTGAATTGTGGTGTCAGAAAATCCATAACCTCTGTCAATAATGGACCTTTCTTCCATTTTTACATCAGTAACAGGTACTGCAACACCCATAACACTTCTTGAAGTAATCTCAACATCTATGGATTCTTTTACAGATAAAGCTGCTTTTTTAACAGCCAAATCACCCATTGCAATTTGAGCTTCAAGTAATGCATCATTTGCTTCTTTAAGACTTTGTTCTGCGTTTTCACGAATACCTTTGACACGATCCAAGATATCAAAAAACTCTTTAATTAAAGCGTCCCTTTTCTCTTTAAGCAAACCATGCCCTTTAACAGCAAGTTTTGTCCTATTTTTAAGAGACAATAATTCCATACGAGTTGGATTAATTCCATCTATAATATCTTGTGCCATTTAATCACCTACAGTACTGCAATGAGACTAGTCATCTTTTGGAAGGTATTGTTCAATAAATTCTTCTTTAACCCTTTTGAGTTCAGATTTAGGTAAGATTTTAAGTAAACTCCAACCAAGATCTAAAGTTTCAAAGATTGTTCTGTCTTCATCTTTACTTTGGGTAATGAATTGGTCTTCAAATGCTTGAGCAAATTCTAAGAACTTTTGATCCCTTTCAGTAAGTGCTTCTTCCCCTACAACCGCAACGAGGTCTCTTAATTCACGACCTTCTGCATACGCAGAATAAAGTTGGTCAGATACACCACTGTGGTCATCCCTAGTTTTTTCTCCACCGATACCACCACTCATCAAACGAGAAAGTGAAGGAAGTACGTCTACAGGAGGGTAAATACCTTTCCTTGAAATTTCCCTACTTAATACGATTTGTCCTTCGGTAATATAACCGGTTAAATCAGGAATTGGGTGAGTGATATCGTCTTGAGGCATAACTAAGATAGGCATTTGAGTAATAGAACCTTCTTTACCATCGATACGTCCTGCTCTTTCATAGATACCTGCGAGGTCAGTATACATGTATCCAGGATAACCTCTTCTTCCAGGTACTTCTTCCCTTGCTGCAGAAATTTCCCTTAAAGCTTCACAGTAGTTAGTCATATCTGTTAAGATAACTAATACTTGCATACCTAAGGTAAATGCATAATATTCAGCAGTGGTCAAAGCCATTTTTGGAGTTAAAATCCTTTCAATAGCAGGGTCGTCTGCTAAGTTCATGAATACTGTTAATTTTTCTAATGCTCCAGTACGTTCGAAGTCTCTCATAAAGAAGTTTGCTTCTTCGTTTGTAATACCCATAGCTGCGAAAATTACTGCGAATTCATCGTCAGCACCTAATACTTTAGCTTGTCTTGCAATTTGTACAGCTAAATCGTTGTGAGGTAAACCAGATCCTGAAAAGATAGGAAGTTTTTGTCCTCTTACTAATGTGTTCATTCCGTCAATGGTAGAGATACCAGTTTGAATAAATTCTTCTGGGAATTCACGAGAAGCAGGGTTCATAGGAGCCCCATTAATATCTAATTCTTCATCAGGTATGATTTCTGGACCGCCATCAATAGGTTTACCAATACCGTTGAAGATACGTCCCATCATATCTCTGGATACACCGATTTTTGCGGTTTGACCAGTGAATCTTGTTTTGGTATTTTTAGTGTTTAAATCATTAGTTCCTTCAAAAACTTGAATAACAGCAACATCTTTAGTTACTTCAAGAACTTGTCCACTTCTTTTTTCACCAGTAGGTGTTTCAATATCTACAATTTCATTGTAACCAACGCCTTCTACTCCTTCAACAACCATTAAAGGACCTGAGACTTCAGATACAGTAGTATATTCCCTAGTTTTAATATTTGTATTCATTTTTAAGCCTCACTGCATTGTTTAGTAATTGCGGATTGAATTTCTTCAACTTTTGCATCAAATTCGTCTTGTGGTATGTATTTCATTTTACCGATTTCTTCTTTAACAGGTAATGCTACAATATTTGCAATTGGAGCTCCTCTGTTAACAGCTGCAAGAGATTCTTTGTAGAATAAAAGAATTGTTTTTAACATTTTGTATTGTTTATCTGGTGCACAGTATGTATCTACGTCATCAAATGCATTTTGTTGTAAGAAATCTTCTCTTAACATACGGGTAGTTTCTAAGGTAGCTTGGTCAGTTTCAGGTAATGCATCAGGACCAACTAATTGTACAATTTCTTGTAACTCGGATTCTTTTTGTAATAATCCCATAGCTTGGTCACGAGTTGCTCTCCAATCTGCTGCTACATTTTCAGCCCACCAACCTTCAATACTGTCCACATATAATGAATAACTTTGTAACCAGTCAATTGAAGGGAAGTGACGTTTATCCGCAAGGGATGCATCTAATGCCCAGAACACTTTACAAATACGTAATGTGTTTTGAGTAACAGGTTCAGATAAGTCCCCACCAGGAGGTGATACAGCACCAACTACAGAAATGGATGCAACATTTGGTTCAGTACCAATAGTTTTTACCCTTCCTGCTCTTTCATAGAATTGTGCTAATCTAGATGCTAAGTATGCAGGGTAACCTTCTTCCCCAGGCATTTCTTCTAATCTTCCAGAAATCTCCCTCATAGCTTCTGCCCATCTTGAAGTTGAGTCTGCCATAAGTGCTACATCGTAACCTTGGTCACGATAGTATTCAGCAATAGTAATACCAGTATATACACATGCTTCACGAGCTGCTACCGGCATGTTTGAAGTGTTTGCAATAAGAACTGTTCTGTCCATCAATGGGTTACCAGTTTTAGGGTCGTCGAGGAATGGGAATTCAGTAAGTACTTCAGTCATTTCGTTACCACGTTCTCCACATCCAATATATACAACGATATCTGCGTCAGCCCATTTAGCTAATTGTTGTTGAGTAACAGTTTTACCTGATCCGAAAGGACCTGGAATAGCAGCTGCTCCTCCTTTAGCTACGGAGAAGAAAGTGTCTTGTGCTCTTTGTCCAGTGACTAATGGTATATCTGGATCTAATTTTTCTATGTATGGACGGCTTCTTTTTACAGGCCATTTTTGAAGCATTTGAACTTTTTCACCAGCTACTTCAGCGATGTCTTCTAATACAGTGTAGTCGCCTTCAGCTGCAATTTCAGTTACTTCACCTTCGAGAGTTGGTGGAACCATAACTTTATGCAATACTGCAGTAGTTTCTTGTACTTCACCAAGTACATCTCCACCTTTTACAATATCTCCAACTTTAGCTACTGGTTTGAATGTCCATTTTTTCTCTTTGTTAACAGAATCAACATCAATTCCTCTTGCAATGAAGTCACCAGATTCCTCCCTGATGATTCTTAAAGGTCTTTGAATTCCATCAAAAATTGAACTCATTACACCAGGACCGAGTTCTACAGACAATGGACCTCCAGTACATTCAACTACTTCACCCGGTTGAATACCGGCTGTTTCTTCATATACTTGGATAGTTGCGGTGTCACCTTCTAATTCGATGATTTCTCCAATAAGCTTCTCATCACCTACTCTAACCATCTCAAGCATCTGAGCCCCTCTCATACCATCTGCGATAATAACAGGCCCAGCAATCTTAATAATATTTCCTTCAATAATCATTTAACCATCTCTACCCCGATAACTCTTTTAATAAGGTCATTTATTTGATCAGATGATCCTCCTGAGGACCCATCTTTATCAGGTATTTCAATTATCATTGGTAAAACATTTGAACCAATTTTTCTATTAATATGATTTCTTATTTCATTAGCCAATAATTGAGTAATGATAATAATTGAAATTTCATCATCTAAAAATTTATCAAAAGCTGCGATAGCTTCTTCAGAAGTACTGACAACTTCTGCTTTTTTGACACCACCTAACCTAAAACCTGATACAGTGTCAATATCACCTATAATTGCTACAGAACTCATATTAACATCTCCATGATTTTTGAATTAGGGAAGTTTGCTTCTCTTTTTGCTCTTGCAATAATTTTTAAATTTTTAATTTCATTTTCTTTTTGACTTAAATAACCAATAATTGGACCAACACCTAATGGTTTTTTAGAAGATAAAGATTTCGCATAGTTAGATGCATAAACATCCAATGCTTTTTCAAATACTGCAACTGAACCAGTTTCATTGTATACTGGCATTACATCAGTTAATGCTTCAGCATATTTTGTTCCTTCTAAACCAGACACTACATTTGTAACATCAGGAGATTCCATTAAATCTTTAAGTTTCCATTCACGTAATTGGTATCCTTCTTCTAATATATAAGGAGCGACAGCGTCATAGTCAAGGCCATCTTGTTTAGCCCTTATAATTAGTTTAAGATTAGCTACATCAACTTGAGTTCCAACATATGAATACATAATTTGTCTGTTTTCATCTGCAGGAACATCAGAAGAACGTAATAACTTGCCTAAATAATATTTATCTAAAGCAGATTCTAATGGAAGAATCATATTAGTGCTTTCATATTGTGGAAGAGCATCTTCTAAAGCAGTTGCGTATTCAGTACCGTCCAAACTTGTGACAATGTCAGATACATTTTCAGAATCAGCTAAGGATTCTAACTGTGCATATAATGATCCGCAAGGAATTAATAATTCTCTTGTTTCATCACCATTAAGACCAACTTCCTTAGCAGTTAAAAGACTTTTAATATTATCTATGTCTGATTTTTTAGACATGATAACAAAAGGATCTTTTACTTCCTTAGGAGCCAATCTTGCAATAAAGTCATAAGTATTAGCACGTTCTACATCTAATGCTTTATCAAGAGGATATTCATCAAGAACATCAGCATAATCAGGAACACCTTTAAGATAATTTTCAACTTCTTCTACATTGTTTGTTTCAACAATTTCAGAAATTTGTTTTTCATCAAATAATCTTCCTTTTCTAGCTCTTACTCTTGCACTTGGGTTAAGATAAGGATAAATGTCCAAAATTGGTCTGGATGTAATGATTACAACTACTGCACCAACAACAAGTAACGCGATTACACAAAATGCCAAGAAGGTTTCTTGTGTAAGACCTAATGCACTTATTAAGGTAGCAATTCCATCTGCCATAATTTATCCTCCTAATTATTTAAATAATATTTCAGCAACTTCACTACGTAAGACACTTTTATATCTTTCTAATCTTGCATCAATTGTGTTATTTACTTCAACAGATCCATCAGCGGTTTTTAAAATAACTCCACCAATTGCATCAATAGGTTCTCCTATTGTTAAATTGATATTTTCTAATTGGAAAGAGTATAAACCATTTTCTGACAATCCTTCTTTCATCATTTTTGTATCAATTTCATTTAAATGAATAAGTAAATTAAGATGCTCAATTTCATCAGCAGCCTCTTTAATTAACTTAGCTAATAAACTTTCATATTCATCACGGTCGGAAATTGACTCATCAATTGATTTATCAACTTTAACAGCACCATCATGAGTTTTTACAATTGCTCCACCTATAATATCTACAGGGTCACATAATGTGAAGATAACATTTCCTAATTTGAAAGAGTCAAGCATCACATCTGAAGATAATTCACTTTTTAAGTTATTTGTATCGGCTTCATTTAATTGAATAATTAAATCATCACTACCAAGTTCATCAGCAGCTTCTTTAATCATCTTAGTTAATGCAATTTCATATTCTTCATCACAGGAAGCAGCTTTTGCTCTTAACTCATCAGTAGCTTTTGCGAAAGCAGCTTCAATGACTTCTTCTTTAGCGCCTAATTCAGCTCTACGAGCATTCATCTTAGCTTCAGAGATAATTTGCTGATATCTCATTTCAGACTGTTTTTTACCATTATCTGATATTTTAATCTTTTCAGTTTCTGCGGTTTTTTCAGCTTTTGCAGTAATTGTTGCAACTTCTGCATTAGCTTCTTGAATGATTACATCAGCTTTCTCTTGGGCTTCAGACATAATGCTTGAAACAATTTTATCTGTGCCTGAGCTCATATAAATTGCCTCCTTAACCTAAGATTCCACCAAATACCATAAGTAAAATAGCAATCAAGAAACCGTAAATAGCTTGTGTCTCTGGTAATGCAGAGAAAATAATACCACGAGCAAACATATCATTGTCTTCTACAATAGCACCGACGGAAGATGCTGCAGCGATACCTTGTCCCATACCGGAACCTAAACCTGCGAAACCAATGGATGCACCTACACCGATAGCGATAATACCTGCTTCTAAAGTCATTTTAGTAGCTTGTCCACCTAATAAACCGGAGAATACTAATAATAAGATTGCAACCAAGAACCCATAAATAGCTTGAGTTTCTGGTAATGCAGAGAAAATAATACCTCTTGCAAACATGTCGTTATCTTCTGCAACTGCACCTACAGAACCAGCAGCTGCCATACCTTGACCTAAACCGGAACCTAATCCAGCAAAACCGATTGCCACTCCAGCACCAATAGCTGCTAAAGCAGCACCTAATCCTATTTCTGCCATATTTAATTCACCTTTGAAATAATATTGATTTTTTTAAATTAATTTATAGATTAAATGAAAAATTTTTAATTTTTAATTTTTGTAAATGTCCTTTTTGCTTTGAAAGCTTCGAATTTACCTTTACCTTCCATGAAGAATTGAGAGAAGAATTCTACATAGTTAAGACGTAAAGCGTTAATGAATGCACCCAATACTTGGAACAGGAAGTTTGCGATATGACCGAATATAAATATGAGTATAGCAAGGAGGATACCTATAAATGGAACCATATCATTTACTAAACCGGTTAAAATGTTTACAGTCATAGCAATACCACCAGTAGCTAAACATAATGCTAAAAGACGTGCGTATGATAAAACATCTCCTAAGAAACCGAAAATATCCATTACACCATATGCACCGTTAGCCCAAATGAGCATTCCAATAGTTGCAACGATTAATATTGCGCCCAATACAGTTCCTATTAAACCTGTTGCAGGAAGTGGTATTCCGAACTTTGCAGTTAAATTCAATCCTGAAACAAGTAGAATAATTCCTGCTTCAAAAACAAACCAACATAATTGAGAACCAATAGCCTCTTTAACATTACCATATCTTAAGTTGTTGATTGCACCTAAGATAAAACCGATGTTTGTGTAAATAAGACCTATTGCGATAGCAATAATTAATATTGTATCAGGATGCTTAAATGCATCAACTGCCTCAATTACAGTTGGCAATTTATATTTAAAGAATTGGTCAGGGAAGTTTCCAAGGAAACCGTTAGTTATCATACCCAGTATAAATGACCACAGACCGGACCAGATTAAAATCCAACCAAATGAACGCATAGATTCTTTGATTTTACCTAATCCTTTTAACAATACAACACCAATAAGAGATACAAATAATCCATAAACTGCATCGGTTAAACAGAAACCGAAGAAAAATGGGAATGTGATTGCAGCAAATATTGTTGGATCCATTGCGTTATAA
>NZ_JAXJXF010000027.1:0-12697 GCF_036307625.1 Methanobrevibacter sp.
TATCAGTAAAATTCAAACCAGAAAAGAAACTAGAAGCATTAAAATTGAACATATCAGTAAAATTCAAACCAGAAAAGAAACTAGAAGCATTAAAATTGAACATATCAGTAAAATTGAAATTACTAAAAATTTCAGAGACATTTAAATTCAAAACATCATTTTCGTTACTGTTTAAAACAATAACCTCTTGTCCTACACCAAGGACATTACCAACATTAGATTTAGCAGGAATAGATTGAATTTCATCAGATTTTTTAACTTCAACAGTATTTACAGTTGTATCAATACTAGTCACACCATTTTCAGCTGATTGATTATTTACAGCATCAGATGTGTTTCCTTCATCAACACCTCCTATTTCAGTTGCCAATGATTTTTCTTCTAAATCATTTATTTGCTCGACAGCAATCTGATTATCAATATTGGAATCTTTGACTGAAGAAACAAGATCACTAGTGAAATTATCACTATCCGACGCACTTACTGCACCAACAGCAAGTAAAGAAATAAGTATAACTGAAAGTATAAACCTATATTTCTTCATTTAAATTATCCTCCATAATAATTATAATAATCTAAAATAATATATAAAATAATTATTTAAATATATTATTTAAATATATTATTTAAGATGATTATATGTTTATTTGACCAAATATAAAAACTTTTTTTAAAATAATAATACTCTTAACATTAATTTTTCTCATGATTTGAATTTTTAACCAAAAATATCAATAAACTGTTAAATATAATTGACAATTATAGATTTTTTTATGTACAATTCCAAGATGCAAAAAAAAATCTTTTTGATTAAAAATTAAAAAAAAAACTGAAAATGAATTACTCACGTAATTGTTAGACTAAACATCATAGCAATTATATGTTTTACTATTATTAGTAAAATTATAGCATATAATTTGACAAATTTAATATATTTGTTATGACTAAATTTTTATATGAGCATTAATTAAAACTAGTAGGATAATTTTTTATGTCAAGTATGAGCAGTGTCGCAGGATTATCTAAATTTATAACAACCCTGCCAAAAACAAAATATTCAATTTTAGTGATGTTGATAATAAGTATCCTGACAGGGATAATATATTTTCTCGTAGATTCAGTAAATTATAGTTTTATTGAAGAAATCATTTATGGAGGATTATATACCCTTATGATTTTGGGGATTCCATCAATCATGAGCGGAGCACTGAATCAACAGGTTGTAAGCATATGGGACGGAATAAATCTAAAAATAAAACATTCCATGTTTTTGTCTGCACTCTCCATGACAATATTATCCTTAATACTTATTGTTGGAAGCGTAATTTCAAGAATTTTTAATATTGACATATTTCTAAACTCATTACTGTTTGGTTGTGTCATAATCTATGGATTCAATACACTGGTATTTTGGGCGACTTCAAAGATAAGATTTACAAAAGCCGTAACCACTGCATTAATTCAGCCAATACTCATCATTTCAATGTATATTTTAATTACATTTTTAGTAACAGACACAAGTTTTTTAGGACCTATTATTTTGCAAATTACAATTAAAGCATTAATTGCAGGAATAATATTTGTTTTAGCAATTTATGCATTTATTACAGTCATTGCATCTCCATTTAAGAAAAACCTGGGAATTGGAGTTTTGGATTTGCTAAGCCTATTCATTGCACACATGAATGAAGGATCAAATTCTCTTGAAGGATTATTTGAAAACATGAGTGAAGCAATTGATACAGTAGTTACCTTTGTCAGTTTTAAAACTGAAAAAGGAATTAAAGCACTGTTCATTTCACCGTCCGTACATCCAGGACCTTTAGGAGACCTTGGAGGATCAAATATGCCTACAATACTTGCCAATAAATTCAATCATTTCACAATGGTTGCACACGGTCCTTCAACTCACGACTTCAATCCAGTGGCTGTTTCTGAAATTGATAAAATCGAATCTGCTGTGAAAAAAGGATTAGAAAATGTTGAATACAGTCCCAATGCAAGCAAATTTATAAGATACAATGCGGAAAAAGCAAATATAGGAGTTCAATTTTTTAACAAAGGTATGGTGATATTGTCCACATTTGCACCTGAAGGCAGTGACGATATTGAATTTGGTGTTGGCCTTACAATGATGGCGCAAAGTAGAAGCAGATGCAATGTTAAAGATTCCATCATTGTAGATTGCCACAATTCATTTGCCAAGGAAAGTGGTGAAGTATTGCCTGGAAATGCTGAAGTGTTCCATCTGATTGAGGTTATTGATAAAATTGACAACAACCAAAATAAAAGCGATATCAAAATTGGATGTTGGCAAACAACAATGGACACCTTAAATAAACAGGAAGGAATCGGAGAAAGTGGTTTGAAAACAATGATTATAGAAGTTGACAATCAAAGAACTGCATATGTCCTTTTTGATTCAAACAATATGGAAGTAGGATTCAGACAAGAAATAATAGATGCAGTTAAAGATTTAGAAATAGATGAAATAGAAGTAATGACCACTGATACCCATACAGTCAACACACTCTCACGAGGATATAATCCAATTGGAATTTCAAAAAGGCCTGAAATCATTGAATATGTTAAAAAAAGCATAACAAAAGCATTGAAAGATTTAGAAAAAGTTGAAGTTGGAACTGGAACTGAAAAAATAGAGAATCTTAATACATTCGGACCAAAGAATTCGACAGAACTAATATCCACAATTAGTTCAGTAGTTGCAGTCAGTAAGATAATAGCTCCAGTTTTATTAATTACTTCATTAATAATTGCGTTTATTTGGATTTTCTTCGGAAGTTTCTGAATTTAAAAAAATAATATTTTTTTTAAAATTTAAAGGTAAACAGTCAATAAAGTATATGCAATTACCCAGGTAAAGAAGAACGGAGAGATTCCATCCCATAACCATTGAGAAAATCCGGAAATTTCATCCCCAGCCATCTTTTGACAAAATTGACCGACGAAATATAATATAATCAATGCAATAAACCCTGCAAAGATATCATTTTTAAATCCTAGCCAACCTAATGTCAAAGCAGCTGAAATCACAGCTGCAACAAGAGCCGCAATGATATGAATACTTGTAACCTTAATAGTTGTGTCCATTGATATCCTCCTTAATTAGATATATTAATATAATTTTAGTGATTATAATATATTAAAGTATTGATAAAAAAAAGGTGTTTAGCATGAAACCTATGTCCAATGTAGACATTTATACAATAAGTGACGAATTAAATAATTTATTAAGTGGTGCTAGAGTAGATAAATCATTCCAACCAACAAAGGATATCGTTGTAATGAGATTTCACGTTCCAGGAACTGGTAGAATTGACTTGGTAATGCAGTGCGGTTCCCGAATTCACACTAGCCAATATCCCCTTGAAAATCCAACAACACCACCAACATTCCCTATGCTTTTAAGAAAAAGAATAAAAGGAGCACATGTTGAAAGCGTCAAACAGCATAATTTTGATCGTGTGGTTGAAATCAATGTCAAAAAAGACAAATATTACACAATAATTGTAGAACTTTTTGATAAAGGAAACATAATTCTTTTAGATGATGAAAATAATATCATTTTACCACTTAAAAGAAAACATTGGAGCAATAGAGATATCAGTTCTAAAAAAGAGTACATATTCCCTGAAGAAAGAGGAATAAACCCCACCACAGTTACACAAAGTGAATTTAAAGAAATATTCGAAAATAATTCGGACAGCGATCTTGTAAGAACACTTGCAAGAAATGGACTTGGAAGTTTATATGCCGAAGAAATCATCAAAAGGGCAAATGAAATAATTGCAATCGATAAAAATACTCCAAATAAAGATATTACTGAAGAACAGAGCATAGCATTATACAACAGCCTTAAAAATCTATTTGATAGTTTAAAAAATGATTCAGCTAAGCCACAAATTGTTAAAAATAATTCAAAAGAAGATGTGGTGCCACTTGATTTAATAAATTATGAGGATTTTGAAAAAACATACTATAAAAGTTTCAATGAAGCATGTGATGAATTTTATTCCAAAAAAGTAAATACCGACATAAAGGAAATAAAAGAAAACGCCTGGAACAAAAAGGTAGGCAAATTTGAAAAAAGATTGAAGTTACAGCAAGAAACACTTGATAATTTTGACAAGACAATTACCGAAAGTACAAAAAAAGGAGAAGTAATCTATTCTAATTACACCACCATCGAAAACATAATAAATGTAGTGAACACAGCTAGAAGCAAGGATTACTCTTTTAAAGAAATCGGCAAAACACTTAAAAAAGCTAAAAAAGAGGGAATGGCTGAAGCACAAATCTATGAATCAATCGACAAATTAGGCGTTTTGACATTAGACATAGACAATACTAAAATAAACATCGATCCAAAATTAACAATACCTGAAAATGCTGAAAACTATTATGAAAAAGCTAAAAAAGCAAAAAGAAAAACAAAAGGTGCTTTAATAGCTATTGAAAACACGAAAAAACAACTTGAAAAAATCAAAGCGAAAAAGGATGTTGCAATGGAAAATATCGCAGTTCCGAAAAAGAGAGTTAAAAAGAATCTTAAATGGTATGAAAAATTAAGATGGTTCCTAAGCTCAGACGGAGTTTTGGTTGTTGGAGGCAGAGATGCCAACAGTAATGAAAGCGTTGTTAAAAAATATCTTGAACCTAATGACATTTATTTGCATGCAGATATACATGGTGCGACATCAACTGCAATAAAATTAAATGGGAATAAATTAAATGACAATCTCCTTAAAGAATCTGGTGAGTTTGCAGCATCATTTTCATCTGCTTGGTCAAAAGGCTTCACATCCCAAGACGTATTTTGGGTTCACCCAGACCAAGTTTCAAAAACACCCGAAGCAGGGGAATTTTTGCCTAAAGGTTCATTTGTTATACGGGGACATCGTAATTACATTCGAGGAGCAAGAGTGAAATTGGCTATAGGAATTGTTGACTACGAAGGTAAACGGATAATGGCCGGACCAATTGAAGCTCTCGAAAAACACAGTGAAAATTTCGTTGTATTAAAACCAGGATTTACAAAAAAAGAAGCAATAGCCAAAAAAATATTGCATAAAATAAATGAAGATGATTTAATCAATCTGGATGACATAATTAGAGTGCTGCCATCTGGAAAATGTGATATTGATGAAGAATATCATCAAAGAAAAAAATATGAAAAGAATTAATCCTGATAATCTTCAGGATTATATTCATAATATTCATCAGGATTCATGACCACAACATCAATGTTAGGATTAAATTGACTAACAAAATTTGCAAAAATTGCAGGATCTTGTTCTATTGGTGGAAAAGTATTATAATGCATTGGTATAACCGCTTTTGGATTCAACCACATTGAAGCCAAGGCAGCTTCAAAAGGACCCATGGTAAACTTATCACCAATAGGAAGCAATGCTATATCCGGCTTGTAAATATCACCAATAATAGTTTTCATATCACCAAATAAACCAGTATCACCAGCATGGAAAATTTTAGTGCCATCCTCAAAAGTAATCAAAAAGCTTGCAGCAGTCCCTCCAGGAACTGTTTCTTCCATAATATCAATATCTGAAGAATGTTTAGCTTCAAGCATAGTGAATTTTATGTTTCTGAAAATGAAAGAACCTCCAATATTTACACCAATATTTCTAATACCCTGTTTCGCTAAAAAGAGTGAAATTTCGTGGATACAAGCTATAGGGGCATTAGTATTATTAGAAATTTCCAATGCATCACCAAAATGGTCGGAATGACCATGAGTAAGCAATATAATATCTGGATTTAAATCTTCCACAGGCACCTGACAGGCAGGGTTATTACTGATAAACGGATCAATCAATATTTTAACATCATCATCGCTGATTATTTCAAAGGCTGAATGACCTAACCATCTTATCTCCATTATACATTTCCTCCAACACTGCTCATAATAACAGATTCATCTAAACTAGATGCAATATTCCAAGTTTTTTCAAAGTCGGAACGGATGTCTGAAATAGAAGTTCTATCATCATAAATAGCACCATATTCAAAACCATCAGGACCATCTGAAATAATCATTGCATATGAATCATCTGTAATTAAATTAACTGTATGAACCTTAGGAACAGTTTTAATATGAACTCCCTGTTTTAAAAGAGATGAAATTAAAAACATGTAGGACATGTCTGAAACATCAAATTCATCAATTATCACTCTGGAATAGATAGTTGGAACATGAGACAAAAATCTATCAGACAAATCATTTAATGAAGGGATTTCCAACATGATTTCTTTATGGACATTAACTGCCAATTGGTCAAAAGCATCCTGAGAAGTTATCAAACCTTCATCATGAATTACATAACTTTGAAGTCCTTTTGGAACTGGAAGACTTTCAGGATTATTAATATCAATTTTAATATCCCTAGGTTCATTGGATTCTTGAGTAACAGGTTCTGGATGTTCTACAACAATTTCTTCAGCAGGAGGTTCATTAGATAAGGCTTTTTTAATTTCTTCAGATTTATCTGTTTCAACAATGAAATCTGGAACATTAGTAGTGAAATAATCTTCTTCACGCCTTTTTGGAGCTCTAGTAACCTTTATTGGTTTATCATATCTAGGAGTGAATTGAAGTTGCCTTTCGAAACCAACATTTTCTTCCACACCGTCATTTCTAACAACATTCAACACAGCTTTTGGATTATTTTCCAATGAATCTTCATCAGAATCAAAATCCTGATAATCATCAAGCACTAATTCCTCATAATCATTATCTTGATATTCATTAAAATCCCTTCGAACATGCAAAGGTTGATTAGGATTATCGGATTTCTTTTCAGCCCCATTTAATCTTGAAGAATTAAATTCATTAGAAGTAATAAATTCTTTGATTGCATTAGTGGTCCTATCAGCATTAGAATCAACAAAATAGCTAATGATCATAATAATTCCAACAATTGATATAATAAGACCCACTATTAATAAAATATCTAGTAAATTATACACACTAGTCTCATATGCTATGAGAATACCTACTACAAATAAAATAAAACCTGAAACTAATTTTAATGTATTTCCCACGTTTTCACCCTTATCAATTTTAATCACTCTATATTTAACTATGTATATTTTATCTGCACCACCATTAATAAACCTAATGGAAAAAATAGGAAAAAAACAATGGAAAAAATAAAAAAGTATTACTTTTTATAAAAATAGTAATATTAATATAATTAAAAATCACATAATAATAACTGGTGAAAACATGAAAAAAATCAACGCAATAATTAAAGAAAATTCAGGACAAGGCGCTGCAGAATACATATTATTATTCGGAGGAGTGTTAGTAATTGCATTACTTGCTTTAACAATATACAGGTCATATATGGAAACAAGTGACACCAGTTTAAAAGCAAAAGATGACATTATGGACGTGAGAAATACAATATTAGACAATAGGACACATGTATAATCAGAAATTAGACAACAAAGGACAAGGAAGTGCAGAATTAATCCTTATTACAGGAGGATTAATTGTTGTAATACTTTTAGTAGCCAGTTATATGTCAAATATAACAGAAAAAACACAAACAACGATAACGGACTTGTTAAAAAAAGAAAGAGATTTTTTAATAAATAAAATATGAAAATAGGGAGAATCCCTATTTTCCATTAACTAATGAATTTAAAATTTCAGCCCAAGAATTAGAATTAATATTAATTAAATTCATAGCAGTCCTAGTTAAAATTCTAATATTCTGAGGACATGCTGTTACACAGGCACCACACAAGTTGCAAAAGTCCAAATTAGTAACAGATTTCCCATCAACAATTTCAACTGCATTACATGGACAAACATCTAAACAAGCATGACATGAGTCGCCTTTACATATTTTTTCTTCAGTTTCAACCAATTCAAGCTTACCTTCAAATGGTTTTGTAACTGTAATTGCATCAACCGGACAAATTTCTGAACACCAAGAGCAATTAACACATGAATCTTCAATAATGAATGCCTCACCAGAAATTTCAGGAACTTCAATTTCTTCACGCAACATACATGTTGAACAAATTTCTCTAATTGCATCTTCCGGACAAATTCTTTTACATACTCCACAATATACACATTTGGAAGTATCCACTGTAATTGAATTATTTAATTTATCAACGCTTGATGATGCAATATTTTTAAGTTCAATAGCTTCAGCAGGACATAAATCTGCACAGAATGAACAATAAATACATTTATCTTCATCAAAACTAATTTCACCGCGAACCAATGAAGAAACATCAGGGAGTTTCCTTTCAAATAAAATAGAATCTCTCGGACAGATAGATTTACATCTTCCACAATAAATACAATCTTCATCATCTATATTGGATTGAACATCCCATGACGGATATGACTCAATATCTTTAATATCTTCACCATCAATTGTTAATGATAATGAATCGAAAGGACAAGCAATTGAACATAATCCACAAAATACACAAGAGTCACTAACTGAAATCAAATCCATTTCAATTAATCCTCTTGCTATAGGAACTAAAGGACCCAATTTTAAAGAAGAGGTTGGACATGTTTCAACACAAATTCCACAACCAACACAATTTACATCATCGTAAGCCAATTTACGATATTCTTCCCCTTCACGCTCTATAGTAAACATAAAATAACCTCATGCTTTAGATATAGCTTGATTTGGGCAATTTTGTATACAAAGGTCACAATCATCACAATTTTCAGGAACTATTTTTACGTCCCCGTCTTCTTCAATAATCGCACCTTGTTCACAAAGTTTAATACACAATCCTTGCACAGGACAATCTTGAATATGTCCACATGCATCAGAGTCTATTTTTACTGCCATATAACCACCTCAAATAATTACATATAACTATTTTAAAAAATAATTCATATGTTGAATTAATATATCTCGAAATGAATATATAAACATATCGATTATTTTTTGGCTAATGAATTAAATTTCCATTATTATTAATCTCCCCACGCCTAATTCGAGTGGAGGATATTGGAGTTCCATCATAAGCCAACACAAAACTAACAACAACAATATCAAGGGGTTTCATACCCTTAGAAATTCTAATCTCATTAATCTTAACTGCTGTAGGTTCAGTTTCAGCACTGACAACAATAGCCTCAAAGTCAGCATCATAAATTGTAGTGCCATAAGGATCATCCAAAGGAACAACACAAAAATCATGCTCTTCTGAAAAGAAATTTTTAAGATTACCCATTCTGATTTTACAAGAATCAATATCTCCTTTTAAACCTCCGAAAGCATCAGAAGTAACCCCAATTTCAACTTTGTCCCCAATTTCAAAAGCAGTAGATAATAATTTTTTATGACCATCATGGAATTTATCAAAAGTACCACCAACAGCCACTTTTGAATATTTTTTAGAACTCATAATATTGTCTCAATAGCTTGCTTATTAAACTTTTATTGAAACTATTATAAATTATTAGCTATTTAAAAAAAAAGAATTAAAAAAAAAAATAAAAAAAGATAAAAATAGAAAATTAGAATGGAAGACTTATATAATATCCGTGAAGACTGTAAGAATTCGGATTCCAATTAACTACATTTCCAAACGAGTTTCTAGTACTTGAAGCATCAGCCACAGTCCAGGTATTACCTACCAATACTTGTGCCCAAACGTGACCATAAGTAGAACCACTGGAGAATACACAGGTACCGTGCACATATCTAGCTGGAAGACCTGCAGCTCTAGACATTGCTACAACCAAGTGTGCATGGTCAACGCAGTTTCCAGTTCTTGCATTTAATGTACCTACAGCACCATATCTAGTATCATAATAGAAACTATATGATACGGTATCTCTAATATAATTAAAGATAGCTTTAGCTTTTGCATTATCAGAAGTTAAACCTTTAGTCAATTTAGTAACTAACTGTTTTATTTTAGCATTATTAACTTGACAATTAGCAGTGGCAGCCAAGTATGGTGCTAAATTAGATATAGTATTTTTTGAGTTTAAAACACCAGTAGAAGCTTCGCTTAAAGATTTAACAACAGTGTATCTAGGCATTACATCATTATCGCCATAAAAGGCAACTACACGTGCTAATGCATAAACTGCACCTTTATATCCAATAGATCCTAATTTTGAATCTACATAATTTGGCATGATGCCTTTAGATTCTGAAGTTTTAACCAAACTTTTAGCTACAGAAAGATAATCATATAAATTACCCATATATGCTGCAGCACCAGGTTTTTTAGGAGAAGCTACTTTATAAACAGCAATATCAGCATTACTTCCAGATTTCAAATTGATTATAGCTTTACAAACAAGATATAAGAAATCTGCAGTAGAATATGTCAAACTACCTATTTTTACTTTAGAAGGTAATTTTTCATTATCCCCTATGTAATCCCTGACTGTTCTAGATGCTGCAATAATTTGTTTTAATGTAACTTTATTTACAACATGAATTGTTGATGTGCCTGAAGTAGATTTAAGTGAAAATTTAATTTTATGATCTCCCTTGGATAAAACACCTAATTTAACTTTAGCAACACCGTCATCATTAGTTTTTGCAGCATAATTTTTACCATCTACAGTGAAAGTAACTTTAGCTTTTTTGATTGGAAGATCTTTACCGTCAACAGCTTTAACTGAATAGGTAACGCTTTTTCCAACAGAAACATATATCGGTTTAGCAATAAATTTAGTTCCATTAACTAGTATATGCTTGGAAACAGCATTTGATTTATAATAGTCATCTTTAACTACAGATTTAACATCATAATAGCCTACTTTAAGGCCAATACCTATTTTAGCAACACCCTTTGAATTGGTATGACGAATATGGTCTTTACCCTTTATAATGAAATTAACACTAACATTCTTAAGAGGATTGCCGGATTTATCTTTAACAGTAGCTTTGTATGAAGATCCATCTTTATATTCCATCTTTAAACTTTTTGCAGATAAATTGGCTTTTAGTTTTGAAATAATAATTTTATTTGAACCTTCAGCATAATATTTGGAGCCTTCTGTTAAAAAGGAATATTTAACAGTATAGGTTCCCGGTTTAAATGTATTTAAATCTAATCTTGCCACACCTTTATTATCAGTTTTGGCCAAATAATTGTTACCGGACATGACAAAGGTTACTTCTTTACCTTTAACCAGATTATTGACATGTTTTAAGGTAACTTTGAATTTTGATTTACTACCATAAGAAACCTTCATATCTGAAGCTTCAAATTTACATGATGGATTTTTAACTATTAATTTACAAAATCCTGAAGATGCATAAAACATGGAAGTTCCTCTGAACTGATATCTCATATCATATGTTCCTTTAGAAAGACCTGAAATAGTTATACTAGCTTTACCATCTTTATCAGTCACTGCACTAACAGTTTTATTATTATAAGTAAAGTATATTCTTCCCTCTTTAAGGTTGACATTATGTTTAGACTTCAATTCAACAGTGAAAACATATTTTGTTTTAGGAGCAATATATGTTTCATAAGGTACGTGTGCAAGTATTGATGAATCCTTTTTTACCACAATTTTATTAGATAACTTTTCCTTGGAATATGGATTAGTGGATGTGATAACATGAGTACCTACAGTTAAATAAACCTTTACTTTAGCAACACCATTTTTATTAGTAGTTTTTTTAATTGTCTTTCCATCAAGTTTAAATGAAACATTAGTATTTGCTAAAGCTTCACCATTTTTAAAAAATGTTGCTTGATAGATAGAATGATATCCATAATATTTTGTTAGGTCACTTCCTTTTACAGAGGATAATACTTTGACTTTTTTTGAAAGAGAAGAAGCAGAATAATTTGAATTACCTGCATAACTTAAAGAAATAGTGTAAGTACCAATTGATAAAGCATTGGTTTTAATTGATGCAACACCTTTCTTGTTAGTAGTAGCGGAAAATGTTTTTCCATTAACTTTCAATGAAACTTTTTGATTTTTTAAAGTATTACTGGAGTTATCCTTCAAAGTAACCTTAAATATAGTATTAGCTTTATTATAAGTAGTATCACTAACAGATAATTTTGTAGCTATTTTACTTTTTGCACCCAAAACATCGGATTTATCTGAACTTACAGAAACAACATTATCTACAGTTGAAGATAAATATGAATTATTTTCAGCACCAATATTTTCAAAGGAAGCCTTTAATGTCCCGTTATTATTCTCATAATCGGAATTTATACTATTTGACAAAATAGCATCATAATGAGAATTTCCTAAATTATCATCATGAGAATTAACTATATTAGTTTCTGAGATAGAATCCTCGTTAGAAATTTCTAATTTATTTTGTACGGATAATGTATCATCATTATCATCTAAATTTGAATATTCTTTAATTGAAACATTTGTTGTATCAACTGCACTGACCGCACTTAATAAGACAAAAAATGTCAGTACTATTGATAGCATTAATGTTTTATTTTTAATCGAAATTTTTCCACCTCTTGGTTCTCATTACGAAAATTTTATAGTAAAATATGATTATACTAAAATATAGTATTTCATAATGAGTAGATAAAGATATATATTTTATACCTATATAAATGTTTTTACAACTTAAAAATGTAAAAAACCAGTTAAAAACTAATAAATTAACTAAAATCGATTAAAACAATGTATAAATATCCAATAAAAGAA
>NZ_JAXJXF010000028.1:0-6518 GCF_036307625.1 Methanobrevibacter sp.
GTGATAGGGTATCTGTTTCTAATAGATCTTTGAATTCTTAAATGATCTTCTTCATCAAGACCATTTGAAATTGCAAGTAAATTATCGAATCTTGTAAAGAAAACTAAACCTTTTTTATTTCCAAAATGATTATTCAAATCTGCAAATAAGTTCGCTTGTAGCATTTGTAAGTCGGATTCAGTTCTTGGTCTTGGAGTTACGGTCCAAGGCCCATAATTGTCAATTTGTATTAATGTCATCTGTATCATTTGATAATCGCCTCTTTCTATTAAGGAATACTATCTATAATAATTTGGGCTAAATTTTTTTTAGCATCTAAATTATTCATTATTGTATTTGTAATTGTTACCTTATTAACTATTTGATTTATTTGTTGTTTTTTATCAATATCTTCATTATCAATAACAATATTATCTAAAAAATTTTCATATAATGATGCAACACCTATTGATGAAACTTCAATATTGAGTGCCTTCATAAATTTACTAGCCGGACCTGAAACAGAATCAGAACCAATTATCGGAGAAACAGCAACCACATAAGTTTCTTTTAAAGCATCTTTAACTCCATCCAAAGACAATATTGGTGATATTGAAGTAATTGGATTAGATGGTCCAATTATGACCGCATCAGAATTTTTAATGGCTTCTACAACACCAGAAGCAGGTGAAACCTTGGAAAACTTAACATCCAACACTTCAGGCTGAGACTGATGTTTAATTAAAAAGTCATGAAATTCCAACTCGCCAACATCAGTGATTATTTTAATATCCGAATTCTCATCACTCATAGGAATTATTTTAGATTTTATGCCCATTTTTTCAGCTTGAATTTCAACAGCTTTTGTAAGGCCGTATTTTTCCATCAGTTGGGTCTTTTGTATTTTAGTCGCACGGTCAATATCCCCAATTCTAAGCAATTCCGGACAGCCTATCTCATTAAGTCTTTCATTAGTAACGAAAGTATCTCCTTTTACACCATACCACAATTCATCATTAATCATGTCAGACATAGTATACAAAACAGTGTCAACATCAGCAGATACATAAACACCTGAAAAATAATCATTTTCTAAAGTATTTACAATAATTGTTAATTCTTCAGGATCAACAATCTCTTTCAAGCCTTGCAATAATTTTGGAGTACCTGTACCTCCAGATAAAACAGTAATCATAAATTTCACTCATTTCCTAAATACATCAAATTCTTTTGGCATTATTATAGATTTCATGTTTGAATCGACATTTCTCAAAGTGTCAAAGCTATCGAATCCCCTAATGATAACAACAGGAAGTCCTTCATCAGCTTGACCCATTATAAGAGATGCTGCTGCAGCCAATTCATCACCAGTGGCAATTTCAGTAGTTTCTAACTCTCTACCATATAAATCCTTTTCACCAACTCTTCTCCACAAAGGTGAAATCCCAGAACATCCTATAGCAGTTCCAATAGCACCAAATCTGAAAGCTCTTCCTTGAGTATCAGTAATTATTACAGCAATTTCTTCACAGAATTCTTTTTCCAAAAATTCACGAATTTCAAAAGCAGATTTGTCTGGGTCAATAGGCATTGGAGTGGCCAATCCATCACCAACATTGGATTCGTCAATTCCTGCATTTGCACAAACAAACCCATGTTTTGTTTCAGTAATGATAAAATTAGGACCCACTTCAACAACTTCATTAGATTCATTTAAAATTGCTTCAACCAATTTTGGATCTTTTTTGGATTTTTCAGCCAAATCTATGGCCTTTTCACTTGGAACTAATTCATCAACATTAATAAAAGTACCCTCAGATTTGGAAATTAATGTTTCAGCAATTAAAATAATATCCCCATGCTCAATAGAACAGCCCTGTTTGTCAATAGCATCCTTAATAATTTCGGAAATATCACTAGAACTATCAACAATCGGAATATTCTCTAAACCAAATAATTCAATTGTCATAATATCATCATAAAAAATTAAAAAAAAATAAAAAAATTAGGGATTATAGACATCAATAGTCCATTCTCCATCAAAAACAGCCGCCCCAGAAGTTACAGGTTTTTTGTAATTAGCAAATGTACCTTCATCAAAAATAAATTTAGCGGATTCAGCAGCAGTTTTAGCTTCAAACTCTACAACATCATGTACCTGACTACCATAAGTAGATATAAATACAGCATCACCGTAAGGAACTTCTTCAACCAATAATTTTTTATCGTTAGCTATTCCAATATAACAGCCATACTCATTCTTCTTGTTTGTTGATGTCACGACTCCAGCAATTCTTGGAGTATGATAATCATCTTTCTCATAATCCATAGTCAATAAAGAATAAGCAATAGCATCCTTAATGTTCATTCCCAATGATATTTTATCAGCAATAACATCAGTATGAGACCCATTGGATACAATCGCCATATCTCTTACAATACGAATACAATTATAAGTAATGTATGTATTTTCATAGATATCTTTTTCAAAACCTTCTTTTGGCACAATAGCCGCACGATTATCAAATTTTAAACATTGCCTATTAGGAAATGACCTACTTGATACCCGATATGCCACAAAAGGTTTACCATCGTTATTCATCCCAATTGATAAAATTCTCCCCGTATACATAATCATTCCTCTCACATTATAACACTGGACGTTGAACCGCCACTTCAGGAGGCACTCCTGGAGGTGTAGTGATTTCAATTAATCCAGGTTTAATATTGACTTCACCTTGATCCATAACCTTCGCCTGAACCCCTACGGCACTACCTGCAATGGCATCCGAGCGGTCTTTACCATTAACTACAACTTTGTGTAATCCGGCCACAGGCACAACATAATATTCCTGGTCACCAGAAACATCAGTCACATTAGGTTTTCCACTTGCATCAGAAGTAGCATCAGAAGCATCAGTTTGAACATCAGTAGCTGAAAAATTACTAGTAATAACTAAAAATATCATAATAGTAAATAAGATATCAATGAATGGAACCAAATTAATACCTGGTTTTTGATCAAGAACTTTCTTTTTATGTTTTCTTACATCAATTGCCATTCCATCACCTATTGTCTCAATTTACTTTCAGTAATTTCAGCATTTACATTACATTTCTCTAAAATAATATTGGAAATACTCTTATCCAACATACTTGGTTTAAATGAAACTTTAATATTTGCATAAGGGTCTGAAATTAATCTGGTATTGACCACACCTTCAGCTTCCTGAAGAGCTTCAAGAGCACATTCCACATTAGAGTCAACCCTTACTTTAACTACGGCATAACCCCAATTAGTCATTTTAGTGGCAAGCTCAATTTTATCCATTTCAGCTTCAATCAACCCCTGAATATATGTATGGAGCGGAAGCAAAATAATAGCTACTAAAAGACCCATAATTGTAGTTGTTAAAGCAACGTAAATACCTTCAGCCATAGCTGCAGAATCCGGATGAACTCCTAAAGATTTAAATGTCATCCAGATACCGATAACAGTACCAATCAATCCTAAAAACGGAGCCAATTCAATTATGGTTCTGAGAGTATTTAACCCTTTAGTCATCTTTGCTACTTCAACAATGAAAATCTGTTCCATACTTTCTTCAACTTCAGTTTTATTTTTATAACCAATTTTTAAAGTTTCAGAAATAATTCTAGAAATAGGGTTTTTAAAACCGTTAATTTGTTTTAAAGCTTCAACAGCACCACCTCTCTCCATAGAAGCAGTTACAACACCAAAAATTTCAGTAGTGTCTACTTTACTGATTCTCCTAAGATATGCAATCTTCCTAATAGCAATAAGAAGACCATAAATACCTATAAAGAGAATAATATAAGTAATTAAACCTCCTTGAGTAAAAATATCCACTATTCCACTTAAAAATGAAGAAAAATATTCAACAACCATTATATCAACTTTCTTTATACACTATTGAAAAAATATATAAAGATAGTTTTATTAATTCATATACTTAAATATTATTTAAAAAAAAGAGAATTATTTCATTTTAGAAACAGTTGCCCAAGACTTTCTGACAAATTCCGGCATCTCATCATAAGTATAATTAGTTAAAAATTTTTTTGTTGTAGGGTCGGAAGGATAACCTGAACCAATACCCCCCATTTTAATAAATTCCTTGTTGATTTCAGCAATTTGAGAATCCCTTTCAGCCTTAGCAATAATTGACGCTGCACTTACTTCAATATATTTATCATCAGCCTTATGCTCGGCAGTAACATCCACACCAGTTGATTCACAGAGATAATTCTGAAATCTTTCTGCTTTAACATCAACTGCATCAACTATGGCTTTTTCAGGATTTAACTTAATGATAAGATCTCTCATGGCATTTTTTTCAATATCATTGAGGTTAATACCGTCAGCCCTCATTTTATCGATTTCTAAAGCTGAAATAACTACAATTTCATATTCAAACATTTTTTTTAGTTTTCTTGACAAAATTGTACGCCTATTCGGAGTTAGTCTTTTTGAATCTTTAACACCCATTCTTTCCAAGACTTTCTCCATTTTTTCAGGAATAATGACTCCCGCAATTACCATAGGTCCTAAAACAGATCCTCTTCCAGCTTCATCAATGCCTAAAATATCCATAAAAATCAGTGAAAAAAAGTAAAAAAGAAATAAATAAAATTATTTATTTCATAGCCCTAAGACGGACTTCAGGTTCTAATGCAAGTGGTTCTGCAGCAACTATCGCAGTACCTTTTGCAACAACAGTCATTGGATCTTCGGAAATTTCAACAGGAATAGAAATCTCATCAAAAATTCTTTCTTTTAGTCCACGAAGTCTGGAACTTCCACCAACTGCAACAGCATTGTTGTATACACCCATCATTAATTCCGGAGATAATCTTTCTAAGACCACATTTAAACCATCGACGATTTGTTGCATATATGGCTCAACAGCATCAGCCACTAACATTGAATCGATAACAACCTTTTTAGGCCTATTAGTTTCTAAAGATTTACCAATAACTTCAACACTTAAATTTTCAAGTTGTTCGGAACAGTGAACCATACCTACTTCCATTTTTGCGGATTCTGCATCATGAATACCAATAGCTACATCATATTTTTCTGCGACAAGTTCCACTATTTTATTATCAATGTCATCTCCACCACATCTTACAGTTTCAATATCATTAATACCACCAAGAGATATAATTACGATATCAGTTGATCCAGCACCAATATCAATAACCATAGTACCATTAGGTTCAGCAATAGGTAAACCTGCACCAATAGCGGCCGCTAATCCTTCACTAATAACTAAAATATTTTGAGCACCTGCTTTTCTACCAATTTCTTCAGCAGCATTTTTTTCTACTTCAGATGCATCACCAGGAATTCCGATAACAATTCTACCAACACTTTCTCCTTCATTAATACCAATTTGCATTGCCTTAATGAGTAAAGCTTGAGCTTGAACAACATTTTCAATAACACCCTTTTTCAAAGGCCTTACAGCAAGTATATCCTCAGGAGTTCTTCCAAGCATTCTTTTAGCTTCTTCTCCAACAGCTAACACTTCAGAAGGGTCATCCTTTTTAACGGCGACAACAGATGGAATTTGATATAAATCAAATTTATCCCCTGAAGGTTTTGCAATAACAGTGTTTAAAGTTCCTAAATCAATTCCTAGACTATTGCTAATAACTTTAGTATTAGTAACTTGTGGTTCTTCCTCATCCTTTCCAAAAATATTCATGATTAATCCTCCGTTACAATATCTTTAAAATCTATAACGAAAATTTTATTTGATGTAGCAATACTTTGAACCCTTTTAACAAATTTGTCATCATCAACAGAAATCAAAATTGTTGACAAAACAACCTCATTTGCATTATAAAATGGTTTCAAAGCAGATTTGATGAAGTTTGGCAATTTTACTTCATTATTTAAATCAATATTAATGAAACTAGTAGTTTGTGATTCTTGTAAGATTGCAAATGGAATTCTGGATTTTTCAACAATTGATACGACATTTCTAATCACATCATCTGGCGCTACAAAAGCCATCAAATTAGGTTCTTCAACTAAAAAACTACGAGAAATACTAATATAAGCACCTCCCCTTTTTTTAGTTTCACTTTTGAAATCATTCATAACAATTGAATTACCATAAAGCATGATAAAATCAAATTTTTTATCCAGCTTGCCTTCCTTCAATATAACATGTTCCCTAAATAGAATTTTTACATTATGATTAGAAGCAATGGCCTTGTATGCCATATTATCTATTAACTCTGCATTCCCTGCAATAATACACCAACTTTTTTCGATTTTATAATTACTATCGGTGGTGATTCTTGCAGCCTGCCTGAGAACACGTATATTATCTTCAATCATCGAACTACTCACATTATATTAATTAAATCATATTAACCCTAAAAACATGCGTTAAAATTAAAAAATAATTAATATTAATCATTTAAAATATTAACAAGATAACCGTTTTTAAAGTCTAACAATTAATATTTTTTCAATCTATTATTATATATATTTTATCTTTTAA
>NZ_JAXJXF010000029.1:0-10879 GCF_036307625.1 Methanobrevibacter sp.
AACAAAGTCTGTTGCATTATCTTTAAAAACATCTATTTCTATGTCTGCAAGGTCATTGGCGTAATTGCCATTGCCTACATTACCATATCCTCTTGGCATTTTAGTTTTTCAGTGTCTACCTCTGAGACAATTCCTATTGTACAGATTAAAATCAGTGCGGCAATTAAAATTCTTGAAATTTTCATTTTACCGCCTTTTTGTATTTTTTTTGATTTACAAAAAATAGTTAATTATTTTTTCCATACTTATCTAAATATTTTCATGTTGTGTTAAATTTTTTATAGTATGAAATAAAATATATCAATTGTTATATATAATTTTGGTGATTGAATGGTAATTATTGTAGGTACTGGTGCAGGTGGAGGAATTCTGGCATATGAACTTTCAAAGGATAATGTTCCGGTTACAATTATAGAAAAGGGACCATATATAGAATCAGGTGATGCGTTTAACTATTACGATAAGTATTCCGATGATGTGGATCTGTTGACAACCACATGTATTGGTGGTGCATCAATCGTTTCCATGTCCAATATGGTAAGGGCTTTGGATGAGGAACTGCTTGATTTTGGTGTTGATTTGAGCGCTGCTTATGAATATGTTGAGGAACTGGTAGGTGTCCATCAGCTTGACGATTCACATATTGGTTCTGGAACTCAAGCATTTTTGGATGCAGGTCGTGAATTGGGATTGAAAACACTTAAAATGCCTAAAGCCATTCGGGAAGAGGACTGCATTCAATGCGGAAAGTGTGCATTCGGATGTCCGGTCAATGCAAAATGGTCCGGAAAGGACTTTGTGGATTTGGCGGTAGAAAACGGTGCTGAACTGATATGTGATGCAGAAGTGATTGAGGTTCTCTCAGATGAAAGTAAGGCATGCGGCGTTACATACGTCAAAGACAATGTCGAAAACTCCATTTATGCAGATACAGTTATTCTATCTGCCGGAGCTATCGGAACAACATTGATTTTGAGAAAATCAGGAATTGAAGATGCAGGTAGTGAAATATTCTTTGATCCGTTTGTAAGCGTTGGAGGATATTTAAAAGACATCAACTTCAACACAGAAGTTCAGATGGCAGGACTTGTCATAGGTGAAAACTTCGTGTTGTCTCCTCACTTCTCATCTTTTATCAGGGCAAACATTCCTGATGATTCTGTAACTGATAAGGATATTTTAAGCATCATGGTCAAGACTCCTGATGAATGCAGAGGATATGTTGGCGATGATGGGGATGTGGTCAAAATAAATACCATTCAGGATATAAGATTTTTGGCTGAAGGAACTGCCACTGCAGGATTCATACTTCAAAAGGCAGGGGTTGACCCAAATACAATTGGTTCAACAGTTTACAGGGGAGCCCATCCTGGCGGAACTGCAGCCATTGGAAAAATAGTTGATTCAAATCTGCAAACTGAAATAGATGGTTTGTATGTCAGTGATGCAAGCGTATTGCCAATATCTCCTGGAAAGCCTCCAATACTGACAATACTTGCATTATCAAAAAGACTGGCGGATTATTTAAAAAATAAATAGAAGATTATTCGAATTGCTTATCGATATCTTCTGTTTTTATCAATTTTTCACAGTAATGGCATCTGACAACTGGAGGATATTTGTTGATTACATTGAACCTTGGTGTAATCGGTTCATTTTCATAGTTTGTTATACATTTCGGATTTGTACACTTAATCATTGATGTAATCTTGTCCGGAAGTATAATATTGTCTTTTTTTATAGGTTCATAGTTTCTGATAATGTTGATTGTAGCTTTTGGAGCAATCAAAGCAATCTGATTAAGTTCTTCATGATCCAATTCTCTGTTTTCAATCTTTACAATATCTTTTCTGCCGATTTCATTTGATGAAACGTTCATTGCTATTGTTATGTTTTGTGTTTCACTGTCTGGAAGTTCCAAAATTTTGAGAATGTGCAGTGCTTTGTTGGCAGTAATTCGGTCAATTACAGTACCATTTTCAATAGCTCTGATTTTAAGTTCTTTCTTATCCTTTTTCATATAATCCTACCTGGAATACATTTTTAAGTCTTTCATTTCAATTATCGCTTCTGTATCTTTGACCAATTGTTCGGGACTTTTATCTTTGGTAGTAATGCTAAAACTTTCAATGACTCTTGCTCCACGCAGTTTAACCTTTTCTTCAAGTCTTGCAATGTTTGAATTTCCACGATTTGTGTCCATTGTAGCAAATAATACAACATCTTTTCCTGTAAAGTTGCATCTGTCAATGATGGTGAGTATTGCTGGAGTAGGATTTCCAGTCCAGGTCGGTGAACCAATATAGATTGTATCGTAATTGGTCAAATCAACCCTTTCAGGCATGATGTCTGTTTTTTCTTCTCTAAATGCACTGATTACGGATAAAAACCTGTTTGCATATCCATCACGATTTTTTAAATCATGAATCCTAACTATGTTTCCTCTTAAGTTTTTTGCCAATGTTTTTGCAACAATATCTGTTGTTCCTCTTTGAGAATAATAAATTATTAGAGTTGCCATTATATAATCTCCCATTTTATGGGTGAAGACCGAAGTGTGTTAAACCAGCTTGTTCGTTGATGCCCAATATGATGTTCATGTTTTGAATAGCCTGACCGGATGCTCCTTTGACAAGATTGTCTATGCAGGATAACATCACGATTCTTCCAGTGTCATCTATTTCAAATCCGCCGATATGAACAAAGTTGGATCCTCTAACTGAACTTAAGTGTGGTATTTCTCCTTCGTCCATAAGTTTAATGAAGTATTCTTCACCGTATTCTTTTTCATATAATTTTCTCAATTCGTCTGTTGTGATATCTTTATTTTCATCATTTAAAAAGCTATGGCTTGTTGTCTGAATTCCTCTGATTACTGGTATAAGGTGTGGTGTAAATGAAACTTGAACCTCGTCAAATCCGTGAAGTTCCTGTTTGATTTCAGATGAGTGTCTGTGTGTAGTGATTTTATATGGATTGAGGTTGTCTGCAATATTCGGATAATGTGTAGTTGAAGATGCATTAACTCCAGCACCGCTGACTCCACTTTTTGAATCGATAACAATTCTTTCAACGAGTCCATTTTTAACAAGAGGATATGAAGATAAGATAGCTCCTGTCGGGAAGCATCCTGGATTTGCAACCAAATCTGTTTTTTTGATTTCGTCACGATAAAGTTCAGGAAGTCCGAACACTCCTTCATTTTCACTGTCGGTATGTTCCATTCCATACCATTTTTCATATACTGCTGTGTCTCTGTATCTGTAATCTCCACTTAAGTCAACAACTTTCATTCCGGTTTCTAAAAGTTCAGGAACAATTTTCATTGATGCTCCATGAGGTGTTGCGGTAAATGCAACGTCAACATCCAATTCGGATGGACTCTTGTTTGAAAATACAAGTCCAGAATCTCTTATGTGGGGATGGATTTTATGTGCAGGAATGCCGTCGTATTGTCTTGAGGTAATGTCTGTTATTTCCACTTCAGGATGGTTCAACAACATTCTCAATAGTTCTCCGCCAGTATATCCGCTTGCACCTATTATTGCTACTTTAAACATTTTATCTATCTCCTAATCTTCACAATGGTCCATTATTTTTCCTTCAAAATCTGTATTTTGAATTTTTCTAATGATTTTACAGCTGCTGTCAAGTTCGCAATCACGGTATTTTTCAATACGCACGGCCTTTGCTTTCAGGCCTCTTTTGTCGATTGCCTCCTGCAGCTTGGTTATGTCATGATTTTGATCAGCTCCTACGGTGATGATGTCCGGGTCGATTTCACGAACAATCTTGAACACATCTCCATTTGCATCACCTAAAAAAGCATCAGTTACGGGTTTTAACATTTTAATCAATTCTAAACGTTGGTCTTCTCCAACAATTGGTACTCTTTTTCTTCTTTCAACTGTTGCATCACGAGCTACAACAACATAAAGTTCAGCATCTTCTCCACCCAATTTTTTTGACTCTTCAAGGTATACTCCATGACCTGGGTGAAGTATGTCGAATGTTCCGGTCGCCATTATTTTCATTATATTTGCCTCTTCTGATATTTTAAAGCTTCAGTCAAATCAATTTTATCTTTATACAGTGCAGAACCGATTACAACTCCTTCCACACCACTTTCATTTAATTTTTTAATGTCGTCTATTGTTGTTACTCCTCCGGAATAAACAATAGGCAAATCAACGGATTTTTTAAGCTCTTCTACAGGTTCTGTGTAAAATCCGCCTAAAAGTCCTTCAACGTCAACATTGGTAAACAGTATGCTTCCTGCTCCATGGTCCTTAAACTCCTGTGAAAGCTCGACTGGACTTTTATCTATCTTTTCCTGCCATCCCTTGATAACTACCTTGTTGTCCTTGCTGTCAAGCGAAATCATGATTCTCTCAGAGCCATACTCTTCTGACAATTCTTCAATGGTTTTGGGATTTTGAATTCCCATGGTTCCGATTATCAGTCTTTCAATATCCAAATCCAATAATTGGCGTGCATATTCAACGCTTCTTATCCCGCCACCAAGCTGGATTGGAACTGAAACCTCGTTCAATATGTCTTTGATAATATCGAAACTGGCAACTCCATTGATGGTTCCATCCAAATCAATCACATGGATGTTTTTAGCTCCCAAATCTTCCCAGTGCTTTGCAACACGTTCGGGATTTTCTATTTCAACCATCTCACTTCCAGGTTCGCCTTGGACAAGCTGTACACATTTTCCATTTTTAATGTCTACTGCAGGCATTATTAACATTTCATCTTTTTTGAATGACATTTGATTTTTCCTATAATAATTTATTATAAAATACTATTTGTTTTGAAATGTTTTATATGTATTGTTTATTAAATTAGTTTTTTTTAATGAAAAATATTTTTTTGTTATCAGGTTAAAAATATTTAGGCATGCCTAAATATAAATACTAAAATTAATAAAGTATTATTAAACAAATATTATAAAAGAAGGCAAGAATGATGAGTACAATTATTGAATTTAAAAATGTGGATAAGGAATATAAATCTGGAGAACACATTTTAAAAGCTATGGACAATGTTAATTTTACCATTGATAAGGGGGAATTTGTAGTAATTCTTGGACCGTCTGGTGCTGGTAAATCAACTCTTTTAAATCTTTTGGGAGGGCTTGACTCAGTAACTTCAGGTCAAATAATTGTAAATGGTAATCATGTCGAATCTTTCTCCGACAACCAGCTGACAGAGTACAGGGCTAAAAATGTCGGTTTCATTTTCCAGTTCTATAACTTGATTCCAAATTTGACTGCAATTGAAAATGTTGAATTGATGAAGGATATTGTGGATGTGGATATAGATGGTCTAAGCGTTCTGGATTCGGTGGGACTTGGAAACCATGCAGATCAATTTCCTGCACAATTGTCCGGTGGAGAACAACAAAGAGTATCAATTGCACGAGCAGTTGCAAAACAGCCAACAATGCTTTTATGTGATGAGCCTACAGGAGCACTTGACTCAAAAACAGGTGTACTAATTTTAAATTTACTCCAGGATATGAGTAACAACAGAAATACTACAGTAATTATCGTAACTCACAATGCAATACTTGCCGAAGCTGCAGATAAGGTTATCAGAATCAAAAATGGTCAGATAGAAAGTATCGCAGTTAATGAAAATCCAATGAAGGTCACAGATTTAGACTGGTGAGTGTATGCTTTTCAAAAAGATGTTGAGAGACATCGCGAAGCACAAAGCTCAATTTATATCAATTTTTTTAATGGCATTTTTAGGAGTATTTGTGTTTGCCGGTGTCGGCGGAGAGTCTGTTGGCCTTGAAGTAAACAGTAACAACTTTTATGAAGACACAAACTTGGCTGACGGTTGGATTTATTCATTAAATATTAGTGATTTATTTTTAGACCAGGTTAATTGCCTGGGTGCAACCACTCAAATGGAACGGCAGGTGGTAGTGGATTCGGTGGGAGATTTTGACAATGACCCCGACATTACGCTGCATTTTGTAGAAAACAACACAATATCCAAATTCTTTCTGGTTGAAGGAGAGGAACTGAATATTGATGATGCTGGTGGAGTATGGCTTGACAAAAGCTTTGCCGATGCCAAAGGCTTGAAAGTCAAAGACAACATTACATTTGAATTTGAAAACTACGCTATCAAAAAGGAGATAAAAGGAATAGGTTACTCTCCGGAATATGTCTATCATGCCTCATCCGCCTCCATAATTCCTGATTTCAACAAAATTGGTTTTGCATATCTTTCATATAAGGCATTTCCAACAGATACAGTTCCATATAACGTATTGAATGTCAAATTCGATGGTGATTCTAAAAGTTATGGTGAGCTGTTGGATTATCATATGGGTGGTTACTACAGTTCATTCGTTGAAAGGTCAGAGCACTCTAGCGTAAGTCAGTTCGCCGATGAAATGGACCAGCATAAGATGATGGGGGACATTTTTCCAGTTGTATTCATATTGATTGCAATGCTGATTTTGCTGACAACAATGAGAAGGATAATCACTCATCAAAGGACTCAAATAGGTATTCTTAAGGCTTGCGGATTTAAGAATAGTTCAATTATTCTGCATTACTTGTCCTATGGTTTCTGGCTGGTTTTAACAGGTTCAATATTGGGCTTGATTTTGGGACCGATGATATTGCCCCAACTGTTTTATCCGTCAATGAGTGCAACTTATAAGCTGCCGTCCTGGAATTCGGCCTGGAGCATGAGTTTCTTATATGTGGCAGCATTGATGATCATAATGTCTCTGGCGGTTTCATATTATTCGGTCAAAGGCATTTCGGATGAAAAACCGGCCGATACCATAAGGCCAAAGGTGCCTAAGGTTTCATCTTCAGGATTCATTGAAAAGCTGGGATTATGGAAGCACATGTCATTCAATATTCGATGGAATTATCGTGATGCCAAAAGAAACAAGTTTCGGGCACTGATGACAATAGTTGGGGTGATGGGTTGTTCTGCGCTATTGGTTTGTGCATTTGGAATGTATGATGGAATGAATGATCTGAAGGAATGGGAATATACACAAATTAATCATTATGACTCAAAATTGGTGATTGAAGAGGATACTGCACAATCGCAAATCGATGACATTGCAGACAAGGTCAATGGTGATGAGATAATGGAAAGTGCCATTGAAATAGAATCGGACTCGGCCAAAAAATCGGGTTCACTTCTGGTACTCAATGAAACAGATTTAATTACACCGACAGACTATGACAGAAACCATGTTGAAATTAATGATGGTGATGTATCGATTTCTGAAAAAATGGCAAAAATGCTGGATGTTGATGTTGGAGATACTGTCAGATGGCACATTATGGGTTCTGATAAGTGGATTGATACAAAAATAGACAAGATTCACGCAGATCCTATATCTCAGGGATTCATAATGTCTTCTGATAAATTGGATGATTTGGATTTAAACTATACTCCAACAAGCATCATCACATCAGAACATGTCACAAAGGATTATGATGGTGTAAAGGCAGCTAACTCTATGAATAATATGACTTCCAGTTGGGATGAGCTGACAGAATCAATGTGGCTTTTAATCTACATATTGATATTCTTTGCATCTCTTCTTGCGGTAGTGGTGTTATACAATCTTGGTCTGCTGTCATTTACAGAAATTGAACGGGAAATTGCGACATTGAAGGTGTTGGGTTTCAAGACAGGGGCTTTGCGAAAACTATTGTTGACACAGAACCTGTGGTTTACAGCTATTGGGTTTGTACTGGGATTGCCTGTGGGATATTACATACTGGCCATAATGTGGGAGTCATCCGGAGATTCTTTCTACATATTGCCGTCAATATCTCCTGTAAACTTCCTCATTACATTGGTAATTACTTTTGCATTGTCAATTCTTGTAAACCTGATGTTTTCACGAAAAATCAAGAGGTTGGATATGGTCGAATCACTGAAAGGTGTGGAATAGTTCAATATCTATTCACTCCTTTCGGTTCTAAATCTTTAAGCTATTTTTAATGGATTGTCACATATATATTCATATTTTAAATTATGGCTATATTTTCAGATTGTCTATGTTAATGTAATTTACATTAATTTTTTTAAAAGAAAATATTTTTTCATCACTTTTAATGAATCATATATTCAATTAAAAAATAGGTTTTTTATATTCCAATTTTTAAATATATTATCATGTCATTGTCTAAAAAGATGCTGAGGGATATAAAAATCAACAAGACGCAATTCATTGCAATATTTTTAATGGCATTTTTGGGTATTTTTGCATATACTGGAATTTATGCAGAGTACTATGGTTTGGTTCAAACATCTGATGGGTTTTACACAGATACCAATATGGCGGATGCTTGGATTTATAATACTGATTTTGATAATGCATCTTTAGACAAATTCAATGGGTTCACGACTCAAAATGACAGGCAGGAGGTAATTCAATCCCAAGCGGATTTGGAAAGTAATCCTGACATCACGCTGCACTTCATAGAGAAGGGAACGATTTCTAAGTTTTATGCAACTGAAGGTGAAGATTTCAATCCGAATGATGATTCTGGTGTCTGGTTGGATACCCGTTTTGCAGAAGCCCGTGACCTGAAAGTCGGAGATAAAATCGCCTTTGAATTTGACAACAGAACAATAACAAAACAAATCAAGGGTCTTGGCTATTCTCCGGAATATATTTATGAGGTATCTCCATCATCCCTAACTCCTGATTTCAATGAAATGGGCTTTGCATATCTGTCAGCCAAGGCATATCCTGAAGATTTGAAATACAATACTTTGCTTGTTAAGTATGATATGTCCGGCAGCGATTTTGAGGCTAAAATGAGTTCAATAGATTATCTGTCGATTACCAAAAAAGAGGATCAATTGAGCGTTTCCAAATTCGCCGATGAAATGGCACAGCACAAGATGATTGGTGATGTTTTTCCAATTGTATTTATTTTGGTTACTTTTCTAACGCTTCTCACAACAATGAATAGGATTGTTGCTCATCAAAGAACTCAAATTGGAATCCTAAAGGCCGTCGGATTTAAGGACTCATCAATAATTCTGCATTATCTGTCATATTCATTCTGGCCGGTTTTGGCAGGGGCTATTTTGGGTTTGATTACGGGACCTATGATAATTCCCCAAATGTTTTATCCCTCAATGAAGACAAATTACAGTATGCCTAGCTGGAATCCTGGTTTTGACATGAGTTTCCTTTACATTGCTGGATTGATGGTCGTTTTGTCTGTGTTGGTGACCTATCTGTCATGCAGAAGAATTTCAAAGGAAAATCCTGCAAATACATTAAGGCCTAAACCGCCTAATGCTTCATCAAAAACAATAATTGAAAAATCAAGATTTTGGAATCGTTTAAGCTTCAATATGCGATGGAACTGGCGTGATGCAAGAAGAAATAGGTTCCGGGCATTGATGGCAATAGTTGGGGTTATGGGATGTGTTGCACTGCTTATTGCAGCATTCGGTATGAATGACAGCATGGCTGAGCTAAAGTCATGGGAATATGATGATATCGTTCATTATGAGTCAAAGTTATTGCTTTCAAGTCAGGCCAATCCGATGGAACTCTATTATGTTTTAAATGAAACAAACGGCAGTTTTATTATGCAGCAATCCATCGAAATCAAGGCAAATGATGTGGAGGACACGGTAACGCTTTTGGCATCGAATAATACGGATTTGATATCCTACACCGACAGCAACAGGAATCCGATTGACATTGGTGAGGGGGTTGTGTCAATATCAACCAAGCTGGCAGATAAATTCAATTTGACAATCGGTGATGAAATCAGGTGGCATATTGTCGGTGAAGATGATTGGGTAACTTCAAAAATAGGTCAGATTCATGCAGAACCAATTTCACAAGGTTTGATAATGTCTCCGGATACTTTAAAAGATCAGGGATTGAATTTCACGCCGACAAACATCATAACTGATGAAAAATTTGGCGAAAACTTTGATTCTATCAAATCAGTTACAACAATTGATAAAATGAAGGAAAGCTGGGACCAGATGACGACTTCAGTGATGATGATGGTTTATGTAGTGACATTTGTGGCAGGAGCATTGGCCATTCTGGTTTTGTATAATCTGGGCATTTTGTCATTTACAGAAATGGAGCGGGAAATTGCAACCTTGAAGGTTCTGGGCTTTAAAACGAATACCTTAAGAAAGCTGCTTTTGACCCAAAACATAATTTTCACATCAATAGGTTTTATTTTAGGTATTCCTCTTGGATTTTACTTCATGACATTGATGATGAATGCTGCGGGAGACTTGCTGTATTATGTCCCTACACTGACATTGGGCAATATTGTATTGTCTGCTGCAATAACTTTTGCAATAGCTATTGGTGTAAACCTTATGTTTTCAGATAAAATCAAAGATTTGAACATGGTTGAAGCGCTGAAGGACGTTGAATGAACTACATTGATTTTACATTTTATAGCTGAGTATCATAATTGTGATTTTTCATATTGTTGCACTTGAAAAACTTCTTTATACTTTGCCAATCAATTATTTAATTGGACATGTCCTATTTTACTTAAATTTAATCAGATTTTTAAGTTAAATCAATTTGGAGTTTTATATAAAACTTAAATATTTTTTAAAAAGTTAGTTATTCGAGATAACTTTCTTGAATTGAATTTTAAATAAAATAAGGGAAAAATTATGATTAGAGCAAGAAAATTTTCAAAACCTTTTGACTTATGCCATTCCATCATGTTTGATGAATTTCCGGCTGAATATACTAAAACTATTGGAGTTCCTGGAAATTATGTTAAAAAGATCAATCGTAGAGTTCATTTGAAAGATGGTACTGGTGGTGAAATGGATTCTGCATATATTGCAGAGCCAGATTATAAAA